>NZ_JARFNJ010000065.1:0-619 GCF_029167165.1 Sphingomonas pollutisoli
AGCGGATCACGCGTCCATCGCGGCCGAATTACGCGGGCCGGCAACGCTCATGCCCGCACCATGCTTGTCGAGGCAGGCTGGACATATCGCCTACCTGCCCGCGAAGAGCGACGTTATCGGGATCGTGTCGCGGGATTGCCTGAGGATATTCAGGCAATCGGTTGGAAGGCGCAGGTGCGTCTTTGCCAGCGTTTTCGCCGATTGTCGGCGACAGGCAAGCCACAGCCCAAGGTCAATACGGCGATCGCTCGCGAACTCGTGGGCTTCGCTTGGGACATCGCTCGCCGGGTGCAGCCGGAGGTGACGGTTTGACCTGCCAGGGGGTTCAGCATCAGCTCAACCCTCTGGCAACATAGGCCTGGCCGGTGTGTCGCGGGCACCCGACTGTGATGGACAATCCTCGGTCAACGTTGGGGCAGGCAAGTCCGACGCCCGTGCTTAGAATGAGGAAGGTCCAGCGACGGACAACGGGTAGTGCGGTAACCAATCCGCGGATGAGAGCTTGATCAATCGTCGTCGATCAGGAGCCCGCGGCACTCCGGCCAGGCCAAATTCACCGCTAGCCGAAAGGTTGGCGGCAGGATAAACTCGTTCTGCAGCGCAGATGGCAGTCATGAGA
>NZ_JARFNJ010000066.1:0-605 GCF_029167165.1 Sphingomonas pollutisoli
CTAGCCTTCTTCACAACTCACCACAGCTGCTACCAAGACCTGGCCTGGGCGGGGGGGCTTATTAAGACAGTCGTAGTGGTGGTGGTGTCCGCCTGCCGCACGAGAGGAGTTACCCTAGACTTTTCCAATATGTGGTGGAAGGAGTTACCCTAGACTTTTTCCAGACTTGCCCTCTCTTTTCCTATGTGCGCGCGCAATAAACTTACCCTAGATTTTTTTTTTCAATATGAGCATTCCAAACTTACCCTAGCTTTTTTCGCAACTTACCCTAGACTTTTTCAACCTGTGCTGATTAAACTTACCCTAGCCTTTTTCCAGACCGCGAAAATCGACTTTTTGGTCTTTGGTCCCACCGGGGCGAGGCGCATACCGTTTGATAGAGCTCGTCGGGAATGATATACTGGCGGTCCCCGCCTGGCCCTAGGCCTCGCTGCCGTCGTGGAAATCGTGAAAAACAAAAAAGTCTAGGGTAACTCCTTCGGCCATCTCGGCAGCCGGGGCCGCCGCGCACACGAGGCGTATACCGTTCGGTAGAGCTCGTCGGGGGCATCCCAGCGGTGTGTCTTTTTGAGCCGTGGGACAACCACGGCAGGCGTTGTCGGCGG
>NZ_JARFNJ010000067.1:0-566 GCF_029167165.1 Sphingomonas pollutisoli
CTGGGCCTGCTGAGAGACCTGAGTCGCCTCGGTAATGAGGAGCCCGGCGCTCGCGCGCTGGGCATAATAGTCCGCCGCAAACGCGCTGGGCACGAGGCCAACTCCGGCGCGGTTGCGCGTCAGCGGCGCCATGACGATGCGGTTCGTCAGCGTGAGGCCGCCGAGGTCGTAGGAATTGAACAGGTCCGTCTGGGTCATTGTCTCGATCTTTCGTTGTGATGATAGGTGTAGCGCGACGATTACGGAGTCCGGTCGGCGTCAATTTTGATGGCCGATAGGTGGCCGCGCCGGTTGGTGAATTCTGGCTACCATTTGCTGTTGCGAGGAGCAACCGTCGAGCGACAATTACGACGCTGGGTAATTGTCGCTGGCGCTGGCCGGAAGCGAGGGTTTGAAGCGCATGGGATGGTTGGCATGTAATTGCCGCTGGCGACAATTACCCGTTGCCTCAGCAAGGGTGCTCCCGAGCGCGAAGCCAGCGACAATTATGATGGCCGGTCCGGGGCGCCATTGGGCGGGTCGTAATCGCCGGCGTTGATGCGGGCGACGGCGGAACGCTTGCGGTA
>NZ_JARFNJ010000068.1:0-561 GCF_029167165.1 Sphingomonas pollutisoli
CTGTCCGTCGTCAGAACATTCGGCACAACTCGCGGCGTAGATTAGCGGAGTGCGGACCTCGTCAGGGGGTTGATGTTAGGCGGCGAACTTGCGGTGCTGCAAGCGCCGATGTTCGATGGTCTGTCGCTTGATCCTTTCGCGCAGTTTGATGATTGCCGGAGCCCTGCCGAAGTAGGCGTCGGCAGGCGTCACATTGGCCAGGCTCTCGTGGTATCGCTGGTGATTGTAGTGCTCGACGAAGGCCTCGATGTGGGCTTCGAGGTCGCCGGGCAGGAAGTAGTTTTCCAGCAAAATGCGGTTTTTCAGGGTCTGGTGCCAGCGCTCGATCTTGCCCTGGGTTTGGGGATGACACGGGGCGCCGCGGACATGGCTCATCTTCCGGGCCTCGATGTATTCCGCCAGCTCACCCGCGATGTAGCTGGGGCCATTATCGCTGAGTAGCCGAGGTTTGTGCAGCACCGTGGCGCTGTCGCAACCAGAAGCCGCCAGGGCGAGGTCCAGCGTGTCGGTGACGTCCTCGGCTCGCATGTTGGTGCACAGCTTCCAGGCGATGATGTAGCG
>NZ_JARFNJ010000069.1:0-521 GCF_029167165.1 Sphingomonas pollutisoli
GCTTTGCTGAGGTTGCCGCTTCCTGAGCAGAGCGCCGCGCCCGCACCAGATCCCGGATCGCCTCATGCTCTTCGTCGGGCACCCAGATCGGATCAAGCTCTCCAGCACGCAGCAGGCGGGCCAGCGTCATGGCATCACGCCGATCGGTCTTCACCTGATCGCCAGGCCGTCTGGGCATCATCGACGGCGCAATAACGATACAGGGCTGAGCGAGCTTGGTCAGGAGACGCTGAAGCCCGTAGCCGCACGGCCCCGCCTCATAACACCAGCTGAGCGTGGTGCCGGAACCGCCAAGCCGCTTGACCAAACCGCGCACAGCATCATCCTCATTCGAGATCGTACCGTAGAAGCGAACCTCACCGCCACGCTCACCTTCGGCGACCGCCACCGCGACAGTTTCCTTATGCACGTCCAGCCCGATGTATTTGGTACCTTTTGCCATCGACTATCTCCTTTGCTCTGACCCCCAGGCGAGCAACGCAGATCGGAGCCAAAATGGCTCCCGGCAGTCATTGGGTCTA
>NZ_JARFNJ010000070.1:0-519 GCF_029167165.1 Sphingomonas pollutisoli
GAATTGTGCGTTAATACTAGTAAAGTGGGTGTTCGATTTAGGCTGGCGATTTTCAGATCCTTCGGATACGAAAATACGAAGGCAGCCAAGCTCCGTTTTATGTGTTATTTTTATTTGATGTTTTGTTAGCTTAATTTATGTGTATAAAAATATACTTCACTTAGTGAGTTAAATATAAATTAATAAGAAAGGAATTAATTTTGTTAGCGTGCAGGCTTCGCCGTAATATAATACTTAGAATTAGTAACTTAATTGGTCGAGGACTTCCTTGTCACGGAAGTAGGTGTCGGTTCGAATCCGATCTAATTCGTGGTCTAGGTTAGATAGTCTAGATTATAGATTCTTTTTTTTTTACACTTATTCGGCGCCTGCCATATCCCGAACGAAGTTCGGGATCAGGAGAACGCACCCCCTGGTTTTATAATAAAGGACGGAGCTATCTTTAGTAGGTTCTAGCTCTAATCCCCCCCCGATGTAATCCTACTTTTTTAAGAGGGATTTGCTACAACTTAAACATGA
>NZ_JARFNJ010000071.1:0-516 GCF_029167165.1 Sphingomonas pollutisoli
CCTGCCTCGACAAGCATGGTGCGGGCATGAGCGTTGCCGGCCCGCGTAATTCGGCCGCGATGGACGCGTGATCCGCTTGAATATTCCGAAGGCACCAACCCGAGGTAGGCCATCAGTTGTTTCGGATTCTGGAACCGCGTCAAGTCGCCAACCTCGGCGATCAGAGTTGCGGCGACAATCAAGCGAACTCCGCGCAGCGCCTGCAGGCTGCGAACAAGAGCGGCAAATCGCCAGCCCTCCACTGCTTCCGCGAGCGCCGCCTCCAGCCTTTCCACGCGCGCCTGTGCCTCCAGAACGCGATGCTTTGCTTCCTCGAAGGCCAGTTGCTGATGCGGAAAATCGAAACGTTGCTCTGACAGCCAGCGCCAATAGGCTTTGGTCCACGCCGTTTTGCCGCAATACCGTCGATCATGGCGAAGTAGGAAGCTCCGCACCATTTGCTTTGCTGAGGTTGCCGCTTCCTGAGCAGAGCGCCGCGCCCGCACCAGATCCCGGATCGCCTCATGCTCTTCGTCG
>NZ_JARFNJ010000072.1:0-516 GCF_029167165.1 Sphingomonas pollutisoli
TTTACGAACGCACCAGCGTAGTAATCACCACCAACCTGAGCTTCAGCGAATGGGCCAGCGTGTTTGGTGATGCCAAGATGACCACGGCCCTGCTGGACCGCCTGACCCATCACTGCCATATTCTGGAAACAGGCAACGACAGCTACCGCTTCAAGCACAGCAGTGCAGTCCAACAACCGCCCATGAAGAAGGAGAGAAACAAAACCTGATCCACATCTTGAGCCTTGCGGCTCAAGTCAAAGGGTGGGTCAGTTTGAGATGGAAATGGCGGGTCAGTTATGCGTGGAAATTAACAGTCAAGGGTATCGCAGGAATGACGTTTCTTGATAACCGGGACCGGCGGGTGCGGGACGAGACAGCGAAAAATCTGATTGTCAGTCGCGTAGGAGCTCCGCTCATGAGCAAGTTGGCCAATACGCCATTGGCAAAGATGAAGATGCCGATGAGCCAGGCAGGAAAAATGAGCGCGCTGTGCAACAGCGATGCGGCCATGAAAGTTTTCATGCGCGATAAAAC
>NZ_JARFNJ010000008.1:0-224346 GCF_029167165.1 Sphingomonas pollutisoli
GCCCGGTAGCTCGTCAGGCTCATAACCTGAAGGTCACAGGTTCAAATCCTGTCCCCGCAACCAATCACCACACGCCCATGACCGCCCGAGATACCTCAGGGCGGCTTTTTTGTGCGTTTCTCCCTGCCTTGTGCCGTCTCGGCAGCTTCGCGCGTGTCTCGCCATATGTCCATGCGGCAACCGGACGCCGGTTCATGCCCGCTGCGACGTTCCTGCCTTCCTGCCGACCTGACGTGACCCCCGTCTTTCATCCAGCGGCAACCAGAGACCGACCGTTGTTCGGTGGTGATGAGGGCAAAGGCCCCCAAGGCCAGGACATAGAGGATTGCGGGCATCGGGAATGTCTCTGAATGACGGAACGAGCCGTATCGGGTATCGTGCGACCGTCTCCGGTCAGGTGGCGGCGCCGAGCCCGTTCATCACCAGCACGGCGATCTTGGCCACAGCGCGTTCGTCGATCGGGCCGTCGCTCGCCAGCAGGCGGTAGTAGATCGGGCTGTACAGCGCGTCGATCGCCGCATCGGCATCGACATCCGATCGGAACTCCCCGGCTGCCTGACCGCGCCGGAACACGGCGCGTGCCGCTTCCCGTCGCGGTGCCAGGAACAGATCGTGGAACGCGCTGCGCATCGCGGGATCGCTCTGGCTGGAACCAATCATCTCCCGAACGAAGCGGCCGGTCGGCCCACGGTAGAGTTCCGCGAGCGCCTGCATCTGGGCGATCATGTCCTCTTTCGCCGAGCCGGTTTCACGAAAGGCGATCGCCGGCTCCACCATCGTTAGGAACGCCTCGACCGCGAGCACGCCGCGGCTTTCCCACCACCGATAGATGGTGGTCTTGCCGACCCCGGCCCGCGCCGCCACACCCTCGATCGACATGCGGTCGAAGCCGACTTCCTCCATCAGCGCGAACGCCGCCTGGAGGATCGCCAGCCGCGAGCTCTCGCTGCGTTTCCGCCCGGCCTTGAGCTCGGTCATGGCAGGCCACGCTGCGGTGCGATCAGATACTTCTCCCCGGTGGCGCGTCGAGAATAGGCGCGGATCACATCGAGCGACAGCGCCTCGGCCAACCCGATCTCCGCCGTATAGCGGCTCGCGAAGATCGTGCCGAGATTGTCCGCGACGCGCTGCCTGAGCCGTGCCACGTCGGTCGCGGGCAGGGTGTCGTAGAACCAACTCATCAGCCAGCCGCCGACACCCCACGACATGCCGATCGGTCCGCCCAAGACCTTGGGACCGGGATCCAGGACACCGTAGATATAAACCTGCTTGCGGGTCGGCGAGCCGTAGCGGCTGTATTGCGTGAGCTTGCGCCCGGCGACCGTCTCCATCGCGATCAGGATGTCGGACGCCATCCTGCCCCCGCCGATCGCATCGAAGGCGAGCGTCGCGCCGGTCTTCTCGAGCGCATCGACGAGCTTGTCGGCGAAGCCCGGCGCGGTGCTGTCGAGCACGTGGCGCGCACCCTGGTCGCGCAGCAGCGTCTCCTGCGTGGACGATCGGACGATGTTGACGAGCGGAATGCCGTCGGCGAGGCACAGCCGGTTGAGCATCTGCCCGAGGTTGGACGCGGCCGCCGTATGGACGAGGCCGACATGCCCCTCGCGCCGCATCGTCTCGGTCATGCCGAGCGCGGTCAGCGGATTGATGAACGCGGCGGCACCCGCGCGCGCGGTCAGGCCGTCCGGCAGGACGAGGCACCCGCCTGCCTTGACCCGCTGATATTGGGAATAAGTGCCGGTGGACGCGCGCAGCGCCACGAGGCGGCCGACCAGATGCTCGACATCGCGCCCCGCGCGAACCACCGTTCCGGCGCCTTCGTTGCCGACGGGCAGGGACCGATCCACGCGTCCGGCGATCGCGGGCAGGACCGCCCGAGGGACGGTCCCGTCCACGACGGCGTCGAAGCCCGACCCCGACGCCCGCAAAGTGGCGGGATCGGCCGGACCGAACAGGAGCAGGACGTCGGACGGATTGATCGGCGCCGCCTCGATCCGCACGATCACCTCGTCGGCAGCGGGTTCACCGACGGTGGTACGCTCGAACGACAGCCGAAGCGCACCTGCCGCATCGATGCGCGAACGCATCTCCAGGCTTGTTAGATCGGACACGGCCACATGCCTCCAGCGATGCTGCTTCAAACGACACGGTGAATATATTACGATACGCATCGTTTCACAATAGACGTCGGCGATCTTGCTGGTCTCATACTGAGCCGGCGCAATCAGACGAACGGCGCCGCTGGCGAGCGAATTTCTCGCCACGTTCGTCACGTCGGGCGGCACGGGCTCTCCGCGTCAACCGCATCAAGTGCATACACTGGATCACCCCCCCCGTTGCGTTGTTGAACAACCAGCGAGGCTACCAGCTCCATCGTGTGGATTCGGGGCATTGGTTGGCGGACATCAAGGTGCTGGACCAAGTCGACCGGCCCGGCGGGCGATTGAAGAGCCTCGCGACCTATGTGGTGGAGCATGGTAAGCCCGGCCCGACACTATCCTGACGCGCGTTTGACGAGCGTCGCCGGTACGGATGCACAGGCCCTGGGACGTCGACAACGCTTCTTACGCGGCACGTGGCTGCGAACGGCCGTCCGGGAAGCGGACGCCGGTAAGCTCCTCGGAGACCTGCCAGAGGCGCGCCGCGACCGTCCTGTCCGTCGCCTGCGCAGGCACCTTCGCCGTCGTTGGATATCCACGCACCTCCGCGATGCCGTCCGGGCCGTAATAGGCGCCGCCCTCCGCGTCGTGCGCTGTCGCCGCGTAGAGCGTGGGCAGTGCCCCCCGATCGGCCGGCTGGAACAGGAACGGCAGAAGCGTTCTCGCAAGCCCATGAGCGCTGTGGCGCCCCGGACCGTTGTGGAGGAGGTCTGTCCGCGCGATCCCGGGATGCGTCGTGATGCTGCGGACGCCCCAGCCCATGGCGTCGCTCCGCCGCTGGAGCTCCAGCCCGAACATCAGGCAGGCGAGCTTCGACTGGCTGTAGGCTTTCATCGCAGCGTAGCCTTGGGTCGCGTTCAGGTTGTCGAAGTCGATGGCGCCTGCCCGTGCGGCGACGCTGGAGAGCGAAACGACACGTCCGCCCGCCCGCAGCAGCGGCAGCAGGTGTGCGGTCAGAGTGAAGTGGCCGAGGTGGTTGGTCCCGAACTGGAGTTCAAAACCGTCGGTGGTGACTTCACGGCGAGGCGGCACCATCACGCCGGCGTTGTTGATCAGCACGTCGACGCCCGCGTGACGTTCGGCGATCCGGGATGCGAACGCCGCTACTGAGGCGAGGTTAGCGAGGTCCAGTTCCTCGAAGGAAACGTTGGCGGGAGGAACGGCCGCACGAATCCTGCTCAAGGCTTCGGCGCCTTTGGATCCGCTCCGTCCCGCAACGACGACGGACGCACCTGCACGCGCCAGGGCGAGTGCGTCCTCGAAGCCGAGCCCGCCAGTACCGGTGACGATCACCGTTCGGCCATGCTGCGAGGGTATGTCGGCTTGTGTCCACCTTGTCATCAGCGGTCCTTCTCGGTAAATCTGCACCCGGTGTAAAACTAATAATGCACTGGGTGCAACTACATATTTGAAGGCTCTTGGTGATCGACTCTCCCAGCACCCCTCCGTTGCCGGGCACTCGCGAGCGCAAGCGTCGGGAGACGCACCGGCGGATCGCAGATGCCGGGGTATCCCTGTTCATCGAGAAGGGCTTCGACGGAACTACGGTTGAGGAGATCGCCACCGCTGCGGGCATCTCGCGCCGAACCTTCTTCCACTACTTCGATTCGAAGGATGACATCCTGCTGTCGCTGCAAAGCGACATCGGCGGGCTGTTTGCCGCCGAAATCCGCAAGGCGCCCGCGGGTGGTTCGCCCTTCATGCTTGTACGCGACGCCGCGCTGAGCGTCTGTGCATCAATTTCGCACGACGACATGCTGGCCCTGGACCGCCTGATGCGCGGCAGCGCCTCGGTGCGAGCGCGCAAGCAGGCGAGCTATCGATTGCAGGAGGAGGCACTGTTCGCAGCACTGTGCGAACGATGGCCCGAGCCCGAGCGCGAGACGAGGCTTCGGGTTCTTGCGATGATCGCTGTCGGCACGACGCGCCTCGCGTCCGAGACGTTCAACCAAGAGGGCGGAACTCGGCCGTTCGACGTAGTGCTCCGCGATGCGTTCGACGCAGTAGCCACTGAGTTCAGCGCCTTCCCGCCATCATCAGGCGCCTAGTGCGCGCTCGCGGCACGTATCTGGCGTGGCTTTCGTTAGATCATTCCATGACCGAGAATGCTGACCCAGACGCGGCCGTTCTGGACTCCTCAACGGCTTCTTGAAACTTGGCCCCTGTTCACATCCGGGGCGGCGATGACACGCCGCATGATGGATGAGGCCAGCGTTAGTGAGGCCACCGAGACGCGATCTCGTAAAGACCAATGGCCACTTCGAAAGCGATGAGTCCGATTACGGACAATTCGAGGCGCAACGAGCGTTTGTCCTGCACCAAGTCCAGCAGCCACTCGGCCGAGTCGCCGAGTATCTCGAGCTTGCGCTCGATGGTGCGCGTGCGATCGCCCAGCTCGTATTCGGCCTCGAGGCGTCCGTAAAGACGGTCGAGCTCCGGATGCTCCCAGAGCAGATCCGGCTTTTCGCCGATCCGCGCTCGTCCGACGACGCGGTGCTGGGCGGAGAGGACGCTGCCGATCTGGCGCATGATCTGGCGAATGGGCAGATGAGCGCGACCATGCTCCCGCATATCGGCAAGAAGCGGCTCGATCCGGTCGAAAGCGTCCGCGATGCGAAGCTCGTCGCGCGCGAGGACCACGGAGCGCGCTAGAACCGTGGCGGCGAGCAGCAGCCGCTCGGCAGTCGCCTCTCGCAGCCGGATGCGTCCGTCGGCGAATACCGTCTCCTCGCCGTCGTCACGGAGTTCGATACGAGCGGTCTCGATCTCAGGCGTGGCCGGCGGATCAGAGGCGTGCGGCGCGACCTGCGCCAGGATGCCCGCCTCTTCCGCAGATGTTGCGCCGACGATGACAACGGCGCCGTAGCGGAAGACGAAGGCGCCCGCGCCTTGCAGCTCAACTGTCTCGGGATCACCGAATCCGGTGAGCGCGCGCATGTCGATCCGCGTGCCCAGAAGGTGCGCGCGCATCTCGACCTGGTCACCTCTTCCGGGCAGCGGTGCAACAAGCGCCTCCGGCGCGGCCGTCGGACGCAGGGTCGGTATGTCGGTCACGAGCATATCCCCTATATCGGGCGGCTCTCGAAAGCATGGATGTTCCCTGCGATTCGCCGCAGCCACACCGCAGTCGTTCCGCCATATACCTGGAACGCGTGACCGTGACAGAGGCGACGGACGTAGGCCTTTCCGTCCGATGGCGCGAACCCGTCGTCGCGCGCTAGATGAACGAACATCCGCTTACGCCTCGTTGCCGCCGAAAGCGAACACGCGGCTCTCCACCGGAATGACCTCAAAAACAGCCGGCCAGGTATTTCGCGTCCGACAATTACTACACCGTAGAGCGATCCTCCGAATATTCGGCATGGCGCGGGGAGGGGGTCGCCGGGCTTGGCCTGGGCGGCCGGTCAATAATCTCGCGGCCGTCAAGGACACGATGGCCTGGGCGGAAAAGACCATCGCCGAAGGTCGCTGCTACGCGCGGATCAAGAACGGCAAGGCGGTCCGCACCGGCAACCTCGTCTATGCGCTGTTCCAGCACGACACCAGCCGCAAGTTGGACCCCAACGGCCACATCCACGCCGTCGTCGCGCCGGTCACACAGCGCGCCGATGGTACGTGGGTCGCGTTGGGGAACAACCAGCTCTTCACGAAGAACACCACGCTTGGCTTGATCCACGCGGCTGCGTTTCGGGGAAGGATCCAGGCGCTCGGCTACGAGACCGTCTCGACCGGCAAGCACGGCCGGTTCGAGATCGCCGGCGTCTCGCGCGAGGTGATCGAGCATTACAGCCAGCGCCGCGTCGAGATCATCGAGAAGGCCAACGAGCTGCGCATTTCGACGCCGCAGGGCATGGATAGGCTAGCCTTTCGTTTGAATGCTGCTGAACCAGTGGCTGATTGCGAGAACCCTGGTTCAATTGGAGGTTAGATGAACGGAAGGCGTTATCGCTGTCTTCGGCTGAGAATTGGGGGTGCCATGTTAGATGAACTTGATGGGGTAATGCTCGCACGAGCCCAGTTCGCGTTCACGATCACCATCCACTTTCTGTTTCCCGGGTTCACGATCGGGCTGGCGAGCTATCTGGCGGTGTTGAATTGGCTTTGGCTGCGAACCCGGCAGGCCCGGTATCTGAACCTGTTCAACTACTGGGTTAAGATCTTCGCGCTCGCCTTTGCCATGGGCGTCGTCTCCGGCATTGTCATGTCCTACGAGATCGGTACGAACTGGGCGACCTTCGCCGACAAGGCCGGTCCGGTGATCGGTCCGCCAATGGCCTACGAGGTGCTCTCGGCTTTCTTTCTGGAGGCAGGCTTCCTCGGAATCATGCTGTTCGGCCGCGATCGCGTGGGCCCCGGGCTGCACATGTTCGCCTGCGCCGCCGTTGCTGTGGGGACCTGTACGTCAGCATTCTGGATCCTTTCCGTGAATAGCTGGATGCAGACGCCGACCGGCTACACGATAGACCCGGCGACGGGCCGGTTCCTGCCGGTCAGCTTCTGGCTGACAGTGTTCAACCCATCCTTTCCCTATCGTCTGCTTCATACGGTTTGCGCTGCCTACCTTGGAACGGCGTTCGTAATTGGGGGCGTCGGGGCCTGGCACCTTCTCAAGGGCAGGGCCGATGCCGGCGCTGCCGTCCGCACGATGTTCTCGATGGCAATGTGGATGGCGGCCATCGTAGTTCCGATTCAGATCGTCATCGGCGACCAGCACGGACTGAACACCCTCGGACATCAGCCACAGAAGGTGATGGCGATGGAGGGACACTTCGAGAGCCACCCGTCGGGCGCTCCGTTGTACCTGTTCGGGGTGCCAAACGAACGTGAGCGCCGAGTGGACTATGCCGTCGCGATTCCGAAGCTGGGAAGCCTGATCCTCAAACACGATATCAACGCGCCGCTTGCCGGCCTCGACACCATACCGCGAGATCAGCAGCCGCCTGTTGCGATTGTTTTCTGGTCCTTCCGCGTGATGGTTGGCCTAGGGTTACTGATGCTGGCGTTGGGCGTCTGGGGTTTGTGGTGCCGCTGGCATCGCACGCTCTATTCGAACCGCGCGCTGCTATGGACCGCGGTGGTGATGAGTCCGGCGGGCTTGGCCGCGATCACTGCCGGCTGGATCACCACAGAGGTTGGACGCCAGCCCTATACCGTCTTCGGTCTCCTACGCACACGAGAGAGCGTCGCGCCTGTGTCTGCTGGGGCGGTCGGCGCAACCCTCATCGCCTTCATCCTGGTCTACTTCGCGGTATTCGGCGCCGGGACGCTTTACATGCTTCGCCTCATGGCGAAGTCACCACATACCGGTGAGCCAGGGCTTGAGGCGGCAACGCGCAAGCCGCTGCGGGCGGCCGGAATCACGCCGGCGCCGGCGATGGACCCGCGAACGCTCCCCAAGCCTGAGGATCTGTGATGCACCTCGATCTCACAATTGTTTGGGCGGCGATCATCGCTTCGGCAATCGCCGCCTATGTCGTCCTTGACGGGTTCGATCTCGGGCTCGGCATCCTGTTCCCACTCTATCCTGGAAAGCCAGACCGAGACGTCATCATGAACAGTGTTGCTCCCGTTTGGGACGGCAACGAAACCTGGCTGGTGCTGGGGGGCGGGGGGCTTTTCGCAGCCTTCCCGCTGGCGTTCGCGATCCTCATGCCTGCCGTCTACCTGCCTGTGTACATCATGTTGCTTGCGCTGATCTTCCGCGGCGTAGCCTTCGAATTTCGCTGGCGCTCCGAACGTCGGCGAGGTTGGTGGGACGCCTCCTTCATCTGCGGCTCGACGATCGCCGCCTTCTTTCAGGGCGTGACGCTCGGCGCGGTTCTGCAGGGCGTGAAGGTCAATGGGCGGATGTTTGGCGGTGGGCCGTTCGACTGGTGCACGGCCTTCTCGGTTCTGACCGGTCTCGCGGTTGTCGTTGGCTATGCTCTACTCGGTGCCACATGGCTCGTCATGAAGACCGACGGACCCCTTCAGGACCGCGCACGCCGGATGGCGTGGCCCTTAGCCGTTGGCACCGTGTTTTTCATCGCTGCAATCAGCCTTGCCACCCCGGCGCTTGAGCCAAGTTACCACACGCGATGGCTCTCGATGCCGAACCTCGTGTTCACGGCTCCGGTCCCGGTCGCTGTCGCGGTCGTCACTGGGCTCCTGTTCCGGTCGCTTCAGGTCCACCGGCACGAGTACCGGCCCTTTCTCTTGGCCCTCGCCCTTTTTGGGCTGACGTTTTTCGGCCTTGGTATCAGCGTCTTCCCCTACGTGGTTCCGGCCAGGATAACGATCTGGGAGGCCGCTGCCCCGCTGATGAGTCAAGCCTTCCTGCTGGCCGGCACCGCCATCTTACTTCCGATGATCCTCGCCTACACCGCCTATGCTTATTGGGTGTTCCGCGGCAAGGTCGGCGCCGACCATGGGTATCACTGATGGCGAGCTGCCCTACGTCCAAGCGGTTCGGATGGCTCGCTCGTCTCGGCTGGTTCGCCGGGCTCTGGCTGGCAAGCGTGTCCGCACTTGGTATCGTCGGTTTGCTGATCCGCATGGTGCTCCGGACGTGATGATCGCCACCACCGGGATGTCTGAGACGGTGACAAATTTGGTATCCCGTCACTCCGAGCGCTCGACGGATGCAGACAACCTCGCCGGGGGCTTACCGCGTCAATTGGATCGCGTCCCACAGCCCGTGGGCGACATAGCCGGCAGGGATGATCCAAGGGTTACCAGAGTCCGGCAAGCGCTACCGTCACGAAGCCGGTCGCGACGAGCGCTTCGGCAACGGTCTGGACGACGGAGCCGCGCTGGAGCGCGAAGCCAACGTAGATGGCGCCGATCACCGCGACCACAATTGCTGAAAGGTCCACGGATTGGCGTGCGTCGAGCACAAGGTGGAGCGGCAATGTCGCAAGGCTGAGGACGATGCCGACCACTGCGCCGCCGATATGGACATGCCCCGCATGGGCGTAGCGTGAAGCGGTTGCGTCAGGTATCGGTGGAGGTTCTTTCCGCATCGGCGACGTCGGGTTCCGCCTTCTCGGCCACCCGCTTGATCGTCTTCGCCAGGGGCTGGAAGCCGCCGAACAGCCCGCGCAGGTCGGCGCGCCGGCTGAGGACATCGGCAAGCGTGTAGCGGTCGAGCACGGCCAGGAACGCCTGGGTCGCCTCGTTGAGGATGTTGGGTAGCCCGCAGGCCGGCGCGATGATGCAGGAGCTACAATCGACGAGGTCGAAACCCTGTTCGGCGTGCCGGACGATCTCGCCGATGGTGATCGCCCTGGCGTCCCGGCCCAGCTTCAGCCCGCCATTCCGGCCGCGCACCGTCGTGAGGAATCCCGCCTGGCCGAGGTCCTGGACGACCTTCATCAGGTGGCTCTTCGATATGCCGTAGATGCTGGCGATCTCGGAGATGGACGAGAGGCTACCCTCGTCGCGCGCTCCGACATGCAGCAGCACGCGGATGGCATAGTCGGTATAGCGGGTTAGCTGCATCGGATGCTCCTAGCAGAAAGCCCGCGCCGTTTGTCGCATTTCATGCACGCGGGATGGCCCGGCGCCTGCAAGGCCATCCACGGTAGGGTGCTGGACGGGATCAAGCCGCCATGTCGAGCTGTGCGGCGTGCTCGGGGTACGGAGCGATGCCCTGCACCTGCCGGCCGCCCAGTTCGTCCGCAAAGCCGTGGTTCACGTCGCGATGGTGCGCTTCGTCCGCGCGGACCTTCAGGACGACGTCCCGCAGCGTCGCGCTCTGCGGCATTTTCCAATAGTGGCACGCGATCGCCGGGGCGGGACCGTCCGGCATCCTGCCTTCGTCGATGGCATGGAGGAAGTGGGTGTAGCTGATCACCGCTTCTTCCTCGAAATAGCCCACCACGCGGTGCGCGATACGGGGTGCGACCAGGTAGAGGCCGAAAAAGGCGCAATAGAAGCCCCACTGCACGAGCAGGATGAGCAGGCGCTCGAGGATGTTGGGCTGCGCCACCTTGATGAAGGTCATCAGGTGCATGCGTTCGTTCTCGGCTTCCTCCATCAGCGTGCGGATCCAGCCGTTGTCGTCGCACATCCGGCGCAGGCAGCGCAGATGGGTCAGGGTAGCACCGACCATGCCGGGTACCGCCGCGACGGTCTCGATCACGATCGCGCGGTGGCCATGCCGCTCGCGGAAAAAGGTGTCGGCGAAAAAACGCATCGTCTTGGTAAAGCCCAACGCCACGCGGTCGCCGAGATTCTCCGGCCGGCGGTGTTCGATGCGTACGGGAACGTGGTCGATCATCTTGTCCTCCCTTGATGCGCGGCGCGTCACCATGGCGAGTCGCATAAGGTGCATGCAAGATGATCCTTTTCTCCGGGCCGCGCAACCAAAAGATTCACTTGCGGTAGATCATTTACTCGGAATAGATGTATTCAAGATGAATGATTGATTCGGAGCATAGCCATGGGCGGCGCCAAGCTTGAAGAATCCGAGATTCGGCCGGTGGTCGAACGCTTCTACGATCGCGTGCGCGCCGACGAGGCGCTCGGGCCGGTGTTTGGGGCAGCGGTCCATGACTGGGACGACCACCATGCGCGGCTGGCCGATTTCTGGTCGTCCGTGATGCTCACGAGCGGGCGGTACAAGGGCAACCCAGTCGCGCTGCATCTTCGCCATGCCGACGCGCTCACACCCGCCGCTTTCGCGCGGTGGCTGACCCTATGGGCCCAGACGACCGACGAGATGCTGCCGCACGCGGTCGCCCAGGCGATGCAGGCGAAGGCCGCGCGCATCGCCGAGAGCCTGCAGCTCGCCATCCAGTACCGGCGCACCGCCGCCTGACGCCATTCCCAAGGAGAAAATGATGACCCAACCCCTCAGCCCCGCAACGATCGCGGTCGTCAAGGCGACCGTGCCCGCACTTTCGGAGCATGGCACCGCCATCACGACGGCCATGTATGCGCGCCTGTTCGAGACCGACCATATCCGCGCGCTGTTCAACCAGGCCAACCAGGGCGAGAGTGGCGCGCAGGTCCACGCGCTGGCGGCGGCGATCCTGGCCTATGCGCGCAACATCGAGAATCTCGGCGCGCTGGCGCCCGCCGTCGAGCGGATCGCCTACAAGCATGTCGGCTACCACATCCTGCCCGAGCACTATCCCTATGTGGCGACGGCGCTGCTCGCCGCGATCAAGGAGGTTCTGGGCGAGTTGGCCACCGACGAGGTCATCGCCGCCTGGGGCGAGGCATATTGGTTCCTCGCGGATATCCTCAAGGCGCGCGAGGTGGTGCTGCGCGACGACATCCTGCACGCCGAGGGCGGCTGGAACGGCTGGCGCAAGTTCGTCGTTGCCGAGAAGATCCGCGAGAGCAGCGTGATCACCTCCTTCGTCCTGCGCCCTGCGGACGGCGGCCCGGTGCTGCGGCATCGCGCAGGGCAGTATCTGACGTTCAAGCTGAACCCGGCGGGGCAGCCCGAGCTGAAGCGCAACTACTCGATTTCGTGCGCGCCCAACGGTGAATTCTATCGCATTTCGGTTAAGCGGGAGGAGCATGGTCAGGGCGGCTCGCGCTTCCTGCACGACGTCGTGCAGGTCGGCGACGTGCTGGAGAGCACCCCGCCGGCAGGGGACTTCTTCCTCGCGGAGACGCCGCAGCGTCCCGTTATCCTGCTGTCGGGCGGCGTCGGCCTGACGCCGATGGTGAGCATGGTGGAGGCGATCGCCGCCGATCACGATACTCTCGAGGCCCACTTCATCCACGGAACGGTCAACAGCGACACGCACGCGATGGACGCGCATGTGCGTGCGCTGGCCAAGGGGCACGGGAACATCTCCGTAGCGACATTCTACAGCGAGCCGCAGGAGAAGGACCGTCTGGGCGAGACGCACGAAGAAGAGGGCTTTATCTCGATCGACTGGCTCGCGCAGCGCACGCCGCTCCACGATGCCGACGTCTATCTGTGCGGGCCCAAGCCCTTCCTGCGGGCTTTCGTGAGCGGTTTGGCGCTCGCTGGCGTGCCGACCGAGCGGATCCACTACGAGTTCTTCGGCCCGGCCGACGAACTGATGGCAGCGTGACGGCATGATCCTCGAGGAGGAGCTCGATCGCGTACGCGTCGTCGGGGACGATGGCAGCTGGCTGATCGCGATCGAGTTTCGCCTCGTGACGGTGAAGAGCTCGCCGCGTGGCGACCGGCGGGAGATCGGCAGGCGCGCCTGGCGCCTGAGTACGGGCGAACCCCTGACGATCGTGGATCGAGACAACTTCGAGATGCCGGAGACGGGCGAACTTCTTCGGCGAGCAGACACGGAATGAAGGAGGTTGGCGATGCGTGACAGCGGCGGCACACTATCGGAACAGGAAACACGTCGGCACATCCGCAGCGCGGCTTCACGCCCGCCATCGCTGCCGTACCGGTCCTCGCCCGTGTTCACGCAGGATAGCTTGCCCAAGGCGCTACAGCAGGAGCACCGGACCAAGCGCGGCGTCTGGGCGGTCATCAACATCCTGGAGGGCCAGTTGCGATACTGCCGGATGGACGGCGGTCCGGCGGTCCTGCTGAGTCCGGCTTGCCCTGGCCTCGTGCGCCCCGATCAACCGCATTTCGTCGAACTGATCGGTCCCGTGTCGGTCCGCATCGACTTCTTCGATCATCCGCCGGTGGGAGAGGGACCATGGACTTGCTGAGCATTGCCGCCGAAACGGGATCGATCGAGGGTTGGGTCGATCTGGGCTCCACGCGCGACGCGACCCTCCTGCACGCGGCATACGAGATCGGCGCTGCGGACGCGCGCAACGGCGTCCGGGTGCGAACGAGGTCGGGCTCCAGGATCGTCGAAGCGTTGCGCCTGGTGTCCGCTCAAGGCATAGCGACGCGTCCACGGCCACCTTGGTGACCGTGTTGCTGTGGGCGAGCTGTTCGATCTGAAAGCAGGCGATCACGCGAGCGGCGGATCGATATCCCGGCCATGTGCGACCAGCTTGTCCCACGTCGCCGATGGCGGCGCCGCCGGCGGATTGTGGGGAGTGGACGACGCATAAGGCCGTCCTGTGCCATGACGGCAGTGGACATCAGGGTGGCGCCGAGAAGCATCAAGCAGATCGCGCGCATCGGGCCGGACTATGCTTCTGACCGGGCGCGGGTGAGAGAAAGCCATCCCGCGTAAGCGTCGACGATCTTCGACAGGAGTTCCCTCAGCGGCTCGTCAGTCACGACACCATCCGCACCGAACTTCTCGGGCGTGACCCTGCCCAGATAGGCCTCCGGCTGCTGGAGCATCGGCATGTCAAGAAATGCGCAGAGCTGTCGCACCTGGTGGTTGGCGCCGAAGCCGCCGATCGGGTAGGGCGAAACGCTGATGACGGCGGTCGGCTTCTCGGCCCAGACGATCTCGCCAGGGGGACGCGAGCCCACGTCGATGGCGTTCTTCAACGCTCCGGGCACCCCGCGATTGTATTCGGGAGTGCAGAAGACGACGCCGTCCATCCGGGCGATCTGCTCGCGGAAGCGGCCCCATTCGGCGGGTGGGGTGGGATCGAGATCCTCATTGTAGAGCGGCAGGTCGGCGATGTTCGCGATCTCGAAATCGATGCGGTCGCGCGCGAGCGCCGCGATGCTCTTTCCGACCTTAAGGTTGAGGCTTTCTGCACGCAGGCTGCCCACGACGATGGCGGCCGTGAGACGACGGAACTGTTGGGCCATAGAGCTTCTTCTCCTGAAAGGATGAGGGAAGGCGATCCGTCGGGAGATTGCCAAAGCCGGTGCCGACTGCAATCATGCGAAGGTCGAGGATGCCGTCGTCCGCCGCCGCTCGAACGTGCGGATCCGGAAGCCCTCCGCAGACGGATCGCCCGTTACCCGTTCGGGGATTGCGTTGTTGCTGAGGTGTAAGCAAAGCGCGGATCCGGCCACCTGACGACCGAATTTGGCCGCGGCCGGACCTAGGGAAGGCCGTGCAATTCGGATCGCGTGGAACGAGATCGTCAGGGGACGCCATCGCCTGCAGGCCGGGAGTCGAGGAGTGAGTAGTCTGTTGCCAGAGGCGCACGCCGCCGTTCTCGCGCTCGCCGACGTCTTCGAGCCCAATATCGACGACGCAAGCATCAACCTAACCTTCTCCCGGCTGCTGCGGCACATGCCGATCGCGCTGTGGGTCGTCGATTCCCGCAGCGCGGCTGCGGCCTTCGATCGGCTGAGGGCGGAAGGCGTCGAGGACATCGAGGCGTATCTGCTAGAGCATCCCGAACTGGTCGAACTCGCCTGCGACACGGTCATGGTGTCCCGTGCCAACGATGCTGCGCTGCGTCTGATCGGTCAGGACGACGAGTCCTACTATCCGCGGTCCGTCCGCCACATGTTCGAGGCGACGCCTCAGGCGGCAGTTCGTGTGATGACGGCCCACTTCAACGGTCTTCGCACCCACGTCGAGGAGCTCCGCATCAACGCGTCCGGCGGACGCGTGGTGGATGTGCTCTTCCTGGTCACCTACCCGAGGCCGCCCGAGCGGCTGGACGTCACATTCATCATCATGGTGGAGATCACCGAGAGGTTGGTGGCGGAGACGCAGCTGCGCCAGCTGCAGGCGGACCTCGCCCATGCGTCCCGGGTGTCGACCCTCGGGGAACTGGCGAGTTCTATCGCGCACGAGGTCAGGCAGCCGCTGGGAGCGATCATCCTCAACGGCAACACCAGTATCCGCTGGCTCGACAAGCCGGAGCCCAATCTCGACAAGGTGCGGCATCTGCTCGAGCGCATGGTGGAGAATGCGACCGAGGCAACGGAGATCATCGACCGCATCCAGGGTATGGCGTCGAAGCGTATTCCCATCCGGAGCCGGCTCTCTCTGAACGAGATCGTCGACGTCGCCCTCCGCTTCATCCACCAAGAGAGCATCCAGCGCAACGTCGCGATCAGACCGTCGCTAGGCGTGGACCTTCCTCAGGTCATCGGTGATCGAATCCAGCTTCAGCAGGTCGTCGTCAACCTCCTGGTCAATGCAATGCATGCCATTGATCATCGGGAAGGGGTCGGTCCGCGCCAGATCGTCGTGACGACGGAGCACGAGGTCGATGGGCTGATCACCCTTACGGTGGCGGACACCGGGCCGGGAATCGCCGAAACGCACCTCGACAACCTGTTCGATGGCTTCTTCTCGACCAAAGACGACGGGATGGGGATGGGGCTGACTATTTGCGCCAGCATCATGCGGGCACACGAAGGCGAAATCACCGCGGCCAACAGGGCGGACGGCGGGGCCGTGTTCAGCTGCAGGCTCCCGGCCGCCGGGGACGAGGCGACGGTCTGACGCGCGTTGGTCGCAGGCTTCAGCCTGCGCCGTTAACCGGACAGTCTCCGTCGGAACCCGGCGCGACGTGGAGGGCGGCCGTCAGGTCATGTGAGCCATGCCGACCACATCTCGCAGGACGTGCAGGTGCTGGTGACAGAGCAGGGGTTCGCCGATCTGCGCGGCCTGGGGCCCGCGAGCCCGCGAAGGTCATCATCTCCAACCGCGCGCACCCCGCCTCCCGGCCGGCGCTCTTCGACTACTCCAATCGGGGGCTGAAAGGATTGCTCGGCCTCCAGTCCCCCCTCGCTCCCGTCCGAGGCGTTGTCTTGGCATCAGCGGTTTATCGAGACCAGGACGATGCGCACCTGAGCCGGATAGCGTGGCGACCGGTCCGCCTGCGGGCAGACTTCAATTCGCCGCGTGCCTGCCCACCCAGCATAGATCGCAACCTTCGGGCAACCGGACGCTCCACTACTTGCAGGTTCGTCATCTGCCTCATGCCTCCGCCCCTTGCGGGCGGACCAACTCGACGAGCCGGCCCGCCCGTGACCGTGCCTGCCGGGGAGGGCGATGGCAGCACGGCGTGCTCGGAGTGGAGGGAGGTTCCAAGCGATCTAAAGATGCTCGGGTGGCGAGGTTCGCGATATCAGACCAGCCGCCAGCGCCCGTCATCCAAGGGTATAGTGCTCCCGGCGAAGATTTGGGAAAACTCGCTCGCGGGCGCACCGGTTCCGAAAACTGCATCCTGTTCGATCGTTCGGGCGCAGTCCGCCGCCACCTGCTCGGCCCGCACCAGACTGGTGATGCCTCGAGGCAGACGAACCTGAGGTCGTGGATGCCAACGGTCGACAGAACGTCGCCGAGGTATCCGGTGAGATAGTCGGGCTGGATTCTGCCGTCACCGCTCACGATCCCGCCCGCTGTCACGACCACGAGGGTCGGACGGTCCTTGAGGGGGCCGGTCTTGGCGCCGTCGATCGGGGCGGAGCTGCGTCCGTAGCGCAGTACGAAGTCGATCCACATCTTGAGCGATGCAGGCACGGTGTAATCGTGCATCGGGGTCGCGATCACGACGACCGCGGCGCCCTCGAGTTCTCGGATCAGCTCCTCGGACAGGACAAGGGCCTCCGCATCATGGGCCAAGCCGCCGACGACGGCCTCCGCGTAGCTCGAAGGGATCGTCGCGGTCGCGAGCGCCGACAGGTCCCGCACGACGAAGTCGAGCGACGGATGGTTCCGCTGCAGGTTCTCTACTGCCCGCGACGATGGATGCCATGTGCGGTGTTCCACTTCGTAGTCGGGGTCTCCTTGGTCGCCGACCGCTTACCAGGGATGGGCGCGCGGGCGGGCGGGCCGCTCACGCGGTGGGTGCGATTAGGACAGGTTTGCCTTGTCGAGGCCGAACGCCTTGTCCTGCGAGCCCGGGACGGACCGGAAGGCAATCGACCCGCGATTCCAGGCGTTGATGACCATGACCATGTAGGTCAGGTAGACGGTCTCCTCCTCGGAGAAATGGGCGCGGACGGCGTCGTAGATCTCGTCCGGGACGCCGTGGGGCGACAGCTTGGTCAGAGCTTCCGTCCACTCGAGTGCGGCGCGCTCGCGGGCGCTGAACAGGTTGGACTCGCGCCAGATCGCCAGGTGATGGAGGCGTAATTCGCGCTCCCCGTGGATCTTCGCCTGCTTGATGTGCATGTCGAGGCAGAACGCGCATCCGTTGAGCTGCGAGGCGCGGATCTCGATGAGGCTGAGCACGCTGTGCTCGACGGTGCCCTTCTGCACGGCGAATGTCAGTTCGCTTAGCTTCTGGGTCAGCGTCGGCACGAGCTTGAGGTGGTCGATTCGCTGGGTCATTCTCCGGTCTCCTTCACGTTGTTCGATAGCGCGGAGATACGGTGAGGTAATTCATACGATCAGGTAGGTGAATGTCATCCGATCGATGCCTGGAAGCGCCACATAGAGATTGACGATCTTTGCCAAGCAACCGTGGCCAAATTTGCCTGAACTGCCGCAAATATGAATGCCGACCACTTCAGCTCTGCGGACGAACTGATGGCGGTATGGCGTTGCAGGCGAGGAGGAGCTCGAGTCCGGGCGCGCGCGTCGTCAGCGACGATCGCAGCTGGTCGTCGCGATCGAGTTCCGTCCGATCGAGCATCGCTCGACCGGACGGTTTGAGGAAAATTCTCTTCGCCAGTGGCGGCTTTCGACGCGCGAGCGGCTGGAGCGTCGTAGGCGCGGACGCGTTACTGGTCAGCGCGACCGGGAAGATACTTCGCTCGGTCGTGCCGTGACTTCGGCGAGGCGGACAGCGCTAGCTGTCGAAGCTTTGCCGTTCGACTTCGGGCGCGGGCGCTCTAGCGGGGTCGAAGAACGCCCGCAGGCGGGGAAGGAAGTCGGTGAGTCCGTGTGGATTCGCCGTCCGCCGGGTGATCCTGCCGCGCTCCAGCAAGACGTCGCCGCGCTTCACCGCCGCTTCGAAGGCCTGCGCTAGGGCTGGCGAGGATTTCAGCAGCGGCTCCAGCGTATCCTTGGTGAGGATCTGCACGACTGTCCGCGTCTTCGCGACGGCGGAGACCTCCTTGCTCGCGCCGGTCACCAGCCCGATCTCGCCGATGTAATCGCCGGGTCCGATTCTGCCGCCGATCTCAAGCGCGCCGTCGCTTCCTCTCCGACTGACCTCGAGGACGCCGTCGGCCACGATGTAGAGGTTGGTATCGAAGTCGCCCTGCCGGAAAAGAGCGTCACCCGGCGCCATCTCCCGGACGGTGAACGTCCTGCTGAGACAATCGAGCTGCTCGGCGGTCAAGCTCTCGAAGAGCCGCATCGAGGATAGGGGGGGGCCCCGATCCATGTGATGCGGGTCGCCGGGTCGTTCCAGCAACCCGGCCCGCAGGAGCAGCGACCTGACGTGGCACAGCGCTACGCTCTTGGCCTGTCCAAGCTGCTTCGGGCTTTCCACGAAGAAGTGCACCTTGTGTGTGCTGGTCTTCATGCCGAGGCGCACGAGATTTATCGATGGCGCGGGCTTCTCGAGGACCGCCGGCGTCAGCAGAAGCGCCTGTGCGATCAGATCCTGGACCCGTTCGGGATCGGCCGCCGTGCTTGTGGTGATCCCGAAGGCGGCACCCCGCCGCGATGTCGGGAAGCTGCGGTTGACGATCCTGGCCTTTGCCACCGTGCTGTTCGGCACGATCGCGACATCGTCGTCGTCTGTGGAGATGCGGATCGAGCGCCAGTTGATCTGCGATACGCTGCCCTCGATGCCGTCGCCCAGACTGATGCTGTCTCCGAGGCGGAATGGCTGTTCGATACCCACCGCGATGCCCGAGAAGAGATCCGCCAGCGTGCTCTGCAGGGCGAGGCCCAGGACGACGGCGACGATGCCCGAGGTGGCGACCAGCCCGGAGAGCGGCAGCTTCAGGACGAAGTCCATCACGGCGAGCAGCGCCCCGAGATAGACGCCGGCCGACAGCAGGTCCGACATCAGGCGGCTCTGCCGGGATCTGCCGTCGTGACCCAGCGTGTATTGGACTACGAACGACAGTCCGCTCGCCGCCAGCACCCACCATAGACCGGCGATCAGTTGATCCACCGCTCCATGGCTCGTGGTAGGGTCGCCCGGGGACAGGAGCGGTGTCCGCCCTTCCAGCAGGAACGCTACGCTGAGCGCGGTGAGGAGCGCTCCGACCGCTCCTGTGCGCCACCTCGAACCGCCGCGACGGACCCACGCGGCGAGCATCGCGGCGATGCCGATGGCGACGCCGATGAGCAGGAGCATGTGCGATGGGCTCACCTCCTATACGGCCCTTGCATCGCCGTTGAGCGGGACCGACAGTGGTCGCGAGCCGGAGGATTGTGGCTCCTGACCGTTAGGGCGCTCAGGGTCGGGCGATCTGCGCGGATCTCGTCTTCGCGGCGCGTCAGGAGATGATCCGCGCCCGCGAGGCAGGCGAAGCTCTTCGGGGGGCGGGCTGCCGCATAGATGCGAGATGCGTGTCCGACCCCGACGACCCTGTCGCGCGGCGGCCCGGCGGGCAGTTCGATCCGACCCACGAGATCGTTCGCGTCTGACCCACGGAATTTGTAGGTGTTCGGCATCTTCCCGCCCATTGTTTCTGGTCCCGGAACGATACCGCATCCGCGGCGCGGCTCCTTCCCAGGAGAGGGTCGCAGCCTACTCATACGAAAGGCTATGTGCGGGCCTTCCTCCTTGGTGGCACCTGGACGCTCTGCTAGGACTAAGGCTGGAGGTCCAAGGCTTTGATCGAGGATAGTTCGCCCGCTACAGGCGTCGCGCCGAGTTTTTCGGCCGTCGATGCCGACGAACCGCTGATCGTAATCGCCGACGACAACGTCGATCAGCGCGAGGCGATGGAGGAGCTCTTCGATTCCGTGGCGATTGAGACGCTGACCTTCGCCAATGCCCGAGTTCTTCTGGACAGCCCGCTTCCCGACAGACCGGGGTGCTTCATCCTCGACGTCCGCATGCCAGGGCCTAGCGGCCTCGATCTTCAGGCGCAACTCGTCGAGAAGGGGCAGTTGATGCCTATCATCTTCGTCACCGGCCACGGCGACGTGCCGATGAGCATCCGTGCGATCAAAGCTGGGGCGTTCGACTTCAAGACGAAGCCCGTGCGCGACCAGGACCTGCTCGATGCCGCGACCACGGCCATCGAAGCTGACCGCTCTCGCCGCGCGATTCACCGCGTCGCGCAGGACAGCCTCGCGAGGTTCAGCAGCCTGTCGGCGCGGGAGCGCCAAGTACTCGAACTGATCGTCGGCGGATCCCTGAACAAGCAGATCGCTTATGAGCTCGGTGTTACCGAGGTCACGATCAAGCTGCACCGTGGGAACGTCATGAAGAAGATGGGCGTGAGGTCAATCGCGGAACTTGTCAGGATGTGGGATCACATCCCTTCGCCGTTCCGTCGGGGCGATGCCGGATAGACGTCCGTATGGCTTCACATGCGCCGGACGATCGCCGATTTGACGGTGTCCCGGTTCCCGGCTTTTGAGGAACACCGTTTGCAGCGAAGTCATCTGATTGCGGTCGTCGACGACGATGCCGGCATGTGCGATGCGATCGCCGAGTTGTTGGAGGTGCTCGAGTTCGACAGCGACCAGTTCTCCTCTGCCGAGGCCTTCCTGTCGGCGCTCGCGGAGCGCTCGTTCGACTGCCTGATCTCCGACATCCGCATGCCCGGCATGGACGGCCTCGAGCTCGGATGGCGGACCGCGATCCTGGTCCCGGAGATGCCGGTGATCTTTGTCAGTTCGATGGACAACGAACAGGTTCGCAGAAAGGCGTCTCGCCTCGGCGCGGTGGCGTTCCTGCGGAAGCCGATTGATGTCGACCAGTTGCAGCTCCAGGTGGAGCGGGCGCTTCGACGGACCCACCCGTCCACTGGTTGCTAATCTTCCGGCGTCTCGGCGTGGACGTTTGCCCCGCTGAGGACGAAATCCAGGAGCCGGTCCATCCGGACGAGATCCTGGACGTTGTGGGCACCAAGCTTGCGCATCGCGTTGCTGCGGTGGATCTTGACCGTGATCTCGCTCAGTCCGATATCGTCGGCCACCTGCCGGTTCTTGCGACCGGCGAGTATCAGCGAGGCGACCTGCTTTTCGCGTGTCGTAAGCGAGGCGAACAGCAGACGCGCCTTCCCGCCCTCGACCGCGAGCACCCGTGAGTGTCGGTCGAACTCGATTGCCGCGTTCGCCGCGTCGAGCACGTCCTGATCGCGCAGCGGCTTAAGGAGGAAGTCGCGTGCTCCGCCCTTGAGGCCGCGAACCGCCATTGGGATATCCGCGAAGCCGCTCATGAAGACGACGGGAAGCAGGAAGCCGTGGGACGCGAGACGCTCCTGCAGTTCCAATCCGCCGAGCTGAGGAAGCCGCACGTCGCTGACGAGGCATCCGGGTAGCAGTGGGTCCGCGCGGTCGAGGAAGTCGATCGCGGTCGCGTAGCTGCGTGCCTGCAGGCCGACGGACAGGAACAGATCCTCCAGCGCATCGCGAATGCCGTCGTCGTCGTCCACGATGTGGACGACCGGCTCGGTGCTTGGCGACTGCGCTTCCATCGTCCCCTCCGGCTTTGACGGCGAACGAGCCGGACCCAGGACCGGCATTCTCGCGAGCAGCTTAACCGGCCGGACGGCCGGAAGCCATCATACGAAAGGTGAGGCATTCCTCGCTGATCGGCACCAGTGACCTGCCGGTTGGGCCGATAATCGAAGCAGTTGTTCGACCCTATCCTCCGGGTGTCGTGAACGCCCATCCGGGAGACGTGCGTGTCCTCTGCCGCAGAACAGAAACCGTCCTACGCGGCGCTCGCCGTGGCCGGCTACGGCGCAGTTCTCGGGTCGCTCTTTCCTCTCGTCGCCGTTTACTCCGTCGCGGACATATCCGGCGGGCTGCACGTCGCGGCCGACAGCGCCGCCCTCGTGAACACCTTCCAGAACGTAGGTGCGATCGGCGGCATCCTCGCAACCCCGGCGCTCGCGTTCGGGGTCGGACGGGGACGGGCGATGGCCGTGATAGGCGCCGGCTTCGCAATCAGCTCTGCGCTGTGTGCGATGGCACCGAACCTGCCGGTCATGCTCTTCGCGCGCACGCTGCACGGCGTGTTCGGCGGAGCGATGCCGCTGATGTTCATGCTGCTCGTGATGACGACGCTGATGCCGGGCAGGGGACGCTTCGAGGGCATGGCGCTCTTCGCGACGTCGACCTCCCTGTTCTTCGGATTGGCGGCGACGGTCGGCGGGGCGCTCGTCGATGCGTTCGGCTGGCGGAGCCTCTTCTGGGCCCAGGCCATCCTGGCGCTTCCCTACTGGTTCCTCGCGCGTCGGGTCATGGCGCAGGAGAGGGGACGGATCGAGGTATTGAAGGGGGCGGACTGGCCGGCCTTCACGCTGCTCTCCCTCGGCCTCGCGCTGATCGTCATCGCCGCCTCCGAAGGCGAGCGCCACTTCTGGTTGGAGGCCTGGTGGGTGCCGGCGCTGCTGCTCGGCGGCAGCGTCATGGCGGGGTCCGCGGTCGTCCGCATGCTGAGGACGGAGAAGCCGCTGCTGTTGCTGTCGGTGTTTCGCCGGGCGACGTTCACCTGGGGGATCGTGCTCTCCGTGTTCTTCCGCTTCGGGCAGATGTTCGCCGTCTACATCGTGCCGTCATATCTCGGGCGCGTGCAGGGATACCGCCCGATCGACACCGGGGCCGTCCTTCTCGCCATGATGCCGAGCACAACGATCGCCCTGGTGATCTCGTATCTCTGGGGTCGTCGTCTCGACAGCCGTTGGCTGCTTTCGGCCGGGCTGGCCAGCTTTGCAGCGGCAGCCGCGCTGTGCGTTCAGCTGACCCCGGATTGGGCGGCCGATCAGTTGCGCGTGGGAGCGGCCGTCGCCGGGTTCGGCATGGGCTTGTTCAGCGTCGCCGTGCTCCGGTTCGCCACCTATCAGGTGACCATGCAGGACGGCCCGACCGTCGGCATGATCTTCAATCTGACCCGCGTCTTCGGCATCGTGTCCGGCCTCGGTATCCTCTCGCACCTCGTGGTTGAGCGCGAGAAATTCCATTCCGCGATCCTCGTCGAGGCGATCGGCGCGACGTCGCCCGAAACAGCGCAGCGGCTTGCCCAGACGACCGGTGCCTTCGCGCGGTTTAGCAGCGATGCGGACGATGCGCAGGCGGCGGCCCTGACGGCACTCGCCAGGGCATCCGGTGGACAGGCGTTCACACTCGCCTTCTCCGACGCCTTCTTCGTCTCCGCGATCGCGCTCGGCTTGGGCACGATTCTCGTCTGGGCGCTGCCCGCTGTGCCGTCCGAGGAGCCGGTTCCTTCCAGGAAGACCGAAACGAAGGGGAAGACCGCATGAGCACGACCGCACCTTCACGCCCGGAAGCGGTGGCGGGCGGCGCCCCCGCCGCGCCGGCGCCCACGACCTGGAGCGCGGGGGCGCGCGTCGTCGCGGCCGTGCTGCTCGGCGGTGCCGCGATCCTCTCGGTGGCGGGCCTGTATGCCTATGGCCCGGGAAGCGTGGCGTTCGTCTCGACCGACAACGCCTATGTGAAAGGCGACGTCACTTTCGTGTCCCCGAAGGTGCCGGGATATGTGACCGCCGTCCTGACGGAGAACAACGCGAAGGTCTCGCCGGGACAAGTGCTGATACGGATCGATCCGACCGACTACAACTCGGCGGTCGCCGACACGGAGGCGGCGATCGCCCAGGCCAAGGCGTCCCTCGGTCAGATAGCCGCGCAGCAGCGGTTGCAGGATTCCCAGATCCGGGCGGCCGACGCGAGCGTGACGTCTGCGAAGGCAAGTGCGGTGCGCAGCGGCGCGGACTTCGAGCGGTCGAACGCCTTGGTCGGGCAGGGGGCGGTCAGTCGCCAGCTGTTCGAGGCGGCGCAAGCGGAGAACGTGCGGTCCCGGTCAGCCGTCACCCAGACCGTCGCTCAAGCCGACGTCGCCCGCAAGCAGCTCGGCGTGCTCAGCGCCCAGCGCCTCACCGCGCAGGCGCAGCTGCAGAGCGCCGAGGCTAAGCTCATGCGCGCCCGCGCCGACCTCGGCCGGACCGCGATCGTCGCGCCGCGCGAGGGCCGCGTGGCCGCGCGCAACGTGCGGCTGGGCGAATACGTCAACACTGGCACGCGTCTTCTTGCGATCACACCGACCACCGGGCTGTGGATCGAAGCGAACCTGCGTGAGACGCAGCTCGCGCGCATCCGGCCGAGCGACCGGGTTCAAGTCGGCATCGACGCCGTCCCGGACGTGACGTTCTGCGGCGTCGTCGAAGGCACTTTTGGTGCCAGCGGCTCGGAGTTCGCGGTCATCCCGCCCGACAACGCGACCGGCAATTTCACGAAGATCGTCCGCCGGTTCACGGTCCGCATCCTGATCGATCCGAAGCAGCCGGGTCTCGACAGGCTGGCGACCGGCATGTCGGCGACGTCCCGCATCGAGATCGGCTCGCACGTCGACGGCCGGTCGCATGGCGGGCTGATATCGTGGCTGGTGGGTGGTTCCTTCCGTTGCGGGAGGCCGTCGTGAGGTCGCCGATCGCTTTGGCCGTCGCTGGCCTGCTCGCGGGCTGCGTCACACCGCCGCATCTTGGGCCGGCGCCCGAGGTGAAGGCACCCGCGACCTACCGCGGCGCGGAGACCTTCTCGGCGGCCGGAGCGGCCTGGCCGATCGACGACTGGTGGGCGGCCTATGGCGACCCTCAACTGAGTTCGCTGATCGAGGAAGGGCTCTCGAATGCGCCCACCATGGCCCAGGCATCGGCCCGCCTGCGCCGAGCGGAGGCGCTGGCGGGAGTTGCGAACGCGGCCCTCCTTCCTTCGGTTTCTGCAGATGGCTCTCTTACGGTGAGCAAGCCCAGCACCAATGACGGGATACCGGTCACGCCGGAGCGGCGGGGCTATCACGACAGCGGTCGCGCGAGCCTCGGTTTCAGCTGGGAGCTGGACTTTTGGGGCAAGAACCGGGCCGCGCTCGCGGCCGCGACTTCGGATGCCGAGGCGGCGCGGGCAGACGCCGCAGCGGCGCGGCTGGTCGTTTCGGCATCGATCGCCGCGACCTATGCGGATCTCGTCCGCCTCTACAACGACCGCGACGTGCTTCAGGAGACGCTTAAGGTGCGGCAAAAGTCGCTCGAGCTCGTGAGCGCTCGGGTGCAGCACGGGTTCGATTCCGACTCCGATCTCGCGCAGGCCCAGGCTGGACCGCCGGCGGCGCGTTCCGAGCTGGCGCAGGCCGACGAGGCGATCGGCCTCGCGTGCAATCGGCTGGCCGCGCTTCTCGGCGCGGGGCCGGACCGCGGGCGCTCAATCGCGCGGCCGATGACGCCGGCTCTCAAGGCATTCGGCCTGCCTGCCAACCTGTCCGTCGATCTGCTGGGGCGGCGTCCCGACATTGTCGCGGCGCGGTCCCGGGTAGAGGCTTCCGCCAAGCGGATTAAGGTCGCCAAGGCACAGTTCTATCCAAACGTGAACTTGCTCGGCCTGATCGGCTTCCAATCCCTCGGTATCGGCAACCTGCTCAACAGCGGCAGCGACATCGGTACAGCCGGACCTGCGGTCAGCCTTCCTATATTCGACGGTGGGCGCCGACGCGCGAACTACCGCGGCGCACGCGCGGACTACGACCTGTCAGTGGCGACCTATGACGAGACCCTGACGCAGGCGCTGCGCGAGGTCGCCGACGTCACAGTCAGCAGCAGGCAGCTCACGGAGGAAGTCGCGGGTGCGAATACCGCCCTGACGGCCACCGAACGCGCCTATCGACTGGCGCAGTTCCGCTACACCGAAGGCGCGGCCGACTACCAATCCGTGCTGATCGTGGAGGAACGTCTCCTGCTTCGCCGCCGTGTCGCCGCCGCGCTCCAGTCCCGGAGCTTCATCCTGGACGTGGCGCTTGTCCGCAGCCTCGGCGGAGGCGTGATGCGCTAAGGCGATTGCTCCGCCTTCGACGCCGGCCGCCCTCGGTGGCGAGACCAGTTCCGCGACCAGGATCCCGACGCTGATGGCGTGTTCGGCCGACAGGTAGCGTGTCTCGGTCTGGATGGTGCGCTGACGCCGGCGCCGGGTGTCCTGGCAGACCGTTTGCAGGTCGTCGCCGAGGTCGTTGAGGTAGCTCGACAGGTCGATCCAGCCCTCGCGGTCGGCCTGGTAGAGCCTGCGGTGGATGTTGCATGCGCCGGCGGGCGGGCATCGCCGAGACGGCGAATTCGGATTATACGAAGGTGGAGCGCCTCCGTCGGCCTACTCTAGAGGATCGCCGTTCGTTCGGCCGGGCGGCCGTGCCTCGAGCGTCGGACCGTAGTGCATGACGAACCGCGTGCCGGGCATGGCGTCCTCCCAGCGGCAGGTCGCACCGAGACGTCCGACGCTGGCACCGATGATGCGCGAGCCGAGGCCCGCGTTCGAACCCGATGGCCCGGGCGAGTAGCCGCGCCCCTCGTCCTCCACCGTCAGGCACCAGCCACCCGCTTCCAATCCGGAAAGGCCGATGCGGACGACGCCGGCTGCCGATGCGGGATATGCGTGCTTGCAGGCGTTGCCGACGAGTTCAGCGACGAGGATGCCGATCGCGCTCGCCTCGTCGGGGGTGACGAAGACGCTGGTGCCCTCGAAGTAGAGGCGGCGCTCTCGCCCGGCGTTCTCGCAGACGCTCCTGAGATCGCGCGCGAGATCCTCGATGAAGTCGCAAAGGTCGAGGTGGTCGATCGCCTCGATCTTGTAGAGGCGGCGATGGACGTTCGCGATCGCGTGAATGCGGTTCCGTGCGGCCTCGAGGACCACGACGGCGCCCGGGTCGGCGATCTCACGGCTATCGATCTCGATGAGCGAGGCCAGCAGCGCGAGGTTGTTGGCGATTCGGTGGTTCATCTCCGCCGCCTCGTGCGGAGATGCCGCGAACGCCGTGGTCGTCCCGGTCATCACGTCGTCTCCCCCGAGGTGTTGGGTAGTTTCTCCGGGCCTCGCTTGGATGGTGGCCGGCGGAGTTGATCTCAGTGGTGCTCGTCGGGCACGGTCAGCGGTCCGTCATTGTCGTCAACGACGAAGATGGCGAGCAGCTTCGCGGGCTTGGTCTTGCTCGCGTTCGCGCTGACGCCGTGCTTGTCACCCGGGCTCTCCGTCCAGTATTCGCCCGCCTTGAAGGTCTGCGGTTCGCCCCCATTCACGCCGCTGATGATCGCGCCCTCGAGGACATAGGCGACGATGAAGGCGGATTTAGCGTGGGTGTGTGCGGGCGACTTGTCGCCCGGGGCGTAGGTGACGAGTACCGTCTTCACCGATTTGCCGGGGATGTTGGTGATCCGATGGGAGAATTCCGGCTTGATCGAGGTGAGCACCTGGGCCGCCTTGGCGGTCTGGGCGTTCGCCGCGTTCGGGGCGATGAGTGTGGCTGCGAGCATGGCCGCGAGGGTGGAGCGCATCGATGTTCCTCTCTGGTGAGCGAGTGGGTTGGTGGAGCCTGCCTTTGTGCGCGCTCAGGCGGCGGCGGGCATTCGCTTGCTGGCCAGCCAGTCCTCGAAGGTGGTCGCCTGGATGTGGACGTCGGTTCCCGGCAGCAGCGTGTCGTCGGCCAGCGGGGCACCGAAGTAGGTGCCGTTCGGATCGGCCTCGATCTTCACGGTGCCGCCGGTTTCGCGGACATAGCGTTGGGCGAGCTCGTCTATGCGGAAGACCTCGGGACCCGCGATCTCGTATGCACCGTTGACCGGGTCGGCGAGGACGCGTTCGACCAGCGTCTCCGCGACGTCCTCGGCCGCGACGGGCTGAAACCGTGCGTCGGCGAGCCGGGCGACGCCGTCGACCGCTCCCATCTCGACCATCATGGGCACCAGTTCGAAGAACTGGGCCGCCCGCACGAGCGTGAAGGGAATGGGCCCCCGGAGGATGTGCGCCTCTTGCGCGACCTTGCCGGCGATGTAGCCGCTCTCAACCAGCCGGTCGCTGCGTAGAACCGAAAGCCCGACGTGGTGGCGGACGCCGGCGGCGATCTCCGCAGCCATGATATTGCGTGCTGCGGTCTCGAAGAAGCCCATGGAGGCCCTGCGGTCCATCGTGATCTTGTTGGTGACGTCTACGACGACTTGCGCACCGTGAAGGGCATCGTCGAGCCCATTGCCGGAGATGATGTCGACGCCAGTGTCCGGCGCCGCGGCGACCGCCTCGTGGCCCAAATCCCTCAGCTTGGCAACGACCTTCGAACCGACCTGGCCCGTGCCTCCGATGACGACTACCCGCATCACATGCCTCTCAGTTTCTGATTGCGTGGCGTTCTCAATAGCGGGCTGACCGGTCGGTTTGGATTATAGCTAGGTCCCGTTCCGGCTATACGAAGGTCGAGGCCCGTCGCCCGTCAGCGCGGCCATCCTAACCCCAGCGCCCCTGCATCTCCGACCGATCCCGGATCGTGAGCGGCTGGGGCGACATCCAAACTTCCGGACGATCCGGCTGCGCCCACCGCGTGGTGGTGAGCGCAGGGAGCCGCTTCCCGTATCGATCGGTCATGAAGCTGGGAGCGCCTCATGGCGGTGGGTTCGGCACGACTCGTTTTCTGTCTGCCGATCGCTCTCGGAACGCGCAGCAGGCAATGCTCGCGACCGACATCGTCGCGTTGATCGAAGCGCCGGGATCAGGCGCGCCACGCTTGGCGGCTTCGACTGGGGCGCCCGCTCGGCCTACATCGCGGCGGTACTTTGGCCGGGACGGTGCGCGGGTCTGGTGTCCGTAAGCGGCTATCTGATCGGAAGTCAGAAGGCGGAATTGGCCTGTTGGTATCGGTTCTACTTCGCGACCGAGCGCGGCCTCGCCGGATAGGCGCCCAGGTGCAGGGCCTTCAATGAGCAGATCTCGCGCGTCGCGTCACCGCGGGCTTGCCGACCATCACGACGGCGGGTGAGGCCAACGGCGCGCCGCATCCCGAGCCTGTCGCCTGCCATGCCAGGCTCACGTCGCGATACGAGCATCGGCTGATCCGCGGCGGGATCGGTCACAACCTCCCGTAAGCGGCGCCGAGGGAGTTCGCGCAGGCGATCCGGTCGATCGCGTCGGGCGCGTGAGATGCATCAGGCCGCCGCCGTTTCAGGATCTGCCGTCAAGACGGCTTCCGACGTCGCGCGAGGACCGGCCTTTGCCCTGTATTGTCCCGGGGAGACGCCGAACTTCCGCTTGAACGCCGCTCCAAATGCGCTGTCCGACAGGAAGCCGATCGAACGCGCGATGGACGAGGCGGACTCGCGACCTGCCCTGAGGCGCGAGGCGGCGATGGTGAGCCGCCAGCCTGTGGCGTATTCGACCGGCGTCGCGCCCACCCGTGCGCGGAACCGGGCCGCGAATGTCGAGCGCGACTGCCCCGCGACGTCCGCGAGATCCTCCAGCCGCCAGAGTCGGGCGGGATCGGCGTGGATCGCCCGGATCGCCGCGGCGAGTGGCGGATCGGAGAGACCGCCGATCCAGCCGAGTGCGTTTTCGCCCCGGCTTTCGAAATCGGCCCGGAGCGCGTGGACGAACATCAGGCGGAGGATGTCGTCGCAGGCCGCACGGGATCCGGCCTTGCCGCTGCGCCATTCACTGTCAAGCTGGTCGAGCAGCCAGCCCAAGGGTGCCGCCGCCGTCGCCGCGCCTTCTATTACCAGGGTCGATGGCAGGAGGTCGAGGATCTGCGATGCGCCGTCCGGACCAAATGTCACGCTCCCGCCCAGCAGGTCGACGTCGTGCCCAACGCCATACCGTCCGGCCAGCGCGTCGTCGCCGAACGCCAGCGCCGCATCGACCGGCTCGAGCGCTGGATCGCTGGTCAGGACGAACTCTGCACACTCCTTGATGACGACGCAGTCACCAGCGCGCAGATGTCGCTGGTCGTTGCCGACCACCAGCCAGCACTCCCCCTTGCGCACCACGTTGAACTTGCAGCTCTGCGGCCTGAACCGCAGCGACCACGCGCCGCCCGCCTCGAGCCGGACGGAGCAGGCGGGTTTTGCGTGCACCATCTCGAGAAGGTCCGAAAGCGGATCGACCGGTGCGTTCTGGATTATCACGACAGAAATTCCGACGATGGATGATGTCTCGTCCAGGCCATATGGCGTAGAATAGCGGCATGACAACTCCTCAGACCCCAATCCGCTCGGGCTTCGGACCCGCATCGACCGCAGGCGATATCATGAAGGACATCGATCTCGCCGGCACCACCGCTATCGTCACGGGAGGCTATTCGGGTATCGGCCTCGTCACGACGTTCGCGCTGTCAGATGCCGGTGCCACCGTCATCGTGCCGGCGCGCGACATGGACAAGGCCGCAGCGGCCATCGATGGACGTCCCGGTGTTGAACTTGCCGCGATGGATCTCACCGATCCGCGCTCGATCTCAGATTTCGCCCGGCGATTCCTTGACAGCGGCCGTCCGCTCCCGATCCTGATCAATAGCGCGGGCGTCATGGCGACGTCACTGTTCCGGGATGCCGACGGCCACGAGGGGCAGTTCGCGACCAACCATCTCGGCCACTACCGCCTGGTCTGTGCTTTGTGGCCGGCCCTGCGCGCGGCGGGCGCGCGCGTCGTGGCCGTGTCGTCTCGGGGGCATCAAATCTCCCCGGTGCATTTCGACGACATCGACTTCCGGGATCGCGAATACGACAAGTGGCAGGCCTATGGGCAGTCGAAGACCGCCAACGCGCTGTTCGCGCGCGGTCTCGACTGTCGCGGGGCAGAGCATGGCGTCCGCGCTTTCTCCCTTCATCCCGGACAGATCATAACCGACTTGGCGCGCCATCTTTCGAAGGAGGAACTGAACGGCTTCGATGCCTTCGATGGCGAGGGTCGGCCGAAGATCGATCCGGAAGCGGGCATGAAGAACGTCGAGCAGGGTGCGGCCACCAGCCTGTGGTGCGCGACGAGCCCGGCGCTCGCCGGCCTGGGCGGCGTGTATTGCGAGGACTGCGACATCGCCGGCATCAACGAGAAGGAGGTGGGCCGCAAAGGCGTCGCGCCTTGGGCCGCGGATGACGAGGCGGCTGAAAGGCTGTGGTCTCTGTCCGAGGACTGGACCGGGGTGAGTGTCTGAACATTGCGAGGATGCTTCGTCGCGCAAAGTCTGTCGTTGTCCGTCGCATCGGCTCGAGATACCTTGAGATCCACCCTTTTTGCGCATCGTTTGATACGTTTCTGCCAGATCCTGGGATTTAGAACGATCCGTTTTGATTGCAGTGTTTTCTCTGAAGGCGATTTGCGGCTGATGGTCAATTCGAGCAACCCGGACAGGTCATCGAGGCGCTGGACGATCACTTGGAAGACCTTGCTCTCCATCTGGTCCACTGCCCGCGCACGCCCATCAATGACGCGCCGAGCACGATCCGCCGGTGCCGCTCGAGGGGCTTGGGCCACATAGCGAGGTATGCGACGTCCATTTCGTCCTCCAGTGTGATGAACGTCGTGCCCTGGGTGGATCCTCGCTTCTGGCGCAACACTGTTGCTGGAGCGCAAGGCGCCTGTGGATGGAGCGCCGCTCCTGTAATGTCCGAGGAGGAGCGATAGGCCGAGACGCTGGCCGTCGAGCGCATGCGCGGCGACCGCCCGAACGGTCATGTCGCCGAGCGGATCGGGGAGCTGACCATCCGCCGTGACGAGGCCGGCGTCGCGCCGTGGAAGGCGATCGCCGAGCGCCTCGACGGCCTCTCGGGGTGGAGGAGGCGCGGCAGTAGCCACGCCATGCGCCCCGTCCGATCCGTCGGCGATTGTTCAGCCGCGTGTCTGGGCGAGGAAGACCTGACCCACCCCGTCCGGCAGCGCCGCGACCTTCTCGGCGGTCAGGACGATGGTGGGCAGGCGGACGGTGAAGACGGCTCCGCCGAGGCCGCCGTTCGATGCCAGGAGCGAGCCGTTGTGGGCCTCGACGATGGAGCGCGACACGGCCAGTCCGATCCCGAGCCCAGCGCTTTTCGTGGTGAAGAAGCTGTCGAAGATGCGCGTCAAATGGGCCGCCCCGATGCCCGGGCCGCTGTCCTTCACCTCGAGCGCCAGCCATCCGTCGTCGAGGAGGCGCGTCACGATGTCGATCGCGGGCCTAACGGACCCGGACTTCTCCATCGCCTGCATCGCGTTGATGATGAGGTTCACCATCACCTGATTGAGCTGGACGTGGTCGCCCGGCAGCGTGGGCAGTTCCTCGTCGAGGTGCAGGCGCACCTCCACCGCCTTTGCGAGTATTTCGTCGTTGAGGATGAGGAGGGCTTCGCGCACAACGGCGTTGAGATCGACATCCGACCGTTCGACTAGGACGCCCGATGACATGTCGCGCATGCGACTGATGACGACGTTCGCGCGCTCCGCATCGTCCAAGATGCATTGGATACGGCTGGCCGCCCGCCTCAAGTCGGGGGGTGACTTTGAGAGCCAGCGCAGGGCCGTAGCGCCGTTGGTGGCGATCGACGACAGCGGCTGGCTGACCTCGTGCGCGATCGAGGCTGCGAGCTCGTTCGTGGTGGACGTGCGCGCGGCGTCCGCGAAGCGGGCCTGCGTGCGCCGCAGCTCCGCCTCAGCCCGTATCTGGCCGCTCATGTCGATCATGCCCATCAGGCTGTTCCCCAGCCGCGGGTCGTTGATGGGAAATGCCATCGAGAACAGGACCGGCACCCGCTGGCCGGCGACGCCGCACACGACTGTCTCCTCGATCACGTCTCGGCGACCGGAGTATCGCGCCATGAGGATACGTCGGAAAGTATCCGGGCGGGCCTGCCAGAAGACGCGCACCGGCCTCAGGATCGAACGGGGCGTGCCGTCGCCGAACATCTTCTCGGCATGCTCGTTCGCCTCCGCGATGCATATCGTGTCGAGTGCGCGCTCGAAGGCGGCCGGGTTCGCCCGCAGATAGGCGTCGAAATCCGTCACGCCTTGGCGGCGCGACTCTTGGAACATCGCCAGGCTTCCCCGAGAGTCGATGCGCAGAAGCGCGATGGGCATCGCATGGAAGAGCTGACGGTAACGCTGCTCGCTCGCGCGCAGGCGGGACGCGGTCTGGTCGATTGCCTCGATCATGGCGAAGACGAGCCGGATCGAACCGGGCTCGACCAGCCTCGCTCCGACCCTGACGGGCACGTGGTCGCCGGGAAGAGTCCGGGCGGAGATCTCGACCGGGGTAGGGCAGGCGCCGGTCGCAGCGGCCGCGAGAAGCGACCAGAGGGCATGGAAGTCCCGGCCGGAGACGATCTGACCGAGCGGCTCGCCGACGAGGTCGCTCGGGTCGAAGACGCCGAGGAGCTCTAGCGCGCGCGTGTTGGCGCGCTCGATCATCCAGGAGAGGTCAGGTGCGCTACCGACGCATCTCAGGAGGAGCGATGGCGTAAGGTCCTCGATGAGATCAATGTAGGGATCGGCATTCGCGATCGATGGTGGAGATTGCGCAGGTGGACTTTGGAGCGGGATTGGCCCCCCTTCTGGTATCGTGCGCCGGTTGGACATGTCTGGAACCCCTCGGCCACCGACTTGGATGTGTCCTGCGATTCTACCGACCGCCGAAATCGAAGTCCTTGTCTCCGTCTTGTCTTTCCATCGTTGCGGAGCATTCCGTTGGGAATACCCAAACGGGTAAGGCTACGACGTGCGGGATGGGTTAGGATACTTGGTCACGCCTCGTCACGTCGATAAGACAGCCCAGTGTTACGGCCGGCGAGGCCCCGGAGAAGCCACCCGAATGCAGTTGCGGTTTGAGGATTTCATCTTGGATAGCTCGCTGCGCGAGTTGCGGCGTTTGGGTGTCGAGGTGTCGCTGCCGCCCAAGGTCTTCGATCTGCTGTGCCACCTCGTGCAGCATCGTGATCGCGTCGTCACGAAGGACGACTTGCTTGCCACGGTGTGGGAGGGCCGGTTCGTCTCGGAGTCGACGCTCGGAAGCCATATCAACGCCGTTCGCCGGGCGCTCGGCGACGACGGCGTCCAGCAGCGCGTCGTGCGCACGATCGCCCGCAAGGGTTTCCGCTTCGTTGCCGAAGTCGCCACGGATCAGGGCCGTGAACTGATCGAGAGCCCGCGATACTCGGCTCTGATGATGCGGAACGCGGAGGCGGGTGGGCTGCCGTCCATTGGCGTGAGGCCGTTTGCGACCGAAGCCTCGGACTGGTTCCAGAATCAGGTGGCGGAAGGCGTCCGCGAGGAGCTGCTGGTGGCGCTAACCCAGGAGCCCATGCTGCACGTCGTTGCGCTGGGGCGTGGCGACGAACCGGCAAACCGCAACGACGGTGTCGACTATCTCCTAACGGCGAGCGTCCGGGGGGCGGGGGACAGGTTTCGTATTTCGGTGCGGCTGCTCGACGCTTCGAGCGGGCGACATCTCTGGGCGGCCAGCTTCCTGTCGTTCCGCGAGGATTTGCTGGGGCTCGAGGAAAGCGTTTCCTCGCGCGTGCGCGCCGCCGTGAGGGGGCAGTTGGAGCGGGCCGAAACGGAAAGGGTGCGCCGCAAGCCCGACTCTGCGCTCGGCGCCTACGATCACTTCCTTATCGGACAGGCTCTCATGGGGCGAGGAGGGCGCGCCGACGTCGACGCGGCGATGTCACACTTCCGCGTCGCGCTGACCATCGATCCGGAGTTCGGGCCCTCATACGGCGGGCTCGCCTGGTCGCATGTGCTGCGCAAGCACGGGCTGTGGATGGACGACATCGACCGCGAGAGCGCCGAGGGCGCCCGCATCGCCGAGTTGGCGGTGCGCATGAATGACGACGACCCGACCGCTGTGATCCGCGGAAGCTATGCGCTCGGTCACTTCGGTGAGGATCTCGGGATATGCGCCGCCTACATGGACAAGGCGCTACGGGCGGATCCGCGGTCCGCGCTTGGTTGGTATCTCAGCGGGGGCCAGTTCCTCTCGGCGGGGCGCCGTGACGAGGCCATGCGTCGGATCGCGCGGGCGGCCCGGGCTAACCCGAACGAGCGCGAGAGCGCGGACATAGCCATCCTGACGACTCTCGCGCATCTTCTCGATGGCCGCGCCGACGCGGCAACCGCGAACGCCGAGACTGCATTCTCCCTGGCGCCGAGCAACCCACGCGCCTTCGGGCTCCTGGCGGCGAGCAACGCACAGGGCGGTCGTCGGCGCGAAGCGGCACACGCTATGCACCTGCTCCTGCGGCACAGCCCCGAACTGCGGGTCGGCAGCGTCAAGTCGTGGATACACCTGCGTCACCGGGAGGATCTCGAAATCTTCGTGGACGGCCTCCGGAGCGCCGGGCTCCCGGCGTGACCGATTTCCGGACGGGCGGATCCGACAGTTCAACGACCATTCAATTGTTCTTGATTGCGCCTAAATCCCGCGTCTCGCCACCGGCAGGGAGACCTACATGAAGGCGACGACGCTCATGCTTGTAAGACAATTGGACTTGGAAGCGGCCTCGCTCATTTGGTGCGCTCCGGACAGCGAAGGCTCGCGGTCGTTGCGGCATCAGGGTGTCCGCGCACTGGACCGTAGGCTCTACACCGCCACCGGGGCCCCTCGATCGAGATGACAAGGAGATGGTCATCTTCCATGCATCACATGCAGCGACCCGAAGCGAACTCATCGAGGCGCGGGGCACTTGAGTGCCGCACGCGCATCTCGCCCGGGTGAAAATTCAGACGCGCATTGACCGGCAAGATCCGATCGTCGCGCGGCTGGTGCCGCGGGCGTTCCATGGGCCTGCAGCTGCTCGGAGATACCGTGGCGCGACTACGGATTCGATGGAAGGGGCCTTGCAACCCACTTTGTCAGGCCGGGTTCTACAACGGAGCGCACCGGGACAGCGACAACGTCGATAGCACGATTGCGCGTCTCGCGCAGGAGGGGAGGGACGGCGACCGCAAGGTCTGGTAGATCGAGGTGGTCGGCCCTGCGCCAGAAGAGTGGTGGTTGGCGGCGAACGTCTCCGCCGTTTCCACCAATCCCAAGGCGCTCGGCCTTGAATGGATCCGCATCACTAATCGCGAGCGCTGGGCATCCTAATCGCGTCGTATCACTGAAGGGGCGGCCGAATCGAGTGCAGGCAACACGGACTGGCTGCGTTGGGCGATTGGTCAGGGATTGTCCCCAGAATCACTTCACGCAAGGGTGAGGCCACCGTCCACAGCGAGGTTCACGCCGGTCACGAACCTGCTGTCGTCTGAGGCGAGGAACAGTGCCGCGCGTGCCAGATCGTCTGCACCACCCATGCGGCCGAACGGAATCATGCGGGCGGACTGCTCCTCTATCATCGGCGCCGCCTCGGCGGGGAGTCCGAGCTTGCCGATGATGGGCGTGTCTGTCGGACCGGGGCTGAGCACATTCACGCGGATGCGCCGGTCCTTGAGCTCGAGCGCCCAGCTGCGGGCGAACGCTTCGATGGCCGCCTTCGTCCCACCGTAAACGGCATGACCGTCGAGCACCTTGTGCGTGGCGATCGAGCTCACGAGGATGATGGATCCTCCGTCGTTGAGGAGCGGCATGATCCTCTGTACGCCGAAAAAGGTGCCGCGCGCATTGGCGAGAAACTGCATGTCATAGTCGGCTGGCGTCACCTCGGCGGACGGCTGTATGCGGATCCCGCCCGCGTTGGCGACGTAGATGTCCGCCTTGCCGAATCGCTCGGAAACGAGGGTAGCCACCCGGTCGTGCGTCTCGATATCCGCGACATCCCCGATAACGCTACATGCGCGTCCGCCAAGCTCGGCCACCGCCGCCTCTATCGCATCGCCGCGCCGACCAACGATCACGACCTGCGCGCCTGCCTGGATGTAGGTGCGCGCGGTCGCGAGCCCGATTCCGCTGTTGCCGCCGGTGATGACGGCCACCCTTTTATCTAGCTTGTTCATCATCAACTCCGTTTCCTGGCGACGATGTGATGATTCCCGTCTTGGAGCGCTAGCGCTTCAAATGGCAGTTAAGTTGTTCCATATTGTCTCCAATGGACCATCTCAGCGTCTTTATCCGCGTCGTTGAGGCGGGATCGTTTACGGCTGCGGCGCGGATAACGGGAACGACCCCTTCCTCGATATCGAAGAGCATGGCTCGATTGGAGGCCCGACTGGGTATCCGGCTGTTCAAGCGGTCGACGCGCGCGTTCGGTCTGACGCCGGAGGGCGCCATCTATTTCGAGCGTGTCGCACCGCTGGTTCGCGGCATCGAGGAGGCGGGAGATGAGGTATCCGGCCCGGCCGCTGCGACGGGCCAACTCCGTATCAGCGTGCCAGCGGACTTCGGGCGGTTGCTGGTCAACGCGTTGACCTGTCGTTTCCTCGAAGAGAATCCCGGCGTGCGTCTCGATCTCAGCATGAGCGATCGGCATGTGGATGTGATAAGGGAGGGATACGATGGCGCGGTCCGCGTCGGGTACGTGGCCGACACCGGACTGATTGCCAGGCCGCTGGGCGTCCTTTCGCTCGTGCTGGTCGCATCGCCGCAGTATCTCGGACGGCGCGGGATGCCAGAATCGATCAGTGCTCTCGGCGCTCACGATCACGTCCGCTACATGCTGGCGGGACGGCCCTTCCCGATAGCCTTCGAGCGCGGCGACTTCGTCCCGCCCACGGGACCTTTCGATGCGGATAGCGGCGAGGCGCTTCGGCTCGCTGCCGTGAATGGGTTGGGCATAGTGCAGATACTGCGCGCCTCGGTTCACGAGGAATTGCTTGCTGGTAGGCTTGTGCCAGTCCTGGCGGACCATGCGCTTCGGCCGGTGCCAATCCAAATCCTGCATGCCTTCTCGCGCATCGTGCCCCTCAGGGTTCGGGCGCTTTTCGACTTCCTGGATCTGGAGATTGGACGGCTGCGCTCGTTGTGAGTCGAACGCATCAACTCCTATCTGGACCTGACGCCTGTCGATTGCGCCGCGTGCGGATCACCTGTCGATCATACGAACCGGAAGGTGCCGACGGCGGGCCTCGAACGGCCGCTACGGCATGCCCCTACCGGCCGCCGGCGTGACCTACCCATCCGTATGACTACCGCGGCGGGACCTTGGGCCTAAGCTGGCGTGGTGCGGGCCGCCGGGGCGTCGTGTCGGGTGACGATCTTGCGGCAGGTCCGGTCGGACCGCGTGTTGGTGCCAGGTGGCTTGCCTCTCGTGCACACATCATGAGTATAGGGCGGTGAGCGGGTGTTTTGCGCGGCCACGCCTTCGTCCTACAACAGGGTTCGTCGCGAGGGCTGCGTCGCCGCACGATCTGTCGGGAGACCGCGTTCGCGGTAACGGCGAGGCCGCGAAAGGGTGGGGTTTGTCCGGTCGCTGGAGTTTGGGAACACTGCTGAGGTGGTTCGTGCTGGTGCTGCTTTCGCTCGGGCCCGGACCGGCTGCGGCCGCGGAAGAGCCGGCATCGTCAGCATTCGCCGCCTACACGCATCAGAAGTGGGGCCGCGAGCGCGACGCGCCCAAGCAGATATATTCCGTAGCTCAGGGGCGCGACGGATATCTCTGGCTCGCGACCACGCAGGGCCTCTACCGCTTCGATGGCGTCCGGTTCGAACGTGTCCGAGCGCCGGACGGACCAAGCAACGGCCCGCCGTCGGCCGTCATGGTGACGCGTGCTGGCGACGTCTGGACGAACTTCTCGGAATCGCATCGGTTCGCCATCTACCGGGGTGGGCGTCTCAGGACGCTGCCGCCGTCGCCCGCGACACACCGGGTCTCCATCATGCGGGAGGGGCCCGACGGGTCCATCTGGGTGCTGACGGACGCCGAGGACGAACCGCTGCTCCGCTACAAGGGCGGCAGGTGGCGCGTCTACGGTCGGGCGCAGGGAATCCCCACCGGCAACCCCTTCGACATGGTTGTCACGAAGGATGGCATCGTCTGGCTCACCCATGCCGAGACGGTCCTGAGACTCGACGTCGCACGCGACGCGTTTTTCGGGTTCGCTGGCCGGGACGCGACGATCGCGCGCCTCTCGATTGATCCCGACGGACGGATCTGGCTCAGCGACCAGCTAGGAACCCACCCGATTACCGGTCGGAACGGACGCGGCGCGCCGCCTCGGCTGCGGGTACCCTACGCGACGGACAAGCCCCAGATCCGGGGCTTCACGATGTTCGATCGGGCAGGCAATTTCTGGATGGGGACCGAGTATCGCGGTGTCCAGCGGATCACGCGACCCGACCCTCGCGGTGCGAGGACAAGGTCCGAGGCAGGCTCGGTGGTCGAGCGATTCACGACCCAGAACGGTCTAACGTCGAACATCACGCATAGGCTCTTGCAGGATCTGGAGGGCAACATCTGGGTCGGCACCGAGAAGGGCGTCGATCGGTTCCGTTCGGCCTCCGTCGTGACCGAAGCGAAACTCGACGATCCACACGTGTTCGGCGACATCCTCCTCGCGGCGCGCGACGGCAGCGTTTTCATCGCCCAAGCCAAGAATATCTATCGCGTGCCGCCGGGCGCACGGCCTGTGCGGATCCTGAATGCGGGGATCCTCCCAAGCACAATGTGCGAGTCGCCCAACGGCGAGATCTGGATCACGCTGGATAACCAGGTTGTGGTCTGGCGAGGTGGTAGGATAGTCGGCCGCAGAGCCGACGTGCCGACCTTTACCACCCTCTACGACTGCGCCTTCGACGCTCGCGGCGACTATTGGATCAGCGCCGCGCGGGGCGGACTGTTCCGCCTTCGTGGCGATCGGTGGGAGCGTAAGTTCGGGAGGACGGGTCTGGACTTCCGACCGCGGTCGATGCTCTCGGATGCGCAGGGGCGTGTGCTGGTCCAGTGGAGCTACCGCACGCTGCGCTACGCCACCTCGTCCGGCGAGATGGCCATCCCGTTCTCGATCCGCGATCCGCAGCCGGTCACCCTCTACGTTCCGCCAAGGGGTGTGACGGCGGCAACCCTCTACGTCGGCGGTCCGCTCGGGGTGGCGCGCCTGGTCGGTGCCCGGTGGCAGTGGCTGGGGAAGGACCGGGTGCCGAGTCTCGTCGACGTGAACGGCATCGTCGTGACACGCGACGGCGACCACTGGTTCGCGGGCAGCGCGGGCGTTCTCCGAATTCGGGCGTCAGAGGTGGACGCGGCCTTCCTGACCGCAGGTCGACGGCCGAAGGTAACGCATTTCGACGAGGACTCCGGCCTTCGCAGCATGCCCCACGATCACAGCCGGCATTCGATGGTGCAAGGCGGTGACGGCCGGCTCTGGATCGCCACGCAGGGCGGCATGTCGTGGATCGATCCGGCGAGGCTCAGCCGGAACCCGTTCGCGCCCAAGCTGTCGATCCGGGCGGTCCGCGCCGGCCAGCGGATCTTCCATGACCCGAAACACGTGCGGCTCAAGGCCGGCCAGTCCGACGTCGAGATCGATTTCGCGGTGCTGAGCCTGTCAAACCCGGATCGGACTTCGGCTAAATACCGCATGGATGGCCAGGACGCGCGCTGGATCCCGAGCGGGCATCGCCGCGAGGCGTTCTACACGAACCTGAAGCCCGGCACCTACCAGTTCAGGCTGGTCGCTGCGAACGAGGATGGCGTGACGAGCGCAAACGAGGCGTCGGTGACTATCGAACTCGTCCCCACGTTCGTGCAATCAATCTGGTTTCTGGTCGTGCTCGCGGTCGCGACCGTTCTGATCATCTGGTTTCTTCTGCGGCTGCGTGCCCTTCAGGTCGCATCGCAGATGCGCGTCCGGTTGGAGCAGCGTCTGATTGAGCGCGAAACCATCGCCCGTGACCTGCATGACACACTCCTCCAGGGCGTGCAGGGCTTCGTGTTCCGCGTCCAGGCGGTGGCCAACCGGCTCGCGGCCGGCAGCGACGAGCGCAAGGCGCTGGAGCAGACGCTCGACCGAGCGGATGAACTCGTTTCGAAGGGCCGCGATAGCGTGCGCGACCTCAGGGTGAACGACGGACGGAACGACCTGCGCTGGACGCTGCAGGAAGCTGTCGACGAGGCGCTTCTGGACGACGCCGTCGACGTCCAGATCACCGAGATCGGCACCCCGGAGACGATCCACCCACTCGCGCTGAAGGAGATCAAGGCGATCGTCGGAGAGGCGCTGTTCAACGTCGGTCGGCACGCGGGTGCGAAGGAGGTTGAGCTGGTGGCGAGCTACGGGCGACGGACTTTTCGGCTGCGTGTGCAGGATGACGGCCGGGGCATTCCGGACGAAGTGCTCGGCAGCGGGAGCAGGGACGGCCACTTTGGCTTGGTCGGAATGCGCGAGCGGGCGGGCATTATCGGCGGAAGGCTCGCCGTGCGTAGCTCGAAGGGGGAGAGGACCGAGGTCGTGATCGATGTTCCGAGTGCGGTTGCCTACGACAGGCTCGTCCGCGGGCGGTCGTGGCTATCAAGGTTCTGGTTCCGCCGTGACCGCTAGAGTTCGAGAAAGCCCCGGCGCGTCGCGGTGATCGCCGCCTGGGTGCGGTCGGTGGCGTCCAGCTTGAAGAAGACGTTCTTGAGCGCGACCTTAACGGTTTCGGTTGAGACGCCGATGTTCTTTGCAATTTCCTTGTTCGTGAGGCCGCGGGCGACCATCCGCATGATCTTGATCTCGCGGCCGCTGAGGTGCTCGCTCACCGGGTGCTGCTCGAAGTCCTCCAGTATCTCGTTCTGGACGTAGGTGCTTCCTGAGTGAACCCGCCTGATGGCATCCAGCAGCTGAGTCCGAACGCCGCTCTTGAGCAAATAGCCGCTGGCGCCGGCTCTGAGGAGAGAACGCGCGGGAACGTCCCCCTGGTAGTTCGTGAGCACAATGATGCGGCCGGCGGGAAACTCGTCGCGGATCGCGATCACGGCGTCGAAGCCGTTCATGCCGGGCATCTGCAGATCCATCAGGGTGACGTCCGGCCGCAGTTCGCGGTACCGTTCCAGCGCCTCGATCCCGCTGGACGCCTCGCCACACAGTTCGATGTCGTTCTGACCGCCGACTAGCGCCGATATGCCGTCGCGAAGCAGCGGATGATCGTCCACGACGAGAATGCGAATAAGGGAATTCACGGCAACCATAGCACCCGTCTCACCTTCTCTCTCGGGCTTGTGCCTGTCTAACTGCAATCCGTTCTCCAAGCGACCGGATTAAATTTCCGACCGCCACCCACTTGGGTATTCCAAAGCTCACGGTCTCGATCAAATTCTCCCAGCGCCGCTAGCTGTGGTCCGTATTGGCGCGGTGAAGGGGGCGCGGATCCGGTCCGAAATGAACTTCGCCATGATCTCGCCGCGGATGTCTCGCGAACATCGGCTGGGGCAGATGTGGAGATGGCGGCAAATGTGCGGATGACGCGTAGCACCTTGATGCGCGTGGGCGTCGATCGCGGCCGTTCTCGTGTCGTTCGGCCGCAAGCCACCCTTGGTGCCAAGCAACGCCCGCGAGGTCGCAGGCAGGATAGGAGCCGGAGATGAATTCGAGTTCGACGGAACGCGCGAGACGTTTAAACCCGGAAGCGACAGCGTTGACTGATGCACTGGCGGTGGTCGGCCGTATCGCCATCGCACCGCTATTCCTGCTGAGCGGGATAGCGAAGCTGACGAACCCGGCGACGTTCCTGGCCTACATCGGGTCCGCCGGCCTACCTTTTCCAGCGGGAGCTCTCGGCGCGGCGATCCTTATGGAGTTGATAGGAGGAGCGCTGCTCGTTGTCGGCTATAAGACGAGGGTGGTTGCCGCCATGGTCGCGGCGTTCACGTTGCTGACTGCAGTGGTCTTTCATCACGACCTTGCCGACCAGACCCAGTTCCTGTTCTTCTTCAAGAACGTGGCAGTCACTGGCGGGCTGCTTCAGATCGTGGCGTTTGGCGGCGGCCGATGGAGCATTGATCGCAGCTGATAAGATGGCCCGGCTGCGCGGTTGAATATGGGTTATGCTCAGATCCTCCGGGGGAGGCGAGCGCCATCCGGACGATCCGGGGTACGGGTCGCTCAGCATTCGCGCGCCCTGGCCACCATCGTTGCGGTGCGTGCGGCGGCGTTCGTCAGGTTCGCAGGTGCCTCCTTGGTAATGGCCGCATCGACCGTGCGGACAGTGGCCTTCGCCATTTGACCATCGGTCAGGCCGCCGAAGTCAGGATTCTTCAACAATGCTGAAGCGGTGTCGCGCTCGGCCTCCGCCGCGCCGCGTTCACCGGCAATGGTCCAAAATCGCTGGAACACCTCGGTACGCTTGCCAACCTGCGAGAACAGCTTCCTTGGCATGCATGCGCCGTTCCGGGATCGCTTCGCGGTCGAGATGGGTAAGCTTCTCGAGCAACCACACATCCTGCAACAGGGCCGGCCCGCGCGGCCCGGCGGTCATGATGTTGATGTTGTCGACAACCGGGGCGCCCGCCGCGTTCGTCAGGTCCTTACGGCCCATGAAATCCTCCTGTGTTCAAACGGGGCCGCGCGTTCGGTCTTTCGTACGGTGACACGGCACCGGCATACGATTGGGATCAGAGTCTAGGATTGGCTATACGAAGGGCGAACCTCGTTCCGTTGCGCCCTCGACCTTGGTCCAAAGCGACCCATACCTAAGCTCCTCTCCGGCTCGCACCCTGTCCGATTGGGGCACGGTTCCTGCCGCGCCATAATTGCGGTTATCGGAGGCGTCTGTCTTCCGATCCAAACCGTCAGGAGGGTTCATGCCGAACCATTCAAGATCGAGATCGGTCGAGATCGACCGCCGTGATCTGCTAGCCGGAGCGATCGGCGTTGTCGCTGCGGCAAGCTTGCCGTTCGCAGCCAACGCCAGCACTCCCCCCAGCCGCGCCCCCGCATATCGCAAGAGGACAGATACAATGAGCTACGTGACCACAGCCGATGGCGTAGAAATCTTCTACAAAGATTGGGGTCCCAAGACCGCCCAGCCGATCGTCTTCCATCATGGCTGGCCGCTGAGCGCGGATGACTGGGATGCACAGATGATCTATTTCCTCAACCAAGGCTTCCGCGTTATCGCACATGATCGCCGCGGTCATGGCCGGTCGAGCCAGGTCAGCGATGGCCATGACATGGATCATTACGCTGCCGACGCCGCTGCGGTGACTACGCATCTGGATCTCCGCAACGCCATTCATGTCGGCCACTCGACCGGCGGGGGCGAGGCGACCCATTATGTCGCGCGCCACGGAAAGGGACGCGTCGCCAAGCTCGTACTGATCGGCGCGGTGCCGCCGATCATGCTGAAGACGGCGAGCAACCCGGGCGGCCTGCCAATCGAAGTGTTCGACGGCTTCCGCGCGGGAATCGCCAAGGATCGCGCGCAATATTACCTCGATATCCCGAGCGGTCCATTTTACGGATTCAACCGACCTGGCGCGAAGCCCATCCAAGGAGTGATCGAAAATTGGTGGCGCCAGGGCATGATGGGTAGCAGCAAGGCCCATTATGACGGCGTGAAGGCCTTCTCCGAGACGGATTTCACCGAAGATCTCAAGATCATCGACGTCCCGACGCTCCTCATGCACGGCAGCGACGATCAGGTCGTGCCGATCGCGGACAGCGCCATGATCGGGATCAAGCTGCTCAAGCACGGGACGTTGAAGGTCTACGAAGGCTTCCCTCATGGGATGGCGACGACCCATGCGGACGTCATCAACCACGACCTGCTAGCCTTCATCACGCGATGACACTCGGCGGGAGGCCGCAGTCCGATGCGACCGCGGCCTCCGTTCGCACTCCGGATTACGCGATCGTCCTTCAGAACTCAGATCGAATGTCCGTACGCCTCTCGCCGAATGGGTGAATGACACATTCGCTGTACTCAAGCCCTGTTGGTCCAACTCTCGACCCACACAAGGCTAAGTACCAGCAACGTCTGAGAGGCTACCGGCTCTCTGCGGGCAACGAGAAGCACCGCGGTGCGAGTTCGCCGATGCGGTTGGCAGGGTGTCCATCGGCAATTTCGTGATCGCCACGACCCGGCGCATCGCTGGCTGCGTAACCTCATCAGCGCGGTCGCGGCAGCGCTGTAGCGCGCATTGCCAGGCGGCAGCGGTTCCGAGTCGGCGGCGCGTGTGAGCGGACGCTCCGGCTCATGCTGGCCGCTCCTGCGCCTGAGCGGTGAGCCAAGTCTCGAAGTGCGTGGGTGCGATCCGTGCGTCGTCGCGCGGAACCAGCGTGTGGTCGTCGGCGGGCGCGCCGAAGTAATCGCGTTCGGTGGTCACCACGATCCGACGCGGATCGTCGCGCGCGCCAAGCCAACTGGCGGTAAATTCAGCCAGCGGTGCGCGCTCCGGCCCCGCGACTTCGACGATGCCGTTCGCAGCGCTAGCCACAGCTACGTCGGCGAGCAACGCCGAGACATCGGCGGCGGCGACCGGTTGAAGGGCGATGCCCGGCAGGTGCACGGCGTCGTCCTTCGTATAGCCGTCCGCGATAGCCGACAGGAACTCGAAGAATTGGGTGGCGCGCACGATCGTGTAGGGCACGCCGCCGGCGGCGATCAACTGTTCCTGCGCGAGCTTGGCGCGGAAATAGCCCGATGCCTGGAGACGATCGGTGCCCACGACCGAGAGCGCGACGAGGTGGCGCACCCCCGCGTCGCGCGCCGCTTCGAGCACGTTGGCGGTGGTGCCGCGAAAGAAGGCCAGCGCCGCTGCATCCTCGAACGTGGGGGCATTGCTGACATCGACCACGACCGCGGCATCCGTCAGCGCTTGAGCCAAGCCCGCGCCGGTCAGCGCATCGATGCCCGTGCTTGGTGAGGCAGCGACGACGTCATTGCCCTTGGCCTGCAGCAGGCCAACGAGAGGCCGGCCGATCAGTCCCGTGCCGCCGATGATAACGATCTTCACGTTCACGTCTCCCATGCAAGTGCCTGCCTGCATGACGAGGGTGGCGCGACCAGCGTGACATGGAACGGCGCCGGCACCGAAAAAATGCGCGCCGGTATGTCACGGCGCATCTGCCTGCCTCGTCAAGGCGATGAGCGCGCCGATGGTCGGCGCCCATGACGAGGAAAGCATCATGTCCGAGGTGAAGCGTTTGAATTGGTCCGAAATCGCGCCAGAAGGGGCCAAGGCGCTCTTCGGGATTCATCAGTATGTGACGCAGAAGACGAACCTTCCCGAAGAGCTGATCCACCTGGTTTTCCTGCGTGTTTCGCAAATCAACGGCTGCGCGCATTGCATCGACATGCACACGCGCGATCTGCTCAAGACCATGCCGATCGACAAGGTCGCGTTGATCCCGGTCTGGGCGGAGGTGCCGCATCTGTTTTCGGACCAGTATCGCGCGGCGCTGGCCTGGGCTGAAGAGGTGACCAACGTCAGCATTACCCACGCCTCGGACGATGCCTATGCGGCCGCGGCCGCCGCTTTCGTGCCGAAGGATCTGGTCGATCTCACGCTCGTCATCGCGGCGATGAACGCGTTCAACCGTTTGGGCGCGCCATTCCGCCTTCCTGTTGCAGCAAAGCCATGAACCGGCGGGGGCGGGCGCATCCCCTTGCTCCCGCCCCCGGCAGCAAGCGACCCAGCCTCTTTCGGTGACCCGTGATCGCCAGGTGGCTGCTTCCGACGCAAGCAGCGCCGACCAGGCCGTCATTCAGCATGGCGGCGTGCCATTATGACCAACCGCCCGATCGGCATCGTCGAATATCGGCGATACTCCAGAAGGTGCGCGAGATCGCGGCACTGTCCCTTCGTAACGTGGCGCTCGAAGTCGATCAGCAGATAACCAATTCGGTCCTTTTTTGGCGTGAACTACTTAGTCCCACCTAATATCATATCGACCAATCTCATCGCAGGATCTTCATGAGGATTTAAATCCGTAATGGATATATTCACCTTTTTAGGTAGATTCCCTAATGTCAGTATGCGGAAATTTCGCATCTTTAGGGTACTGTCTATCGGAATATGTTATGTTGCTGGCACCCCGATAACATGGAAGGAGGAAGGTCATGTCTCGTAAGTCGATTTTCATACCTGCATCAATCGCCATGTTTGTTCTTTGCTCCGCTCCGGCCTATGCATCCGATGGAACAATCACGTTCACCGGGTCGCTTACGGCTACGACCTGCACGGTTGCTTTGAATAATGGAACCGCCAGCGGTACGGTGGTACTTCCAAACGTATCGACCAGTGTTCTGAAAGTCAGCGGCGACGTCGCTGGCGCCACCAATTTTCAGTTGGATTTGAGCAACTGCACGGTCAGTTCAACTGTGAAAGCCTATTTCGAGGCGGGCCCGACCGTGAACACGGTGACCGGCGCCCTCATCAACGCCGGCACTGCGAGCAATGTAGAGGTGCAGCTCGTGACCGACGGGGGAACGCCGATCGCCATCGGCAACTCCGGCCAGGCGACCTCGACTGGTGTGACGATCACGGTTCCGGGCACCACGTCGGGCGCCCTCAATTACGTCGCGCGCTATCGTGCGAAGGGCGTAACGACGGCTGGCACGGTGACGAGCTCGGTTACCTATTCGCTGACCTATAGCTGATCGCGAATTGCGCCAGATCGGAGCCGATTTCCGGGTAATCGATAATCGGCTCCGACTGCTCCGCCGTGCGCACGACATCGACGATGCGTGCCATGCGGCCACCACGCTCGGGACCGTGCGTCGTACGACGCGATCCGAACGCCCGGCCGTTTGCCAGCACATCTCGCAAATCCGGAGGCTTCCCATGGCTCGCCGAATGCCGTTTCGCGCCTGCCGATCCGCCGCCCTGCTCCTGTGCGTCAGCGTCAGTCCGGGCGTTGCGCAAGCGGGTGTGGTTATCAACTGTACCCGCGTGATCTATCCGGCCAATCGCAAGGAAGTCTCGGTCAACCTGCGCAACGTCGGCGAAGCGCCTTCGCTCGTTCAGGCCTGGATCGATGCCGGGGAGGGGAGGGCGGAACCGGCGAACGCGAGCGTACCCTTCGCGATCGTCCCACCGCTTTTCAGGCTTGATCCGACCAAAGGGCAAACCTTGCGCATCATGTACTCGCAGGCGGCTTTGGCAGCCGATCGGGAAACGGTTTTCTGGCTGAATGTGCTGGATGTCCCGCCGCGCGTCCCGGTCAATCCAGACGCACCAAATCGCCTCGAAATGGCGTTCCGCCACCGCCTCAAACTTTTCTTTCGCCCGACTGGACTGCGGGGCAATCCGGCGGACGCGGCCAAGCAGATTGAATGGATATTGACGCGCAAGGACGGCAAGCTTGCAATCGAGGCGCGTAACCCGACCCCCTATTTCATCTCGCTCACGAGCGCGACAGTGACGCTCGGTGCGCCAATCGCCGCGCTCGCCCCGCCGATGCTGGCGCCGTTCTCAAGTTCCGTGCTCGCGCTCGCGCAAACTGCCGCCGGTCTACCCGGCACTGCCACCGTAACGTATAGCTTCGTCAACGATTTCGGCGGCGTCGTTACGGGCGAGGCGACCGCCAGGACGGCTGCGTGATCTCCCGCCATGCGCCGCGCACCCATCGGCCGGAGAACGCGTCGGACTAGGGCAATCGCTGCGGCTGTCGTGCCTTTGGCGAATGCGCTGGTCTTGTCGAGCGGTGCCCGCGCCGCATCATCGGCCGCCCCCGCGTCTCCGCCCGGCGCAACCGCTCCAGCCTCACCAAACGTGCAATTCAATGCCGATTTTTTACGGGGCGGCCTCGGGCCAAATACCGACCTCGCCAGGTTCGAAAAAGGTAATCCCATCGCCCCCGGCGACTATCTGGTCGATCTGCTCGTGAACGACACTCTCGTCGGGCGATTCAACGTCCGTTTCAACGCCGAACATCCCGGCGACAGTGCCCAACCCTGTATCGATCGGATGTTGCTCGAAAGGATCGGGCTTACGGCCGCTCTGATGAATGGCGCTGCCGTTACGCAGGCGCCCGGTGGGTGCGTCGACCTCAAACGAATTTCGCCGGACGCCACGGTCAATTTTGATCTGGGCACGCTTCAGTTGGCAATCGGCCTGCCCCAGGCGCTGCTAAGACGCACGGCGCGAGGCTATGTCGCCCCCCAATATTGGTCAAAGGGCATACCCGCAGCCGTCTTGGCCTATGACGCGAGCCTGTTTCGCACCGCGAGCGCGGGTCGCGTCACCACCAGCATGTTCGCGGGGCTTACCGCTGGAGTGAACATCGGCGACTGGCATTTTCGCGACCGGTCGGCGATCAGCGCGACGAACGGTGCCTGGCGATTCCAGTCGGTCGCCGCCTTCGTCCAGCGCGATCTACCCGCGATACGCGGAAACCTGGTTATTGGCGACAGCTTCACCGACGGCCAGGTGTTCGACAGCGTGGGCTTCCGCGGGATCTCACTGTCGAGCGAAGATCGCATGCGGCCCGAATCGCAGCAGGGCTATGCCCCGGTGGTGCGCGGAATCGCCCGGACCAACGCGCACGTCCGTATCACCCAGGACGGCAACGTGTTGCTGGAAACGAACGTGCCACCGGGACCATTCACGATCGATGACCTTTATCCGACCGGATATGGCGGCAATCTGTTGGTCCAGGTGCTGGAAGCTGACGGAACCCAGCAGAGTTTTTCGGTACCCTACGATTCGCTGGTCCAGTTTTTGCGGCCCAAGATCTGGCGATATAGCCTCGCGGCGGGTGATATCGCCATCGGGGGCAGGCGCACGGGCAATCATTTCGTTCAGGCTGCCCTCCAATATGGCTTCGCCAACGGTCTGACCGGCTATGCCGGACTGGCATTTGCCTCGGGCTATGCCACGGGCCTTCTGGGCACCGCCGTGGAAACACCACTGGGCGGGTTTGCCTTGGACGCCACGCTTTCCAAAGGGCAGTCGTCCCAGCAAGGCTATAGTCTCAGGCTGGGGTATAGCTATGTCATCCCCGGCCTCGGGTCGCACATCGCGCTCGCCGCATATCGCTATTCCTCTCACGGCTTTCGCTCGCTGACGGACGCGGTGCTGGAGCGCGATCTTCTGAAAGGGCGGCACGCGCTTGGGGAATTTCCGCGCGAGCGCAACCGCTTCCAGGCGAATGTGACACAAGCGCTCGATCACGGTTGGGGCAGCTTCTACCTCAGTGGGTCGCTCACCAATTTCTGGAACCAGCCGGGGACGAGCACGCAACTCCAGGCGGGGTATAACAACCGGGCGCGGATCGGGCCGACCAACCTCGACTTCGGTCTCGCGTTCGCGCGGCAGCGCAACGAGACCACAGGGCAAACCGACGACCGCGTTTTGCTGTCGATCGGCTTCGCGCTCGGGCGCAGTGCCAATGCACCGCGCGTCACCGCCAGCGTTGCCCCCACCTTCACCAACGGGCGAGGCGACACCAGCGCCCAAATCACCCTGAGCGGAACCCAAGGCTCCAACAACGAATATTCGTATTCGGCCAGCGTTGAACAATCGCCCGGATCCCGCTCGATCAGCCTGGGCGGCGGTATGCGAGCGCGTTTCGCCAATTTGTCCGCCGGTTTCGGCGCCGGCACGGGCTTCACGCAGTTTTCGCTGGGCGCGAGCGGCGGGATCGTGGTCCACTCGGGCGGCGTCACGCTCGCCAACCAGATTGGCGACACCATCGCGCTGGTCGAAGCGAAGGGCGCACGCGGCGCGACGGTTTCGTCCGGGAGCAACGTGCGGATCGACGGCGCGGGCTATGCGGTCGTCCCCTACCTGATGCCTTACCGGCTCAACGAGATCGCGGTCGATCCGGCGGGCACAGGGCGAGATGTCGAACTCGCGGTTACGAGCCAGCAGGTCGCGCCGCACGCCAATGCAGTCGTCAAACTGAAATACGATACCGTGACGGGCACCGCCGTCTTTATCACCGCCCGCCTGACCGGTGGCGGGTTCGTCCCGTTCGGCGCAAGCGTACTCGACGCCCGACAGACCGAAATCGGCTTGGTCGGCAGCGACGGCGCGATCTTCCTGCGCGGAATTCCGGCAAGCGGCACTCTCGATGTCAAATGGTCGGACTCCCCCGACGCGCGGTGTCGGATCGTTTACAGCTTGCCTCCTGCCTCGCGCACGGCGCCGGATGCGGCAGTTCGCATGGAGGTGCCGTGCCGGCCAATAATGCCGTCGGAGACGGATGCCAAAAGCGGCGGGCATCCGCCGCGCTCACCCAAGGCGTCGGAGGACATCAAATGAGCAACCGAACGGGGGAGGGCCGGGCCGTTTTTGACAGGATGGCGCGTGTTCTGGGGGTTTTGGCGCTCTTGGCGAGCGCGTTGTTGTGGAGCGCTCCCGCCGGCGCGGTCTCGGTCGTGGTCAGCCCGGCATCATTGCCGCTCAGTCCCTCGGGGCCGTATTCTGCCGCGCGGGACAAGCCGGTAGGGACCGTGATTGCCACATCGAGCGCGATCATTTCCGCGACCGATATCAGCGGCACCTGCGTGGTGACCGCGCTGATCCTGTCGGGGGCCGCCGCGAACGGAGATATTTTCACGACCGGCGTCGCGGGACTTGGGGTGAAGCTCTACTATTACAACGGTTTGACCCGCGTGCAGCTCGCGCCGAACATTCAGGTCAGCGTGGCGGCAACGCTGTCTGGACCCGGAACCGTAAGCACGGTGGAAGCAGAGCTGGTCGTGACCGGCCAAGTCTCTTCAGGCACGCTCAACGCGCTGCCATCAGTCAACCTGACCTTCCTTGCCGCCGGCGCCGGCTGCGGGGTGGTCACACTGGCCGACAAGACGCTGACCGTGACCGCAGGTAACGGCACCGTCACCGCGTCGAGCTGCGTGGTCACCAGCCCGGCGATCGCAGTCGGCTTGCCCACAGTGTCCACCCAGCAGCTTGACGCCGCCGGAAAAACCGCGGGACTGACCCAGTTCACGATTCCGCTCAACTGCAGTTCTGTGACCGCGGACGTCTACGTCACGTTGACGGACGCGACAGACGCGTCGAACACCACGTCGTTGCTGACCCTGCAGCCGGCCGCGACCGCCGGCAACGTGAAGCTGCAAATCCTGCGAAACAACGGCACCGCGGTTTCCTACGGCCCGGATGCCGCGACTGCGGGGAATACCAACCAGTTCTTCGTCGGGCCAGCGAGTACGGTGAGCAATATCCCGCTCGGCGTGCAATATTACAGCACGGGCGTCGCGACCGCGGGATCGGTGCACGCGGCGGCAACCTTCACGATGAGCTACCAATGATCTCGATCTATGCTTTTCGAGTACAAAGCCGCGGCGGCGAACGGCTCATCCGCCAAGGGTTGCGCGAACTGCCGCTCGGCCTCAGCCTTGACGGCGCCGGAGTCTCATGCGCTTGACCCATTGGTTTTCAACAGCCCGCGTAACGCTTCGATGTTCGCCTTGAACGCCGCTTGGTCTTCGGGCCGATCCGACGCGCCCAGCAGTTCCAGATCCTGGCGCAAGCGCTGAATGCGATCGATCGCGGCTTCGTGCTTTATCCGATCGATCCTCGTCGCCAACCCAGAGATCTCGATGAAGGCCTTATTGCTGTCACGATCGGGCTGTGTTTTGACCAGCTCGTTGACGGCGTCCAGCAGCTTTCCGATCTGTCGGCCGTAGCTTTCGTGTGCGAGGATGATCTGTTCGGTTTGGGGCGCGCTGGAGTTTTGCTCGTTTATCGTGACGCTACCAAAAGACCAGCCCGAGTTGATCGACTGCCAGAGTTTTTGTGGTGCAAACGCGGCCGAAATCCAGGGAAACCAACTATTTGCCCAGAGATCGGCAGAAGCGGGCTCGGTCATCTCGGCTCCGATCGTGATACGGTGCGAGTCATTCGTTGACATATTGAACCATCGTCGGCCGAACTTCCAGTGCCTCGAGGATCTGCTGAACACCGTGCCAAGTGGGCGAGATGATCCGGATCGTTGTCCTGCTCAGCTTCCGGATTGAAGCATTTATGGCCGGTTCTCTCGCCGGGCGGTGAAAAAACGCGCAGGCGTAGTTCCCAGCGCCTTCTGGAACATCGTTATGAAGGCGTTGACCGACTCGTAGCCGAGTTCCGCTGCAACGCCTTGCACGGTCGCGCCGCCCGCCAGTTCGCGAAGCGCGGTGAGGAGGTGGAGTTGCTGGCGCCAGCGACCAAAGGTGAGGCCGGTTTCCCGGATCAGCAGGCGTGACAAGGACCGTTCGCTCATTGCCACGCGCTTTGCCCATTCCGCCTGCGTGGCGCGATCCGACGGGTTGGTCGTCAGCGCATCGGCGATCGTGCGGATTTTCGGGTTGCTCGAGACGGGCAGGTTGAACCGCTCGTGCGGCATCTCGGCCAGTTCGTCGAGCAGCACGCGCGCGATGCGCGCGGCATGGCTGTCGCGCGGATAGCTATCACCATCCACCGCCAGTCGATCCATCATCGCGCGGATCACCGGGGTCACCGACAACGCGCAGCAATGGTCCGGCAGGTGCGCCGCACCCGGCTCGACGAAGAGGTAGCTGAGACGCGCGTTCGGCGTGGCGCGCGCGCTATGCGACGTGCCCCCGGGAATCCAGATCCCGCAGTTCGGCGGAACGATCCAGAGCTGGTTGTTCGCCACGCAGGTGACGGCACCATGCAGCGCCAGGATCATCTGTCCCTTGCGGTGCGTATGCGCAGGTACCTCCGCGGCATAGTCGGCGAAATCGAGATTGCGCGCGACCGCAGGCCTGTCGGTCGCGTCGGGGTCGAACACGGCAATGGCCGTTCGGGGAGAATGCATATGATTGACCGGATTTAGGGACCGATTGGCCAGATAGCGAATTTATAAAACTTTGAGAATCGTTATCAACAAGCCAATGGGTCTTTGGCTATTTTATACGCACGGTTGGGTGGGGCCACGTCCAGCGCTCCCAACATTGGGCAAGCTGCTGCGCGCGCCCGCGCTGAGGGCCGATGCGGACGCGCTGCTGTTCTCGGCCAAGACCTTCGCCGCCGCGATGCTTGCCTATTACATCGCGCTGCGCATCGGGCTCTCCCGCCCGTCCTGGGCGATCATCACGGCGTATCTGGTTTCCCAAACCTCGGCCGGTGCGTCGCTCAGCCGCGGCGTCTATCGTCTGGCGGGCACACTGGTCGGTGCGGCGGCGACGGTGGCGATCATCCCGACCTTCGTCGGCGAGCCGATCGTTTGCAGCCTGGTGCTGGCCGGCTGGATCGGTTTCTGCCTGTTCCTGTCGCTGCTCGACCGCACCCCGCGCGCCTACGCGTTCGTGCTGTCCGGCTACACCGCCAGCCTGATCGGCTTTCCCGGCGTCGCCGAGCCGCAGGCGATCTTCGACACCGCGCTGCTCCGGGTGCAGGAAATCGGGCTTGGCATCCTGTGTGCGGTGCTGATCCACCGCGTCGTGATGCCCCGGCCAATGACGGGCCAGTTCGTGGGCAAGGTGGCGACGATGCTGCGCGATGCACGGCGCTTGGCCGGTGACGCGCTGAGCGGCGCCTCGGGCGTGCGACAGCGCTCCGACCGCCATCGCCTCGCACTCGATCTGCTCGCCCTGAACGGGCTGGCGACACATCTCCCCTACGATCCGGCTACCGCCAAACCCCGTCGCGAGACGCTGCGGCGCCTGCACGATCGGCTGGCGCGGCTGCTCCCCTTGGCGACGGAAATCGAGGAGCGGCTGGCCGCAATGAACGACCCCGAGGCGCTGTCGGACTTACTGCGCGACATCGGCCACTGGATCGACGCTGCCGGTTCGCCGGATGCGGACGCTACCGCGCTCCTTCTGATCGATCGCGCACATCGTGCGCGGAAGGCGGCCTATGCCGAACCGGGGCGCGAGGGGAACCTGCCGACAGGCAATCTCGCCGGCCATCTCGCCGAGCTGGTCGGCCTCCTTCACGATTGTGACCGGCTGGGGCGTGAGATCACGAGCGGCGGTGCAGCACGAGATCGAGGGAGGTTCGGGGACATGGCGGCCACGGGCTATGTCCATCACCGCGATCCGGTCATGGCGGCACGTGTTGCAGCCGGTGCGGCAACCGGAATCCTGGCCGGCTGCCTGCTCTGGATCTGGTCGGCGTGGGCGGATGGCGGGCTGGCGGTATCGGTGCTAGGCGTCACCTGCGCCCTGTTCGGCAATGTCGACGCGCCGGCGCCCAACGTGCGCAAATACATGCTGGGATCGCTCTACGGCGTGGTGCTCAGCCTCGCGTACAGCTTCATCATCCTTCCGCGCGTCACGGACTTCCCGACGCTGGTCGCCGTTCTCGCACCGGCCTTCTTATGGGGCGGATCGCTGCAGGCGCGGCCCGCCACCGCCTATATGGCGCTGGGTATCACGCTGACGATCCCGATCTTGTCCGGACTGGGCGCCCGCTATGCCGGCGATTTCGCCGAGGCGCTCAACAGCAGCGTGGCCTTGTTCGTGGCGACCGGCTTCGGGGCGGCGAGCATGAGCCTGCTCCAGACCATGCCCGCCGATACGGCGATAGAGCGCCTCTTGCGGTTGAGCCGCCGAGACGTTGCCCGGCGAGCGCTCGGTCGCGGACCCGCGGAGGCGGGCTGGACGAGCCTGATGGTCGACCGAACCGCACTGATCCTGCCACGCCTCGCCGCCTCGAAGCGGTCGCGCGCCGACACGCTCGACGAAATGGTGCGGCAGCTTCGCACCGGTCACGCTGCCGCCGGGCTGCGGCGCGCGCTGGGCGCGGCGGGTGGGGCGATCGACGATCAGGCGCGGCAAGTGCTCGGCGCGCTCTCCGACGCTTTGGCAACTGGTTGCGATTTGAATGCCGCCGCGGCAGCCGAGTTGGACCAGCGCATCGAGGCGCTGACGTTGCTCGCCGCAAGCGAGCCGAGCGAAGGGAGTTTGCGGCTCCTCGACCCGCTCCTTGATCTCCGTCACGCGCTGGCCTCCGCTGCGGCGAGCGACCCGGAGCGCGCGGCGTGATTTCCGATCTGAACATCGAGGGCATCTTGGTTCCGGGGCTGCTGGTGCTGGCCTGCCTTGCCCTGGTCGCGACGGTGATGCTGATGCGGCTTCTCGCCGTCACCGGCCTGTCGCGCCGCCTCGCTCTGTCGGCGCTCACCGAGATCGCCGTCTTCATCATCCTCTACGGCCTGCTCGTGCAGGCCCTGCCTGTGACCGGATCGTTCCTATGAAGCCGATTGTCTCGTTCCTCGCGCGCTACGGCGTAACGCTTGTCGTTGTGGCGGGTGCCGCCCTGGTCGGGTGGCAGCTCTGGGATCGGCATCAGCAGACGCCCTGGACGCGCGACGGTCATGTCCGTGCCGACGTGGTGCGGGTGTCGACCGATGTCGGTGGGCTCGTGACGCAGGTCATGGTCCGCGACAATGAGGCGGTCCGCCCCGGACAGCTCCTGATCGTACTCGACCGACCGCGCCTCGCCGCAACGATCGAGCGCGCGGACGCCGCCATCGCCGAGGCGCGCGCGCAGCTCGATCAGGCGCGCAAGGAGGCCCGGCGCGATGTGGCCCTTGGCGACCTTGTCGCGACCGAAGCGCGCGAACAGAGCATTGCCAAGGTCAAGACGTCCGAAGCCGCGCTGACCCGCGCCATCGCCGACCGCAACGTCGCCAAGGTCGATATCCGGCGTACCGAAATTCGCGCAACCGTGGCGGGCATCGTCACCAACCTCGACATCCACCCGGGCGACTATCTTGCCGCCGGCGCGCAGGCGATGGCGCTGGTCGATACCGCCTCGTTGCGCGTCGAAGGGTATTTCGAGGAGACCAAGCTGCGTCGGGTGTCGATCGGTGACCGCGCCCGCGTCCGCCTGATGGGCGAGGATGCCGAGATCGCCGGCCGCGTCGAAAGCATCGCCGCCGCGATCGCCGACGATCAGCGCGATGACACCGGCAATCTGCTTCCGAAGGTCGCGCCGACCTTCTCCTGGGTCCGGCTTGCCCAGCGTATTCCCGTCCGCATCCATATCGACCGGGTGCCCGCCGGCATCCGCCTGATCGCGGGGCGGACGGCGACCGTGGAGATCCTTCCAACCATCGCGGCGCGGGCAGGGGGGCGGCGGTCGTGAAGCGCGCATCCGCCTTCCTGCCCGCCCTGCTTCTCGCCGCTTGTGTTGCCGGGCCGGACTATCACGTTCCCCCGGCAGCGATCGTCAACCGACCCGAAGCGGCGGCACCGTTCCTAGGTGGCAAAGAGGCAGGCGTGTCCCAGGCCGAGCTTCCGCCGCGCTGGTGGCGGCTCTATGGTGATCCCCGACTCGATGCCTATGTCGAGGAGGCGCTGGCGGCGAACACCGACCTTCGTGCTGCCGACGCCAACCTGCGCCGCGCCAGCGCGGTCGTTCGCGAAGCCGCCGCGGCACGGACCGTGAGCACCGGCTTGAACGGCCAGGCAACGGGCGGCCGGATCGGTGGACCGACCGCTGGCCTGCCGGCGCCGTTCAGTTACGCGCTCGGCTTCGACGTCGGCTATCCGCTGGACCTTGCAGGCGGCATCCGTCGCGGGATCGAGGCGGCGACGGCGCAAGCGGAGGCGGCCTTGGCGGCGCGCGATCAGGTGCGCGTCGTGGTCGCAGCCGCCGTTGCGCGGAATTATGCACGGGTCTGCACCGGTGGGGTGGCATTGTCCGCCGCGCGGCGCGTCGCCGCCATCCAGCACGCTACGCTGACTGTGGCGGTGCGGATGGCGCGCGGGGGGCGCGGCACCCGCTTCGACACCGACCGGGCGCGGGCGGCCGTATTCGCCAGCGAGGCCGCCATTCCCGACATACTTGCCGACCGCAAGGCCGCGCTGCTCGCACTGGCCGCGCTGATGGGTCGAACACCCTCCGAGTACCCGCGCGACCTCGAGACCTGCGCCGCGATACCGACGATCGCGCGGCCGATCCCGGTCGGGAATGGCGCGATGCTGCTCAGGCGCCGTCCGGACCTGCGGAAAGCCGAGCGTATGCTGGCCGCCGCCACAGCGGGCATCGGCGCCGCGGAAGCCGAGCTCTACCCGAACGTCAGCCTCGGCGGATCGGCCGGCACGGCTGCTTCCGTGGGTCGTGCTTTGGGACAGAGGTCGTTCGGGTTCAGCCTCGGGCCGCTCGTCTCCTGGTCATTCCCGAACAGGAAAGCGGTGCGCGCTCGGATCGAACAGGCCGGTGCCGATGCGGACGCCGCGCTGGCAGGCTTCGATGGCGCCGTGCTGGTCGCGCTGCAGCAGACGGAGACGGCGCTATCGGCATATGCGCGCGCAACGGACCGGCTGAGGGATCTCGAGCGGGCGGCAAACGCCGCCGCCGATGCCAGCGGCGATGCCGAAAGGCTGCAGCGGTTCGGCCGCACGCCCTTCCTCGACGTCCTGAACGCGCAGGCCGGTTACGCCGATGCCCAGGCGTCCCTGTCCGCCGCCCGCGCCAGCGTCGTCGATCGGCAGATCGATCTGTTCCTCGCGTTGGGCGGTGGGTGGGATTGATGGCGCATGAGCTGACCGGCCTTGTAGCGGCATGAATCTTCGATTGGCTCGGGTCGCCTTCAATGAGACAGCCGATTGCCGGCCTTCCGATAGCGAAAGAAGGATACGGACGCCGCATGCGTCACCCGCTCGCGCGCCCCGCCTGTTCGACCGAGCGGTCGCGCAGGATCAGCACGGGGATGTCGGATGCGATGCCGGGATCGACGCGTAGCACGGCGAACAGGTGTTTGCCGGTATGCCACGCGCGCAGCGTGCCGTAGCGCGGGGCGGAGCCGTCGAGCGCGACCGGCTGCCACCCCGGCGGTATGCCCGCGCCGATCGCTCCCCATAGTTTGCCGTCGTTGCCGGGCGCGACCGCATAGTCGCTGACGTCGAGCTTGCCCCAGGCGGGTTCGAGCCGATCGAGGCTCGCGAGCATCGCCACGACGCGGCGGTGGTTGACCGCGTCGCCATAGGGCGGCTCATCGTGCTGGACGAGGATCGCGGGCAGCGCGACCGGCGCCGGCGCGGGGTGGCAGGCGGCGGCGGTCATCGCCAACGCGAGCGCGAGCCGCAGCTTCAAGGCCGCGCCCGGCGCTGGACCGACGCGAGCGTGTCGTCGAACGCGCTCGACACCTGATCGCCGACGCCGAGTTCGCCGGTGCGCGCGTCAACCGGCAGTGCGGCGTTTTCGAGCCGGGTGCCGGCGTTGGCGGTCGGATCGGCGATCGCGGCGTTGACGGCGAACTGGACCCATTCCTTGGCCACGCTCGCGCCGGTGCCCACCGCTGCGGCGGCGGGGCCGCCGATCTTGGCCTTGTCGATGATGGTGAGCGCGGATTTGAGGATCGCGGTGACCTGCGCGCGCTGTTGCGCGACATCGCCCGACAGCGACTGCGCGCCCGCATAGACGCTGCCGACGAAATAGCCGAGCGCGCCGGCGTTCGGGCGCCGCTCCTGCGCGGTGTTGGCGACGGTGACGGTCTGGTCGAGGCGCGTGACCGGGTTCTCGGTGCCGGCGTTGCCGACTTGCAGCCGGCCCATTTGCGCGCCGAGCTCGGCCTCGCGGCCTTCGTGCAGCATCTCCTTGGCATAGGCCGAGAAGCTCGATCCGTCGGCAGTTGCCCGATTGTAGGTCAGTTCGCGCATGACGCCGGTCGTATCGCTGTCGATGATCCGGGTCAGCCCGTTGGTCATCTGCTGGAGCGCAGCGTCCTTGCCGACCACGGTGAGCCCGCCGATCACGCTGTTGGTGTCGCGCAGCGCGCGCATCGCCTGCACGCCCTGGTCGAACACCTGTGCCTTGAGATCGGCATCCCCCATGCTTGCGGCGGCCTGCATGATGCCCTCGAACGGACTGGCGTGCCACGTCATCGTATTGGCCGCGCCCGCACCCGAGGTTGTGGTGGTCATCTGCGCATCGACCGAGGAGGTCAGCACGTCGGGTAGGTGGGTGCCGAGCGCGCGGAACCCGGCCTCGGCCTGGGTGCCGCGCAAGCTGCCGAGCACCTGGCCGACCGCCGCGCCCTCGGCATCGCTGAAGCTGGTCTGGCTGAAGCCGAACCCGGTGTCGAGCCGCGCAGTGCTGTCGCCGGTGGCGCCGGCGAGCGCGTGGATGTAATCAACCTTGACCTGTGCGCTCGCATGGGTCGCGACCGCGCCGCCAAGTTGGGTCACCGCGCCGAAGGCGCCGTTCTTGTCCGTGCCGGCGAACGCGGTGCTGAGCGTGGCGAGATGCTGGCCGTCGAGCTTGCCGGCCATGTCGGCGAAGAACTGGCCGCGCTCGTCCGCGGACAGCCCGCCGAGCCCGAACGGGCTGCCGTCCTCCACCTCGCCAGCGATGCGGCCGAGTTCGCCGCTGTGCTGCAAACGGTCGATCAACTGGTTGGCCTGCGCCGGCGGGAGCGACGTGATCGTCGCGACCACCTGCTTGATCTCGCGGTTGGTCACGGGGTTGAGGAAGCCGGTCTCCATCTTCTGCGTGATGGTGTTGACGGCGTTGGAGACGGGATCGGTCACGTGCGGACTCCTCTCACGGGCTTGGCTTTCCCGGTATCGCAGGCTTCGTCGACGAACGCGCTAGTCGATGCGACTAGCGCGGCAGCGGCCGCTAATCGGATCGCTTATCGTGGCGCCGCGACGATGCCGCGTATCATCGCGCCATCCCCAGCGTGAAAGGTGACGCGATGAGCATCGAGATCGACACGGGCGTGCGGTCGCTCGGTCCGGCGGGCGGTATGCCGCCCGATCCGCTCGAAGTGCTCGCGCAGCGCGGCGATATCGACGCGTTGCGTGCGTATCTCGGCGAGCATCCCGGCCAGCGCGACGCGCTCGACAGCTTGCTGGTGCGCGCTTCGCGCTACGGCGACGTGTACGCGCTCGCCGAGGGTGAGCGGCGGGCGGCAGGACCACAGGCGGCAGCACCGGTCGATACCAAGCCGAAGCCCAAGCCCGTCGATTACGACACCCCGGTGTGGACCAAGACCAAGGTCGGCGACGGCCCGGCCTTCCCCGGCCGCAAACCCTCCGATACAAGCTACCGCCTGTCGGAAAGCGCCGCCTGGGGCGGGATGGTCGCGCAGGGCACGGTCAGCGAGTCCGAACAGCGCGTCATCAGTCGCATGGCCGATAATGAGGGGCGGCTGGATTCGGTGCAGTCCTACGACAACCAGATCGTCACGGTCGGGTCGATGCAGAAGACAATCAATCCGCAGGGGAGGGGCGAGTTCGCGCGCCAGGTGTTCGAATTCTCGCAATCGAACCCCGACGCCTATGCGTCGCTGTTCACGGAGCAGGGCTGGAGCGTCGAGAATAGCGGGAAGGGGACCGGCGACGGCGCCTATACGATGTCGCTGACCGTCGACGGCACCAAGATGACCGGCAATGCCCTTTCCGCCTACATCAAGGACGAGCAGCACCCCGATCACTGGATGACCGCGCTGTCGCCGCTCCAGAATGCGGGCCGCGATGCGGCTTTCCAGGCGAAGCAGATCGGCGATTTCGTCGCGAGGCTCGACAGCGCGCTGGCCAAGGTGCCGGCCAGCGCGGTGAAGGGGCAGAGCTATACCCGCCCGATTTCCGCCTATGTCACCTCGGAGCAGGGTGCGGCGCTGGTGCTGGACGAGAGCGTCAACCGACCCGCGCACGTGCCGAACACCTTCGGCAAAGCGCTCGACGCGTTTTTCGCGGATAACCCCAAGGCCGAGCGTGATCCGACGCTGTGGACAGCGGCGCAACGCGCGACGTATGAGCCGCGGATCGTTTCCAAGTACGAGGCGCAGCGCCTAGTGTCGCGCATGACCGATCCAGATCAGCGCGCCGCGCATATCACCGGTAAGGGTACGACGCTGAGTGCCGATCCCGGCAGCTTCGTGCGCGTGTCGCGCTGAAGCGCCTCCTCCTCGCGCTGCTGCTCGCCGCGGCCGCGCCGGCGCCGCACGCTTCGACGCGCTACGCGGTGTCCGGCACACCGGGCGCGACCAGCGCGATCACCATCATACCGGGCGGCGGCGGCAGGATCGTGGCGGACCGGCTGCTCGACCGGCCGACGCTGATCGCGAACGAGACGGATGCGTTCAGCGCGAACACGCTGCCGCGCGGCAGTTGCGGCTATGCCGCTGCGGCGCGGCCGTTCACCCGGCTGCGCGGTTATGATCGCAGCGGGCGGCTGGCGTGGAGCTGGGATCTGGCGCGGGAGCAGGTGGCGCTGCGGCTGCTCGGCACCGGCATCGACGATTGCCTGTCGCCCGATCACGCGCATCTGCTGGTCTTGATCTACGGGCTGGCGCCGGGCGATCTGTCGTTCAGCGAAGCGTTGCAAGCGCAGGGTGTGGTCGCGCTGGGACCACGGCACGGCTTCGTCCGTGCCAAGCCGAAGGGCGCGGCCGAAATGTTCGGCAACGCACGCCGCACCAGCGCGATCGGCTGGCGGCCGGGCGCACCTGCGACGCTCGATTATGAGGTCGATGCCGACGTCGATGGCGATGTCGTCAAGGCATCGACGGATTTCAGCACGCCGCTGGCGAGATAATTTCCGCTGGCGTGGCTTGGACCGTAGTAAAAGCAGGCGTGCTCACGCGCCCGCTTTCTCTTGGCGGTAATGATCGAGGTAGTGATCGAGCCGCTCCTCCTTCGCTTTGTCCCAGATGCCGTTGAGGCGCTTGGGCGCATCGTAGGAGAAGTGGAATGTGTACGTGCCCGGCTGGTCGATCTGCAGTTCGAAGCCGCCGAGTACCTCGCCCGCCGCCTTGCGCTGCTTGTAGAGATCGACGATCGCCGCGCGCGCGGCCTCGCTCAGATCGAACTGCGGGTCGCTCAGCGTGCCGGCTGCGTCGCGCGCCACCGCGAAGCTGACCGTGTCGAGCTGGTAGCCGTCGTCCTGCTCGGCGATCTCGACATCGGCGACGATCCGCTCCCACGCGGAGACCGGCACGGTGCGCACAACCTCGATGACGATGCGGTTCTGGAGGTCGGTCAGATCCACGGCTGGTCCTTACTTGTTGACGAAACTCTGCGTGCGCCACTTGCCGTCGTTGACGCGGTACGACGCGATGAAGTCGTCGGGCCGCTTGCTGGCGTTGGCACCCTCATATTTCGCCTCGATCTTCACTTCCACCGTATTGCCGGGCTTCGCGGCAATGTCGGCGACCGTGTTCTCGAAGCGCTTATAGGCGCCGGTGTTGAGGTTGGGGAGCCCATCGCCGATCGGCTTGCCGTTCCCCGGCACCACGTTGAGCCGGTTGGTCTGGCCGCCGAAGCGATCCGCGATGAGGTGGAAGCCGACATCGGTGTCACGGCCTTCATGGCCGATCTGGCTTTGCAGCGGATTGTCGTTGCGACCCGTCGGGGTGAGCGCGATCTTGCCCTCGGCGGTCTGGACGCGGCCCTTGGCATCAGTCGTGTAAGCGTAGCTACCATATTCGTAGCGGGTGTTCGCCGCCGCCTTATTGGCCGATGCGTTGAACTCGGCGGCGGTGGAGAAGCGCTTGACCGCGAGCTTCTCGCCGGCCTGGACCGCCTCGTCGGCGTGTTTGGCGACCGCGCCGGCGACCTCCGCGCTCGCTTTCTCGCCGCCTCGGATCAGCCCCTTGGCGGCGTCACCGACGCCAGGGATGAAGCCGACCGCCGAGGCTGCGAGATTCGTCCAGCCGCCCGTTTCACCGTTCCAGATCTGGCCGATCGCATGGGCGGCGTCGCGCACGTCGGCGATCTGCCCGGCGATCGGCACGAAGCCCATCGCGACCTGCCCCGCGGTGGCGGACCAGCTCGAATTGCCGGCGAAATCGCCCTTCACCGCGCCTTCGAAGAACGACCCGATTCCTTCCTGTGAGTCCGCATGAAGCGCAGCGGCGAACTGGCCGCGCTCCACCGGGGTCATCTGCGCTTCGAGCGCGGTGGCGAGCGCCGCCGTCTTGGCTTCGTCACCGCCCGCCTGGGCCTTGACCGCCGCCGCCAGCGCGGGCACGTCGAGCGCGCCGCCCAAGCGGTTGGCGGCGAGCAGGCTGGCGGCAAGGCTTGCCGATGCGCTGGCGCCGGGCGCGGTTCCGCCGATCCCGGCGGCGTTGGTGGCTTGAACACTCATGACGCTCTCCGCATCCTTTGGGGACGATCGTTCAGGCAAAGGCCGCGCGCAGCGCAGCCGACTGGGCGACGCGCTGGGCGCCCGCCTCGAATCCGGCGACCACCCCGAAGAACAGGAAGGTCGACAGCGCCTGGCTGACCTCGCCGAGGCTCGGCATCTCGCTGTCGGGGCCGTAGAGCTGGCCCGGACGAGTCATGTCGAGATCGGCCTGGGTCGCCTGCTGTCCGGTCAGTTCGGAGGTCCAGCCGGTCGCCGTCTGGTCGAGGACATAACCGTCGCGCGTGGCGGCATCGAGCGCATAGCCGTCGTGCGACAACGACACCGAAAGGTCGCCGAGGGTGTTCTGGCTGAGCCCGTTGATCTGGAGCGCCTGATCGCCCTTGGTGATCGTCACCGCGTTGGCGACGTACATGCTGGGATTGGCGGCATATTGTTCAGTATTGATGGTGATCTTGGTGCCGTTGCCGAGCGTGAAGGTCGTAGTGCCCCAGAAATCGAACTTGTGCTCGCCGTTCACCTCTACGTGCGGATCGCCCCAGATCTTGGTGGTCTCGCCGGTGTTGGCGTCGTGGATCACCATCTGCGAGTTGTTCTCGTCGAGTTGCAGCGTGTAGCCATCGCCGAGGTCGACATCCGCCGTGCCCTGGCCTTGCAGCGTCGCGGTCCATTCGGCGCCGGGGGTCGGCGCGAATTCGGGTGCGGCGCTCGCCTGTTCGGGCTGCTGCATCGTGCCGCCACGCATCGCCAGCAGCATCGGCAGCACCGCGAAGGCGAAGGCATTGGCGACGAGCGGGTTGACGAAGGTGCCGAGGACGCCGGGGGAAAGCTGAATCGCCTGTCCCTCGACGGCGCGGTTCGGCGCGGTTTGCGGGGCAAGCGTCGCCTGGAGCGTCAGGCCGGTGTTGAAGAGCAGGTCGGTCATCATGCCATCTCCTTGTGCCTGGCCCGCCGCGTCCGGCATGCGGGCGGGTGGGTTAGCGTGCGTCGCTGATCGTCGCCGCCGCGCGTTCGAACGAGGCGCTGACCGCCTCGATATCGTGAGCATTGAAGTCGGCGATCGCGCTGTCGACTCGGTCCAGCGTGCGGCCGTCGGCGAACGCGGCCATGTCGGCGGCGACGGCGCCGGCGAAACTCTCCATCGCGCGGTACAGCGTGCCGACGGCGGCCGGGTTGCCGTTCGGGAATGCCGCCGCGACCGTGTCGGCGAGCGCACGTACGCCGTAATTTTCAGCAACGTTGCCGGGCCGGGCGGGGGCGAGCAGCAACTGGCCAGCGATATGTCCCACCACCGCGACCGCGATCGAGCGCGCGCTCGCCTGGGCGACGTCTGCGCCACCGCTATCGCCAGCGCGGCCAAGCGCGCTGATCTGGGAGGCGGAAATCGGGGCGATCGTCATGGTCTCATCTCGTCGGTTGATGCGAGAGTAAGACCATATTCGACGGTGGATTGGGCTCGGCGATCCGATTAGGCGGCTAGTCGGATCGACTAGCCGCCACCGTCTTCAATAATACCCGGCCGCGCGGCAGAGCCGGAACAGGTGTTGGGTCGCCGGGTGATCCATGCCGAGGTTCGAGGCGACGGTGTAGCGGCGCGCGCATTTCGCGCGCGCGCTTGCTTCCGAAGTGCTCATCGGTGGTGCGCGGCGCGTGCCGCGATGTCGCAGGCTGTGTTGCATCGCCGCGCCGCCGGCCCAGCCGGTCATCGCGCCGGGGTCGAGCGCGGGGCCCACATCTTGCGCGAACACCGGGAGGGGCAGGGCGGCGATGGCCAGCGCCAAGGCAAGGGTGCGGGTCGCCCGTTTCATGCCGGCACCAGCCCCTGATCGGTCAGCGCCATGCCGCGCAGATCGAAGCCGTAGGAATTGCGTGCGCCCTGCGCGACCGTTTCCGTGATCTTGGGAAGAAGCTCAGGGTTCTTCTTCGCCTGCTCGGCGACGCTGCTCAGGATCATGGCCTGGATCAGGTTCGCCTCGCTGAGTTGCTGCTTCATCGCGTCGCTTGCACTAGCGAATTCCGGGGTCGCGCCGATCGCGCGGGCGAGTTGGTCGCGCAGGCCGTGCAACTGGCCCGGCGTAGGGTCGCTGGTATCGGCGCGGATCGTGTACCAGGCGGTGGCCAGATACACGGCCAGCGCGTCAGCGACATTGGTGGTGCGCATGCCGTATCGGCCCATCCATTTCTGCGCCTCGGCCATCACGTCGGTGGTGGCGAGGAGATGTTCGAGTTGGCTGGCACCCTGCGGATCTACCACACGCGTCTTCGTGATGAATTGTGCGTAATTGGCTTTGCGCACCGCCGGATCGGGCCGGAACGACACCGCGGCCGTCGGCGGCAGCGGGGCGTCGGAAGCATGCGGCGTGGCGAGCAGACCGCGCATTGGCAGCGGCGCCTGTGCCGCGCGCCGTTCGAGATCGTGCTGGACGGCGGCGCCCCCGGCCCAGCCGACCATCACGCCGGGGTCCAGCGCCGGGCCGATATCCTGCGCAGCGGCGGGGGCCGAGCCGCAGGCGGCGGCGAGGATGAGCAAGGTTCGCGGAAAACGCATGGCCAATCTCCAGACAATCGGGAATCATTGCTGAAAAGAAACGGGGCTCCGCGACTTTCGTCGTGGAACCCCGCGAGGAAAACACTTTTGCGGTGAAGCGCTTACTGCTTGCGGGCAGTCGACGACATACCTTCGCCGATCGACTTGAGCGCGGTGCTCGCGGCGTTGAACAGGATACTGAACTGCTGCGACAAAGCGCTGAACTTCGTGGTGATGTCTGGCGTATCCTTGCTGATCTTGCCGGCCATGTCGTTCATGTCCTGCGCCATGCCGTTGAGCTGCTTGCCCAGCGCCTCGGCGATCGCCATCAGCCAGCCGCCCTTGTTCGCGACCTTTTCGCCCTGCTTGCCGAGATCGACCGCCATGTCGTTGATCGAATCGTTGATGGTGCGCTGCAGGTCGCCTTCCTGCGCCGGGCTGCCACCGAACGCATCGGAGAAGCCGCTGACCGCTTCTTGCACGTTCTGGAACGCGCCGGCCTGATCGCCCATCGCGCCAGCGAAAGCGCCCTGCGCGAGATCGATGGTCGATTGCGGCAGGCCGAGCTGCTGGCCGAGCTGCTGGATGACCTGCTGGCCGATCGACGACGCGAGCGTCTTTACCGCCAGCGCGGCCCAGCCGGTCGGGCCGGTCGCCAGCATGGCTAGGTTGGCCGGGTTTGTGAACACGTTGGTAATGCCACCGAGAAAGCTCATCATGTCCTCCAACGATTGAGGGGCGGCCCTGAGGGGGAGTGGGGTTGCCGCCGTTTGCGAAAATGTCCGCCGGGTGATCCGACGCCGATCCTTATCCGCGCTTTTGCCGTCGTCCGCGCTCACCGATCCGACTAGCGGCCTAGTCGGATCGCTTAGGTGAGCGGGTGGAAGAGCAGTCCCGCCAGCGCGTTCAGTTCGCGCACGCCGTCGAGTTCGAGTTTGCGGCACATGTTGTTGAGGTGGACGCGCACGGTATTCTCGCTGATCGCGAGTAACGTCGCGATGTCGGCATTGGCACGACCCCAGCCGAGAAAGCGCAGCACCGCGACTTCGGACTTGGTCAGCGTCGCGATGCTGTCGAGATGCCGTTCGGGGATGCGCGCGCGGGGGATGCGGAAATCGCCGACACTGCGCTCCTCCTCGGCAGCGCGGTCGTCGGCCTTGCGCAGCAGCCGCATCAACTCGCGCAGCCGCGCTTCCTCCTCCAGGTCGATGCCGAGCGCGGGCGCGTTCATCGTGCCAGCACCTCGACGACCTGCCGCGCGACGTCGCTGCGGCTCGCCACCTCGGTGATGACGGCCTGGGCGAAGGCGGGGATCAGCGTGACCAGCAAGATCGTCGCCGCCCAGCTCTTGAGCGAGAGCGACAGCGTGAACACGTTGAGCTGCTGCGCGAACCGGTTAAGCAGGCCGAGCCCGGCGTCGATCACGTACAGCAAGGTCAGGACGGGCGCCGCGAACAGCATCGCGAGCATCACCAGCCGGCCGAATTCGCCTTCGAACAGCAGCAGCCCGTGCATGTCGAGATCGGGCCAGTCGGCCGCCATCGGCCAGATCGCATAGCTCTGCATGATCGCGCCGACGAACAGCGACAGCCCGCCCACCGACATGAACACCACGTTGGCGAGGCGCCCGAGCAGCGCGCCATTGAGCGAGGTCTGGTTACCGCCGAGTGGCTCGACGATCTGGCCGATGGTGGAGCCGATCTTGGCGTCGATGATCTCGCCCGCGGCCTCCATCGCCCACAGCATCGTTCCGAAGAAGAAGCCGATCACGACACCGACCACCGCCTCCTTGAGCAGCAACCGGACCCACCCGAACGCGCCGAGCAGCGCTGGCTCGACATGCGGCTGCATCGTGAACGCGACCCCGCCGAGCGTGAGGATGATGCAGTTGCGCACCGTGGACGGGATCAGATCCTGTGCGAACATCGGCACCAGCGCGAAGGCGAAGCCGAACCGCGCCGATGCGACTGCCACCAGCAGGATCTGGTCGAACCACGCGCCCCCTGCGGTCATCCGCGCACCATGCCGGCGAAGCCGCTGAAGATCGTGTCGGCGAACTGGTAGAGGCTGCCCGCGAGCAGCGAGGCGGTGACGAACAGCGTCGCGACGATCGAGAAGAACTTGAGCGTATATTGCAGCGTCTGTTCCTGAAGCTGCGTCGCCGCCTGGATGATGGCGACGAGCAACCCCACCGCCGACGCGGCAATGATCGGCGGTGCGGAGAGCAAGAGCACCAGCCACAGCGCCTGCACGGTGATGTTGACGATCGAATCGGTCATGCGCGTGCCCCCGCGCCGCCCGGCGAGAGCGACGCCGCGCGATCGATCCGGCGCACGTCACACATAGCTCAGCACCAGCCCGTGGCTGATCTTCACCCAGCCATCGACCAGCACGAACAGCAGCAGCTTGAACGGCAGCGAGATCGTCACCGGCGACAGCATCATCATGCCAAGCGCAAGCAGGATGTTGGAGATGACGAGATCGATCACCAGGAACGGCAGGAAGATCAGGAAGCCGATCTGGAAGGCGACGGTGAGTTCCTTCACCACGAACGCCGGGATGACGATGATGAAGTCGCTCGCCGAAGCCGCCTGCGTGCCGCTCTTCTGCGCGACCCGCTGCTCGGTGCGCAGAAAGAACTCGCGCTCGGCTGGGTCGCTGTGCTTGAGCAGGAAGGCGCGCAGCGGTTCCTTGGCCTTGTCGGCGGCGGCGAACAACTGATCGGTCTGCGCGGGCACCTTGGTCGTGCCGGCAGACGCCTGCATCTGCTGCATCGTCGGGTACATCACGTAGAGCGACAGGATCAGCGCGAGCCCGTTGAGCACCATGTTGGGCGGCACCTGCTGCAGCCCGAGCGCGTTTCGGATCAGGCTGAGCACCACCACGATCTTGGTGAAAGACGTTACCATCACTGCGAAGAAGGGTGCGAGCGCGAGCAGTACGACGACGACCAGCGCCGAGCCGGGTGTGAATTGCGAGAGATCCATCACGCATCGCCCGCGATGAGCACGCCGTAGCCGTCGCCGATCGCGACGAGCGTGCCGCGCGCGAGGGGGCGGCCGCTGGCGAGGATCCGCACCGCGATACTGCCGCCGTCGCTGCCGATCGGCAGCACCGCCCCTTCGCGCAGCGCTTGCAGGCGGTCGAGGGGCACAACGCTGTCCTCGATCTCGATGGTGAGCGGAACGTTGAAGGTGGCATCGGGCGCCGGCTGCGGCGCGGGGGCTGCGGAACTATCCTGCATCAAAGGCTCCTCGGGCGGGGTCACGCGGGGATGAAACGAGCGGCGGCCGGATCGAACCGGCCGGCGAGCGGGGCTTGGCCGGACACGTGCAGCGTCGCGGCGAGCGGATTTTCGAGCAGCAGGAGGTCGCCCGGCGCGAGGCTGGCGGCGGCGTGCGGCGCGAGGCGCGGCCCGGCGATCCGCACCGCCACGCGCACACTGACGCCGCCCAACAGTTCGGGCGCGAACTCGGGCGCGGCGGGGTGCAGCATGAGCGTGGGCGGCAGCGCGAGCAGCAGGCGCTGGCGCGCGATACCCTCGGCGAGCGCCGTCACCTCCACGATCGGCGTGTGCGCGGGCGCCTCCACCAGCCGCTCGGGCACGAGCGCGATGCCGAGCCCGAGTTCGATTTCGCGGAGCAGCGGCTCGCATGCCTCAAGCGCCTCCGCCGCGGTGGGGCCGTCGTCAGCGAGGAGACGCGCGTCGCGGCCGTCGCGCAGCAGCAGCGCGAACGCAGCCTCGTTCGCACATGCATACCACCAGCGTGCGGTCGACGGCGCGGCCGGGATGCGCGCGACGAGCGTTCCGTCCGCACAGCGCCGCCCGGACAGCGCGGCAGGCACCGTCTCGCGCAGGCGCGCTTCGGCGGGATCGAGCCGGGGCAGGCGATCGAGCATCATCGTAGATCTTCCTGGGCGATGGCACCGGGGTCATCCTCGGGCCAGCGGGCGAGCAGGCTGATGCCGCCGGCGGTCACGCCGAGCAGCATCGTCTCGCCGCGCACCGCAACCATCACCACGCGCTCGGTCTGGCCGAGCGGCATCGCGCGCAGGAAGCGGATCGGGCGCTCGCCGCCGTCCTCCTTGCCCTGGAAACGATCCTGCCAGGTGCGCAGCGCCTTGAGCAGCACCCAGGCGAGCCCGAGCACGACTGCGAGCGCGATCACCACCGCGAACAGGCTGGAGAGCAATGCGCCGGTCATAGTCCGAACTCCTGCGCGTCTTCGCGGTGCAGTGGCGCATCGCCAGCGCGGGCGCGCTTTGCCCATAGGATGATCTCGGCAATCGCATCGAACAGCGGCTCGGGTATGATCGCGCCCGCCTCGCCGGTGGCGAAGATGGTGCGGGTAAGCCCGATGTTGCGCACGATCGGCACGCCATTTTCCTCGGCACGGGCGCGCATCGCGGCGGCAAGCGGCCCTTCGCCCTTGGCCGCGATCACCGGCACCGGGCAGGCGCCCGGATCATAGTCGAGCGCGATCGCGAGATGAGTCGGGTTGACGAGTAGCACGTTGGCCGCGCCAGCCGCGCCGATCGCGTTCTGGTTGGCATATTCCTCGTGCATCTGGCGGCGCTGCTGCCGCAGCAGCGGATCGCCCTCGCTATCCTTATGCTCCTGCCGGATGTCGCGGCGGCTCATTTTGAGCTTCTTGATGAACGTGTGGTGCGCGTAGATCCGGTCGGCGAACGCGACGAGCAGGAACACCGCGGTCGTCCAGCCGATCAGTTGCAACGTCACCGATTGGCTGAGCGCGAAGATCTGCGCGGCGACCTGCGGGCCACTCGATTGTACCGGAGACCATGCGGCGGCGTTGAGCAACTCGCCGAGCGCGCCGAACGAGCCGCGCATTACCGCCACGACGATCGCGAGGATCAGCAGCGCCTTGACCAAGGTCTTCGCGAGCTCGACCAGATTGTCCATGCTGAACATCTTCTTGAGCCCCTCTATGGGGTTCATCTTGTCGAGCGTCGGCTTCATCTTGTCGGTGGTGAGGATCACGCCGGTCTGGAAGAACTCCGCGGCCAGCCCGACGATTGCCGCCGGCACCAGCGTCATCGCGGCGATGCCGAGCAGCAGCGTGACCGCGCTCCAGCCGACCAGGGGCAAGGCGGTAGCGAACGGCACCGCCACCGCGCGATCGAGCGTCATCGTCGTGAAATCGGCGATGCGGCCGCCGAGCAGCCCCGCCGCCGTCGCGAACAGCGCCAGCCACACGACCATGCCGAGCGCCGCGCCAAAATCCTTGGACTTGGCGACGTCGCCCTTCTTGCGCGCATCGCGCAATCGCTTCGCGGTCGGCTTTTCGGTCTTGTCGCCGCCGTCGTTCTTGTCGGCCATAATAGCTTCCCGGATCGGGCGCGATCATCGCGCCGACTTGGGGCATCCCGTCACGCAAGTATTACGCGACATTCAAGACTTTCGGGCAGGCAATTCGGATAGAAAAATCGAAGTAAAAATGCCACCGGCTCCGAGTTGGTCAATACAAATGTTACAAGATACGATGAGCCGTGTGGCTTTTACAGATATTGCGATTCCGGAATGATTCTTCGCAAAAACGTAGCAAATCTGCAACAGTCAAGGGGATTGCGATGAATGGGGCCGGAATGGCTCGACTCGTCGCAAAAAGCATAACGGCTCGTCGCCAAGCGGTTCCATTACAATCATTTGACCGACTAGCCGTTGGCGCAAGACACGTGCCGTCACGCTACGGACACATGTCGTAACAGGGATATCACCACAGGTCACAGTGCAGGCAGGGCGCCACGACGGGCATCGGGCGCCTGGACAAGACGGTTCGGATCGACATTTCGCCGGGTTCCTTAAGTTGGATCGGAGACCGCTTCGTGACGAAGAACGCTATCCGCACTACCGTTTATAGTTTGGCCGCTTCCGGTTTGATTGCTGCGTGCGGTTCAACGTGCTTGGCGCGGCCGATCAAAGATACCGATCTCTTCGCGAAATGTCCGCTCACGGCGAATCTGCGCGTGGCGGACCCGCGCACGTTGAACGAGTTCGAGTCGCTCGAAGCGTGTCGTGACACGATCGTCAGCCAGGCGCCCGCCGATGTCCCGGACGATACGGGCGTGGTTCGCATCATTGGCGTGAAAGCGAAGCCGGCGCCGCGCGGCAAGCGGGCCGCGCCGCCGCCAGAGCCAGACGCGGCTGGCGGCGTGACCAAGGCGAGCTGGTCGGCCACGCTCAGCCCGTTCGATCGCGACGTGGCGCGCACCGCCGCCGCCTATCGGATCGATCCGCTGTTCCTTCATGCCATCATCCGCACCGAATCCGGCTATCGCCCGGCGGCGGTGTCGCATGCCAAGGCGGTGGGACTCATGCAGATCATGCCGGCGACCGGCGCGACGCTCGGCGTGCGCACCGCTGGCCTGTACGAACCCGCCACCAACATCGACACCGGCGCGCGGCTGCTCAAACGGCTGCAACGCCGCTACGGCCGCAACTTCGGGCTGATCCTCGGCGCATACAATGCCGGCGAGGGTGCGGTTGCGCGCTACGGCAACCGCGTGCCGCCCTATCGCGAGACGCGTGCCTATGTCGGCACGGTGATGGGCCGCTACCAGGCGTTGCGCGCCGCGTCGTTCAGCGCGGGGGTGGCGCGGTGAGCGCCGTCACGCTGTTGCGCCGACTGCCGCGCACCTCGCTGCGCGCCGCCGATCTGCTGCTGGTCGGCGCGCTGGTCGCGGTGATCGGGCTGCTGATCCTGCCGCTGCCGCCGCTGGTGCTCGACGTGCTGATCGCCACCAACATGACCGTCGGGGTGCTGCTGCTGCTGAGCACGCTGTACGTCACCAAGCCGCTCGATTTCTCGACCTTCCCGTCGGTGTTGCTGCTGACGACGCTGTTCCGCCTCGCGATTTCGATCGCGACGACACGGATGATCCTCGGCCATGCCGAAGCCGGGCATATCGTCCGCCAATTCGGCGAGATGGTGGCGGGCGGCAATCTGATCGTCGGGCTGGTGGTGTTCCTCATCATCACCATCGTTCAGTTCGTGGTGATCTCCAAGGGCGCCGAGCGGGTTGCCGAAGTCGCCGCGCGCTTCAGCCTGGATGCGATGCCGGGCAAGCAGCTCTCGATCGACAGCGATCTGCGTTCCGGCCTGATCGGCAAGGACGAGGCGCGCGCACGCCGCCGCACGCTCGAGAACGAAAGCAAGCTGCACGGCAGCCTCGATGGCGCGATGAAGTTCGTGAAGGGCGATGCGATCGCCTCGATCATCATCGTGCTGGTCAACCTGATCGGCGGCCTCGGGGTCGGCGTGTTCTCGCACGGCATGCCGGCGGGCGAGGCGATCACGACCTATTCGATCCTGACGATCGGCGACGGCCTGGTCGCGCAGTTGCCGGCGTTGTTCAGCGCGATGGCGGCTGGCCTGCTCGTCACGCGCACGACCGACGAGGAGGACGAGCGCGATCTCGGGCCGACCATCGCGCGCCAGATCGCCAGCAAGCCGCGCGTGCTCGGCATCGCCGGGGCGCTGTGCCTGTTGCTCGCGATCATCCCCGGCTTCCCGACCCTGGTGTTCGTCGCGCTCAGCGCGGCGCTGTTCGCTGGCGGCGCGTGGAACCACCCGGTCTCCAACGCGGCGATCCGCGCGCGGCTCGCCCGCTTCGACAGCGCGCCCGCGCCGGTGCCGGAGAGCGTCGAGGCCAAACCGGCGCCGCTGCGCGCGGTGCGTCCGCTGGTGCTCGAAGTCGCCGCGCCCGGCCTTACCGGGCCGCGCGTCGCAACGCTGTCGCAGGCGGTGACGGCGGTGCTGGAGCGTACGCAGGCGCGGCTCGGCCTGCCGGTTCCGCCCGCCGAGATCGTGCCGAGCGCGGTCGCGCCGGGTGAACCGGGCAAGTGGGCGCTGTTCCTGTATGACGCGCCCGCCGCGAGCGGGGTGATCACGCACGAAGATTTCGAGGACCGGCTGTGCGACGATGTCGAGCGCGTGCTGCGCCGGCATGTCGGCCAGTTCCTCGGCCTTCAGGAAGTGACCGGCATCCTCAACCGGATCGGCACCGACTTCCCCGATGTCGTCAAGGAAGTGGTGCGCGCGGTGCCCGTCACCCGCATCGCCGAGATCCTGCGCCTCCACGCCGAGGAGGAAGTGCCGATGCGCAACATGCGCGACGTGCTCGAGGCAATCGCCGAGGCCGGGCAGAACGAGCGCAATGCGATCCCGCTCGCCGACCTTACCCGCGTTGCGCTCAAGCGTTATCTGGCGCCGCCGTACCTCACCGCCGACGGGCGTTTCCGCGTGCTGGTGATCGGCACCACGCTCGAACGCTTCTGCCGCGACAACATCCGCATGCTCGACGGCGTGGCGCGGCTCGCGATGGAGCCTGACCATGCGCGCACGATGATCGGCATGATCCGCCGCGAGGTGGCCGAGAGCGGCGCCCGCGCCGTCGTCACCGCCTACGACCTGCGCCGGCCGCTCCGCCGTCTGCTCGCCGCCGACCTGTTCGAGCTGCCGGTGCTCGCGTTCAACGAGCTGATGACCGACGTGCCGCTCGACGTCGCCGGTCAGCTAGACCGGACGCCGATCGCGATCGAGGATGTCGACACGGTGGGGGCGGCCGAATGATGCGCGCGCTCCGTGACCTGTCGCGCGTCGGCGCCGGGCTGGGCTGCATGGTGCTTGCCGCGACGCCGAGCCTCGCCGGGCCGATCCCCTTCGCCGCCAAGCCGGTCGCGATCGAGGCGCGCGATCAGGATATCGGCACTTTCCTCAACCAGTTCTTCGCCGCGGCTGGCCTGCCGGTGGTGGTCAGCACCGACTTGAGCGGCAAGGTCAACGGCCGTTTCACCGGCCCGCCTTCGAGCGTGTGGGCGAACGTGTCGCGTGCGTTCAACCTGGTCGGCTACCATGATGGCGCGACGGTGGCGGTCTATGCCGCGAAGGACGTGCAGAGCCGCACCGTGGCGGTGCCCGCCGGCCGCGCGCAGGAACTGGCGAGCGCGATCGCGCGCGCCGGGCTTGCCGATGACAACAACCATGTCCGCGTCACATCCGCGCAGTCGCTGCTCGCGACCGGGGTGCCCAAGTTCGTCGATCAGGTGCAGCAACTCGCCGCCGCCCTGCCGGCCGCGCCGGGTGCGGGGCAGGGCGGCATCGACCGGATCAGCCCGTCACGCGCCGCGATCGCGCCGGTCGACGCGGTCGAACCCTACGAATTGCGCGTCTTCTACCTCAAATACGCCCGCGCCGACGACACCATGCTCGATGCGGGCGGGCGTGAGACCAAGGTGCCCGGCGTCGGATCGACGCTCAGCAAGATCATGGGCGACGGCCAGCCGGTGGCGGGTTCGGTGACCGGCCAATATGGCAGCCGCCGCATCCGCCAGAGCCAGCCGCGGCTGATGGGCCGCGGGCTCGATGCGGTCGATCCCGATGCGGCGCAAGCCTCGCCGACGGCGCCGTATGACGACGAATATCTCGGTCTGCCGCCGGCGCAGGGCAACGCCGTGGCTTCGGCCGCCGCCGGCGCCAATGGCCGCTATGTCCAGTCTGGCCCGCGCATCAGCATCGACCCGTCGCTCAACGCGGTGATCGTGCGCGATCGGCCGGAGAACATGCCGGCCTATGAGGGACTGGTCAAAGCGCTCGATATCGCGCCGCAGGTGGTCCAGCTCGAAGCGACCATCATCGATCTCAACATCGACAAGGCGCGCGAACTCGGCATCAACTGGCGCGTGCAGAGCCAGGGCTTCAACGCCCTGTTCGGCGGCGACCTGACCCAGCGCAGCGGCAATGCCGCGAACGACATCGCCAATTTCGGCAGCGCCAACAACGGCCTGTCGCTCTCCAGCGTGATCGGCGCGCACCGCGAGCTGATCTCGCGCATCACCGCGCTCGAACAGAAGGGCGCGGCGCGGATCGTGTCGCGGCCGCAGCTCGTCACGCTCGCAAACGTGGAGGCGGTATTCGATCGCACCCAGACCTTCTACGTGCGCGTCGCCGGCGACCGGCAGGTCGATCTGTTCAACGTGACCGCGGGCACCGTGCTGCGCGTCAACCCGCACGTGCTCACCGAGAACGGTGCCCCGCGCATCCGTATGGTGGTGGCGGTGCAGGACGGCACGATCCTCGACAACCGCGTCGATCGCATTCCGGTGGTGGAGAATGCCAGCGTCAACACGCAGGCGCTGATCAACGAAGGCGAGAGCCTGTTGCTGGGTGGCCTCACCGTCAACGCGAAATACGATGCCGAGAGCAAGATCCCGATCGTCGGCGACATACCGGTGCTGGGCGAGCTGTTCAAGAGCCGCTCGAAATCGTCGTCGCGGATCGAGCGGCTGTTCCTCATCACCCCGCGCGTGGTGCGGCTCGATCAGGTCGCGACCGCCGCGGCCGTGACGACCACGCCCCTCATCCCCGGAGCCAAGCCATGACCAAGCCCCCGACCGTCACCGGCGACGTGCTGCGCATCATCGGCGGCCGTCTGGATGGCAAGGAATATCCGCTCATGCCCGGCGCGCGCATCCTGATCGGGCACGCGCTGGCGAGTGACGTGGTGCTGCGCGGCGCGGGCACGCGTGAGCTGTGCGTCGAACTGCGGGTCGCGGCCGACGCGGCGGTGGTGCATGTCGTGTCGGGCACGATTGAGCTGCTCGGCCGCCCGCTCGCCGCCGGCGATGAGGCGATGCTGCCCGCCTATCTGCCGTTCCGCTTCGGCGAGTTTCTCGTCGCGCACGGTGCCGCCGGGTCGGCGCGCTGGGCCGAGGCGGAGAGCGTCGGCGGCGGGCGGTGCGGCGCTCCGGTCACGCCGCTGCCGGTGCCCCGGCTCGGTGATCGGCTGGTCGCGCAGGGCCGTGCGCAGGCCGCGCGGGTGGTGGAGCGGTTCGGGGGGCGGCGGCTCGCGCTCGCGGCGGTGTCGGCAGTGTTGCTCACCGCGGCGGTGCAGCCGGTCGGCGCGCTCATCTCGGATCGCGAACACTCGCCCGAATCGCTCGCACAGACGCTCGAACAAGGCGGCTTCCACAGCCTCAAGGTCAGCGCCGATCCGGTCGGCGGGCTGATCGTGCACGGCGCGGTCGCGCGCGACGGCGATCTCGCGCGGCTGCGCACGCTGGTCGCGACCCGCGACGTGCCGGTGGTGCTCGACGTCACGTCATCGGCTGCGCTCGCGACGGCGGCGGCGGACGTGCTGCAAGCGCAAGGGGTGCAGGCGAAGGCGGCACCGGCGGGCGCGGGCGGCATCGTCGTGACCGCCGCCTATATGCCGGTCGACACGCAGGAGCGGCTGCGCAAACTGCTGTCGAACGACGTGCCCGGCCTCCAGCGCGTCAGCTTCCGCACCGACGACGCGCTCGGCGACAACCCGCTGCAAAGCTATTTCGCGCGGAGCGGCGCCGGGCTGGCGACCGTGGTGGAAGACCCCGGCTACATCGCCACAGCCGACGGTTCGCGCTGGTTCCCCGGCGCGACGCTCCCGACCGGGCACAAGCTCGTCGCGATCGCCGACGGCCGCATCCGTTTCGAAAAGGACGGCCGCTTCGAAGACGTCCGCCTCTGACTCACTCAAGGAGAAGTGCCATGACGACGATCAACACCGGACTCACGCTCTCGAACCTCGCCGCCGCCCCGGCCTCCGGGCGACTCTCTTCGCAGAACAGCTCCTCCGACAATTGGTTCGAAGCGTTCGCCAACGCCTGGGGTCAGGCGCTCGACAAACAGGCGTCGGTGATCGAGCAGCAATCGGGCGCGATCAGCGAAGGCGGCGACCAGCCGTCCGACATCACCAAGCTGACCGCCGAATCGATGAAGATGAGCTTCCTGTCGGAAAGCTCGCACAGCTCGATCGACAGCGTGTCCAAGTCGCTCGAGACGATGGCGCGGAAGTCCTGACGATGACCGTCGAAGCGATCGCGGCGGCCACCGCCGCACCGCCGCCGCGCGTGACCGATCTCGCGCCTGCCATGCCGCAGGCGCCGGGGCTCGGCACGCAAGTGCAGTTCGAAGGCGCGATGCACCAGGCGGCGGCCCCGCAGGCCAGCCACGACGTGCCGCCCGCCGTCAAAAACATGCTCGACACGCTCGACAAGGTCGATGGCGAAGCCAAGGGCATCGCCGAATATGCGCGCACAGCCGAACAATCGGGCGGCAAGCTGACCCCCGGCGAGATCGTGCAACTGACGATGCGCTGCCAGGAATTCGCGTTCCACGCGCAGCTTTCGTCGAGCATCGCCAATCGCAGTTCGGACGGCATCCAGCAGCTTTTCCGCCAGCAGGGCTGAGCCGGGAGGGAGAGGACCATGACAGACGCACTTACGGCGTGCCGCCGCTGGGTGGTGTTCGCACTGATGCCGCTCTTGCTGCTGTCCGCGTGCGGCAAGCAGGAAGTCTATGGCAAGCTGAAGGAAGCCGAAGCCAACGAGATGATCGCGGTGCTGCGCACCGCCGACGTCGACGCGAGCAAGACCAGCGGCGCCGACGGCAACTGGAGCGTCGCGGTCGCGCCCGACCAGTTCTCGCGCGCGGTGCAGGTGTTGCGCTCGAACGGTTTGCCGCGCGATAGCTTCGCCACGCTCGGCACGGTTTTCGAGAAGAAGGGCTTCGTGTCCTCTCCGGTCGAGGAGCGCGCGCGGCTGATCTATGGGCTGTCCCAGGAGCTGAGCCATACCGTCAGCGAGATCGATGGCGTCGTCGAAGCGCGCGTCCACCTAGCCATCCCGCAGCCCGATCCGCTGTCCGAGACGATGAAGCCCTCGTCGGCGGCGGTCTTCATCAAATATCAGCCCGGCTTCGACGTGCGCAGCCAGACCGGCGCGATCAAGGCGCTCGTCACCAACAGCATCGAGGGGCTGAGCTACGACAAGGTGTCGGTGGTGATGGTGCCGAGCCAGATCGCCGCGCCGGCGCCCGCGATTTCGATGCAGACGATCGACACCCCCGTCGTGCGGCTCGGGTTGATCGCGGCGGCGCTGCTCGCGGCGGCGGCTGCGCTGTTCTGGCCGCGTCGCCGGCGTGCCGCCAGTACCAGCCTGCCGGTGCCGGCCGAGTGAGCGGCGCCGACACCCGGCGGCGGCTGGTGGCGAGCGCGATGCTCGCGCGCCAGCTCGATCCGGTGGCGCGACGCGCGGCGGCGTTGCTCGGCGCGCGGGGGCGCACCCCGCCGACGCTCGCCGATCTCGCCCAATGGCCGCGCTGGCCGACACTTGACGGAGATGCGCGGTCCCGCATCTTCGCGCTCGCCGCGTTGGTCGCGGGGCGAGACCGGCTCGCGCGCGAGATCGACGGCGAGCGGCTGCGCGATGTCGCCGCGCTGGTGGGTGAGGACGCGCTCGAGGCTGTGCTTGCGCTGCCGCCGGGCGGCGACCGCGTGCTCGACCCACCCAAAATGCTGCCCGCCGCCGGGCGCGCGCTCGCGGAACAGGCGCTGCCGCCGACGCTGGCGCAGCGGCTCGGCCGGTGCGGACGCGATCTGCCGCAAGGCGACGGGTTCGTGCGCGCGGCGGAGCGAATCGCGGAGGCTGCCGCATGACCTTCTATTTCCTCCACAATGACGGCGCGGCGCTGATCGCGACCGACCAGCCGGTGATCCGCGCCGGCGATGCGGGTGCGATCGCCGAGGCGCGCGACTTGCTCGCGACAGTGCGCGCTTACGCCGCCGACACTGCCGCGCGAGTCGCCGCCGAGACCCAGGCGGCGATCGAGCGTGGCCGCGCCGAGGGCTTCGCTGACGGTCGCGCCAGGTTCGTAGCGGCGATCGCGGAGCTCACCGCACAGGCAACGCGACGTGAACGCGAGCGTGAGGGTGAACTCGCCGCGCTCGCGCTCGCCGCGGTCCGCCAGATGCTCGGCGCGATCGGCGACGCGGCGGTTACGGCGGGGCTGGCCTGCCGGGCGGTCGCGGCGGTGGCGCCTGGGGGGACGATCACGGTCGAAGTGCCGCCCGCGCTCCAGCAGCCGGTGATCGATGCGCTCGCCGATCATCACGGCGACGGCGCGGTGCAGGTCGTCGCCGATGCCGCGCTCGAGATCGGCCAATGCCGTGTGAGCGGTGCGGACGGGCGCATCATCGCCGACCTTGGTGTGCAACTCGCCGCGCTCGCCGAACGCTGGGAGCTCGCCGATGTCGCTTGACGCGGCGCCTCCCGAAACACGGCTTTCGCAGCTTTTCGAGCGGCTCGACGCCGCGCCCGCCTTCGAGCAACGGGGGCGCGTGAAGGGTGCGATCGGCACCGCGATCCGGGTGAGCGGCATCACCGCACGGATCGGCCAGACCTGCGCATTGCTCGATCGCGCCGATCAGCCCGCGCTTCTCGCCGAAGTGGTCGGCATCCACCAGGGCGAGACGATCCTCGCGCCGCTCGGCGACTTGCGCGGGCTGTCGGTTGAAACCGAGGTGGTGGTGCGGCTTGGCGAAGACAGCGTTCCGGTCGCGCAAAGCCTGCTCGGCCGCGTGCTCGACGCGCGGCTCCAACCGCTCGACGATCTGCCGCTGGTCCGCGCCGAGTCGACCCAGCCGCTCTACGCCGACGCGCCCAACCCGATGCGGCGTGCGCGGATCGAGCGCCAGATCGAGACAGGCGTGCGCGCGATCGATGGCGTGCTGCCGATCGGGCGAGGGCAGCGCGTCGGCGTGTTCGCGGCGGCCGGCGGCGGCAAGTCGACGCTGCTCGGCACGCTCGCGCGCCAGACCGAGGCCGACGCGATCGTCATCGCGCTCATAGGCGAGCGCGGGCGCGAAGTGCGCGAATTCATCGAAGACAATCTGGGCGAGGCCGGACTCGCGCGGTCGGTGCTGATCGTGGCCACCTCGGACCGGCCCGCGCTCGAACGCGTCCGCGCCGCGCACGCCGCCACCGCGATCGCCGAGGGATTTCGGCGTGACGGCAAGCATGTGCTGCTGCTGATGGACTCGGTGACGCGCTTCTCGCGCGCGCTGCGCGAGATCGGGCTGTCGGCCGGCGAGCCGCCGGTGCGACGCGGCTTCCCGCCGTCGGTGTTCGCCGAATTGCCGCGGCTGTTCGAACGTGCCGGCACCGATGCGCGCGGCGCGATCACCGGCATCTACACCGTGCTGCTGGAGGATGAGGAGGATGATCCGGTCGGCGAGGAGGTGCGCTCGCTGCTCGACGGGCACATCATCTTGTCGCGCAAGCTGGCGGCGCGCGGCCATTATCCGGCGATCGATGTGCTGGTGAGCCAGAGCCGGCTGACCACGCAATTGGTTTCCAGCGAGCAGCAACGCGCTGCGATGGGACTGCGCGCGCTGCTCGCCAAGCTCGACGAGATCGAACTGATCGTCCAGGTCGGCGACTACAAGCCCGGGCAGGACGCGCTCGCCGATCGCGCGCTGGCCGCCAAGCCGACGCTCGACGAGTTCCTGCGCCAGCCCACGCGCGACCGCTGCGATCTCATCAAGACACAGACGATGCTGAGGGGATTCGAGCCATGAGGGACCAGATCGACAAGCTGGGCGTGCTGCTGCGACTACGGCGGCGCGAGGTGGACCGGCGCGCGCGCGAGGCAGCGATCGCGGCGGCGGCGGTGCAGGCCGCCGAGGCGGCGCGGGACGAGGCGGAGCGTCTCGCCGCCGCCGCGCGTGTCAAACGCGACCGGGCGCTCACCGAGCGGCTCGCCGCGCCCGCCGACGCGCATATCGCGGCGTTCTGCCTCTCGTGCGAGCAGCGCGTCCACGAGGCGATCGAAGCGCTCCGCCGCGCCGAACGTGCCATCGCCGGCGCGATCGAGCGTGCCACCGCGATCCGCCAGCATCTGCGGCGCGCCGAAGCGCGGCTGGAGGCGCTCAGCACGCAGCTGCATCAGGCGGTCGCGCGGCAGCGGCAGGCCGGCGAACGCCGCGCCGCCGACGATCGCGTCGTGTCGGGAGCGTTGGCATGGGCGTGAGCGCGCCGGCTGCTGCATCGGCCGCCGCCTCGACCCGGTCGGCGCCCGCCGCCGCGCCGCGCCCCGAGGGCGAGGCGGCGAAGCGTTTCGGCGAAAGCCTTGGCCGGCACGCCGCGGGCGCGCAGGGCGATGGGGCGGGCGCCGATACGCCGCAGGGGGCCGTGACGGTCGGACTCCACCCGCCGCGAAAATCCGTGCCGCCAGGTGACACGGGCGGGCAGGGCGTCGCCGCCGATCTGCCCGCGCCGCGCCGTGTGCGGGACGAGCATCCCGCCGCGCTTGCGGACGGCACGCCGACGAAGGCGGTGACCGCAGCGCCCACCGAGCGCGCACCGCCGAGCGGCACGCCCGCGCAACCGGCGGTCGAGGTCGCAGTCGCCGACCGGCTTGGCTTGCCCGAACCCCGTGGCGGCGAGACCCGGGTGAGCTTCCCCGACGCACAGGCCCCCGCGCGTGACGTTCTGGTCGTACAGGACGCGGGCGGCGGTGTGTCGATCGACATCACCCTGCGCGATGATCGCCCGCGCGACACCGCTGTAACCGACGAGCTTCGCCGCCGTCTGGCCGCGCGCGGCATCCTCGTCGCGCAGGTCGCCGCGCATTAGCTGCGCGCCGCGGCTCAGGTGAGCGCGCCGCCGGGGTCGCGAGAAACGCGAACGCCGCCCCTTATCCTAATCCATGTTACATTTCCCGCGCTATGATATCTTCAGGTGTGTGCGATAGGTCGCACCGCAATGGTTCGCGAATCGGTTGTCCTGCGTCTCTTTCGAAAGATCCTGATCGTCTGGTGCGCGATCGTGTCGCTGGGGGCGGGCGCGTTCGGCGGGCCGGCACCTGCTTTTGCCGACGTGCTGCGGGTCGGCCGTCCGCTGTGCTATGCGGTCAGCCGGACAGTCGCGAAAGACGGCGGCGCGCCCCCTGCTTTTCTGTGTGCCGGGCAGCCCGAGGGCTACCAGAAAGGCACGCTCTGGTTTCGCGCGATGCTGCCTCCGGGAGCGGACCGGCGCGACGACCTCTCGCTGATCGTTCACAGTTCGCGGTTCGATCGTCTGATCGTCACCTTCTCCTACGCCGATCGCGCGGTCGAGCGGCAGGACGTGCGCAGTGGTGATTTCGGTACCCACTGGCGGGCGGGCGGACAACTCGCCTTCCGCGCGCCGCACCGCGACGCGCCGCTGACGGGCGTTACGATACGGTTCGATAAAGTCGCGAGTGCGCACCTGCTGCGTATGAGGCTCGTCGGGCGCGGGGAGGAAAGCACGCAGACGGCGGGATTGGCCGCCTTGATCGGCGCGGCGCTCGTGCTGTTGCTGGCGGGAGCGATCTACAATGCCTCGCTGGCGCTTGCCCTGCATCGTCAGTTCTCGGCGTGGCAGGCGGCGTGGGCGATCTGCATGGTCGCGTGGGGCGCATGCTGGTCACAGCTCCACCTGCTTTTCCTTCCGGCGATGGCCGGTGCGGTGTCCGCGCAAATCTGCACGTTTCTCTCCTGTCTCGCGATTCCGCTGGCCACGCTGAGCGCGGTCACCGCGCTGGAAGAACGCTACGTCAGCCGCTGGCTGAGACGATCCACGCTCTGGCTGACGGCGGGCGTATTCGTGCTCGGCATCCCGCTCTCGCTGATGCGGTCCGGGCCAATCGACACGCTCGGCGGCGTGCTGAGCGTCGTGGTGCTCGCCAATTTGGTCGCGGTCGCCTTCTGCATCGGGCAGGCCTGGCGGCGGGGGAGCAGCGACGCGCGCAGCTACGCCGGAGCCTGGGCGGTGCCGATGCTCGTTCTCGCCTCCACCAGCTTCTTCGATGCCGACGCGATGTTCTGGGGTGGTGGATCGCAGATCCTCGTGCTTTTTGCGGCGGCGTGGCAGACGCTCTTGCTTTCCGCCGCCGCCTCTCGCTCGCACGGCCGCCTGCGCGCGGAGCGCGACATGGCGCGTCGAGCCGAAGGCCAGGCGCAGGAACTGGCGCGCCGCGATGCCCTGACGGGTCTGCTCAATCGACGCGGCTTCATCGAGCGGATCGGCACCGTCCTCAATACGTCGCGCGACAGGGGCGAGGCGGTGGCCCTGCTGCTGATCGACGTGGACTGGTTCAAGTCGATCAACGACGCTTACGGGCATGAGGCGGGTGATGTCGTGCTGGCGGCGATCGCTCACTGTATCGCGCATCACGAATGCCCGTCCTGCATCGTCGCCCGCCTCGGCGGCGAGGAGTTCGCGGTGATGGTCGCGGGGCTGGATGGCGCCGAACTGATGCGCTTCGCAGAGGGGCTTCGCCAGCAGGTCCGCGACTGCGAGCACGGCGACCTCATCGACAACCGCAACGTGACGGTGAGCATAGGCATTGCCGAAACCATCACTGGAGCCGATTTCCGCGCGCTTTATCGGCTGGCGGATGAGGCGCTTTACGAGGCCAAACGGAACGGACGCGACCGGGTCGTGATCCGCCCACCGGACGCCGCTAACCCTTGCACCGATGATCTTGACCAGGTCGCCGTGGGGCTGTGAGGTGTGCTGCTGCCGTCGCCCGGCGAAAAGATCATGATCCGGCATAGGTGAAAGGGACTCGCTGTCCCACGCTTCCGGGGGCGTGATCGGCGTGGCGCTTTTCACCTATACGAAGCGCCCGCGATATGGTCGATTTCGGCGAACCTACGCTTCGGGGGCGGGTCGAATGGCCGAAATCGAGCAGTTCTCGGAACCCGATGGCGAGCATCTGCTCGGCCTGTTCGATTCGGTTTCCTATGATGCCGACGGGGTCGGGCTGGCGCTCTCGGGCGGGGGGTATAAAGCGGCGGCCTATCACCTGGGTGCGTTGATCCGCCTCAATGAGCTTGGCTGGCTGCCGAAGCTCTCGCGTGTTTCCAGCGTTTCGGGCGGCTCGATCGCGGCCGGATTTCTCGGGCTGGTATGGCGCAAGCTGATCTTCGCCGCGGATGGGGTCGCGACCAATTTCGACACGGTGTTCGTCGAGCCGCTCGGCACGTTTCTCACCGAGGTCAATCTCGACATTCCGCAGGGTCTGCTCGGATTGCTGCTGCCCTTCCGCTCAGCGGCCGACGGCGTGGCGAAGGGCTATGACCGCCATCTTTTCAAAGACGCGACGTTGCAGGATTTGCCGGCGGACGGGGAGGGGCCTCGCTTCGTGATTCTCGCGACCAATTACGAACTCAATTCCCTCTGGCGCTTCGCGCGACCCTATGCCGCCGATCACCGCGTCGGGATGATCGACAATCCGGTATTGCCGCTATCGCGCATCGTCGCGGCTTCGTCCGCGTTTCCGCCCTTCTTCTGCCCGATCGAGGTCGATTTCGCGGGGCAGACGGTGAAGCCCGTCGCTGGCGCCGATCGCAACGAGGGCGATTTCCTCAAACGCGCGATCCTCGCCGACGGCGGCATCTACGACAATATGGGGCTCGAGCCGATCTGGAAGCGCTACGGCACGCTGCTCGTCAGCAACGCGGGCGGCGCGTTCGACGAGGAACACCACCCGACCGACTGGTTCAATCTGCTCTTGCGGGTGATCAACATGATCCACCGCCAGGCCGAGAACAACCGCCAGCGCGCGCTGATGATGCTCACCAAGACCGGACAGCGAAAGATCGCCTATTGGCCGCTCCGAAATACGGGCAGCGTCTATCCGAGACCATCGCCCGCGCAGCCTTCGCCCGAGGACGTCACGCGCGCGCAGGAGGAGGGTGTGCGGCTCTGGTCGCTCGGCGCCAGGGCGTATGCGCGGCTCGTCAATCATGGATACAGTCTGTGCGATTCGGCAATGGGATCGTATCTCGGCTCCGGCACGCCGCCGCCAGCCACGCTTCCTCTCTAGGAGTCGATCATGGCGAAGATGGTGCCGATCCCGCAACCGACCGCCCGCCGGCTGCGCGTCTATGCGTTCGATCCCAACGCCTCGCTCGATCTTGGATCGGCCAAATTCAGCCACGCGACGATCGCACTTGCCTGGTCCGACCCGACCGAGGAACCGATATCGGTCGGCCCGGTCAACGAATATCTCGAGGTGATCGATATCGATCCGGCGAGCCGTCAATTCTACCCGCCGCTCGATCTCAACGCGCCCGACGTGCTCGGGCAGGACGGGCTGCCGCCGTCGGAAGGCGATCCGCGCTTTCACCAGCAGATGGTGTTCGCGGTCGCGATGAAGACGATCAAGCTGTTCGAGCGCGCGCTCGGCCGCAAGGTGATCTGGGCGCCGGCCTGGGACGACGACGAAAAGACCTATGTTCCCACGCTCAAGCTGCGCGTCTATCCGCATGCGCTGCGCGAGGCGAACGCCTATTACAGCCGCGACAAGCGTGCGCTGCTGTTCGGCTATTTCAACGCGACGCAGCGCGCGGCGGGGGCGAGCTGGATCTTCACCGCGCTTTCGCATGATATCATCGTGCACGAAACGACGCATGCGATCCTCGACGGGCTGCACCCGCGTTATTCGGAACCGACCAGCATCGACAGTCTGGCGTTCCACGAGGCGTTCGCCGACATCGCCGCCCTGTTTTCGCACTTCCAGCTCTATGAGGCGGTGTACGATTATATCGAGAAGAATGCCGGCCATCTCGACCAGATCGGCCTGCTGAGCGGGCTGGCGGGGCAATTCGCGAAGGGTACCTCGGGGCATCCGTCGCTACGCGATTTCATCGACACTAAGCCTGACGCCAATCTGATCGAGAACACGGACGAGCCGCATGATCGCGGCTCGATCCTGGTCGCGGCGGTGTTCGATGCGTTTCTCAGCATCTATTCGGCGCGAACCGGCGACCTGCTGCGGATGTGTGGAATCCAGATGGGCGCGACCGGGCCGCTCCATCCCGATCTCGTCGCGCGACTGACCGGAGAGGCAACCAAGAGTGCGGATCACGTGTTGCGGATGTGCATTCGGGCGCTCGATTATCTGCCGCCTGTGGATGTGCGATTCGGCGAATTCCTGCGCGCGATCATCACCGCCGATGCCGATCTGATCCCCGATGACAGGCTCAATTACCGGCTCGCCTTCATCGAGGCGTTCCGGCGACGCGGTATCTTTCCCGAGCATTGCCTCTCGATGTCGCCCGACAATCTGCTGTGGGACGCGGCCGACCCGGACTTGACGATCAGCGATATCGACGCCGAGGGCATGAACCTCGTCCCGCAATATAGGCGGAGCGACATTGTCAGGACGGCCGAGGAGAATCGCCGCAAGGTCTGGTACTGGCTCACTCAGCCGGAGTTGAGACTTGCTGGGCCGCCGAACGCGGCGGATGAGCAGCGTTTCGCCGCCTTCCGCGCGAATGCGCGCGCGGTGTTCGCTCACGACCATGCCTGCACCGGCGCGCGGTTGACCGCCTACCTGGCCGATATCGACGCCGATCTCACCTGGCTGGGCATTTCCGAACCCGACCGCGAGAAGCTCGCGGCCGATCTGGGCGCGGCGCCGACCCACTTCGCACGGTGGGAGACGTTTCTGAAAGTGCTGACCGATCCGACGCGCGCGACCAATGTCGTGTCCGATAAGAACGTCGATCGGGCGTGGGAAAGGGAGCTGGGGCTGTTCTTCCAGCGACCGTCCGACAACCCGCTATACACGATTCGGGGCGGGATGTCCGGCCTGTCGGTCGAGGTGGCGAGCGTACGCACGACCCGGCGCGCCGGCCCCGATGGGCAGGACATCCGCCAACTCGTGATAGAGATCACGCAGCGCCGCCAGGGCTATTTCGACCCGAAGGTCCAGGCTGCCAGCGATGCGACCCCGCCACCGCAAGGCACGTTCCCGAAAGGGGATTTCATATTCCGTGGCGGTGCGACGATAATCATCGATCTGCGCGACAACACGCTACGCTACGTCATCACCAAGCGGATCGACGACGATGTTCGGCTCGATCGCCAACGCCAGCATCTGCTCGCACCCGAAGCGATGGGCTTCACTTACGATCCTGCCGCCGCCAAGGAACCCTTTGCCATGCTCCACCGGATGTAGCGCGATGGCCAGGCGCACCACCAAGCCCGCCGCACCTCCGGCCACGGCATCGGCCGGCAAGGGCGAGACGATCACGATCCGCATGTACCGGCAGATACTGGGCGACTGTTTTCTGCTGACGCACGACTATGACGGGCGGCGCTTCCGCGCGCTGGTCGATTGCGGCGCGCTGCAGTGTATCGGCGCGAGCAAGCCGAATACGAAGGCGGCCGTCGCGCACATCGGCGCGGTGGTCGACGATCTCCTCGCCGATACCGGCGGCGAGCTCGATCTGGTGATCGGAACGCACGAGCATTACGATCATCTGTCCGGCTTCCTGCTGCATTTCGACGTCTGGCAGAAATTCACCATCAAGCAGGTCTGGCTCGCCTGGACCGAGGATTATACCGACAGCGTCGCCAACGACATTCGCGATAAGAAGTCGAAGGGGCTGGCGGCGCTCGCCGCGCTCGTCGGCCTTGGTGCCGAGGGCAAGCCTAATCCGTTCGCGCTGGATCGCACGAATGCGGAGATCGACGATACGGTGACCCGGATCAGCGATCTCTTGCAGTTCTACGGCGAGATCGACCCGTGGCAGGCGCCTGACGGTCAGGCGCTCGCCGGCGCCGGGCGGGCGCCGCGCGTTTCGAAAGTGCCGCCGCGCAGTTGTCTCGACGTCTTCGACTGGCTCAAGAGCAAGGCGGCAGACGGCAACGTGACCTATCTGTCGCCGGGTCAGCAGAAGGTGTTCGGCGTAGACAATCGGCTCAAAGCGTCGGTATTCGGGCCGCCGCGCACCCGCGACCGGCTGCTCAAGCTCGATCCGACCGATGGCCCGACGCGCGAAACCTATCTCGTGCGCCCGGACGACGTCAACGCGCTCGACGTCACGCTCAAGCTTCGCGCGGCGCAGGCCGATACAGCCATGACCGACGACCCCGGCCACTACCCGTTCGCCGAGCGTTTTCGTCGATGGGAGGACGAGACATCGACCGACGCGGTCGCCGCGCTTTATTACAAGGGCCAGGCAAAGCGGCGGATCGACGGTACGTGGCTCGGCTCGGCCGAGACGCTTGCGCTCAAGATCGACGGCGACGTCAACAATACCTCGCTCGCGCTGGCGATCGAGGTGCCGGGGCGCGACGTGTTGCTGTTCCCGGCCGACGCGCAGGTCGGCAACTGGCTGTCGTGGCATGACCAGCAGTACCCGGCCACGCCCGTGCCGCCCGGGGGTGCGCAGGAAAGCGCTGAGCAAATCCTCGCGCGCGTGATCTTTTACAAGGTCGGCCATCACGGCAGCCACAATGCCACCGCGCGCCTTAAGGGGCTGGAGATGATGACCAGCCCCGATCTCGTCGCGATGATGCCGGTCGTGGAGGCGATCGCCAGGGAGCAGGTGACGAAGACCAATCCAGATGGTTGGGCCATGCCATACGGCGATCTGTATGCGCGGCTGAAGGATAAGACCGCGAAACGCATCGTGCGCGGCGACGGCGACCGCGCGGAGGAGGAAGCGGCTTTCGCCACCCCGGGCGGCCGCTTCGCGCTGACCTATTCCGACAACGGCCCCAACCCGCTGTGGGCCGAGCTGACCACGATCTGTCGTCCCGCCTGAAGTGTGGTGGCTGCTGCGAAGCCGCTCGTGCGAAGTAGGGCGCGGGGAAGGTCCGCGGAGATTCACCCGTCGCACTTATCGGTCGATCGAAGCCGCTTTGCCTTTTACGACAGGCACGCGACGCGAAAGCGGGCACCGCCGGCCTGTCGAGCATCCACTGCGCTTGGGGCAGATCGTCGAGAAGCGCCGCAGTAATCGCTGACCTGGCCAGCGGTCGTGAAGAAGCTCAGCGGGCGACCGCCGCGCGACAAGAGGCGATGGATGCCTAGCACCCCTGGGCTGCGCGTGCGGGGTTCTCGGTCGCTGTCTTTGAAATAATATGTCCCGTTCAACATCAGACCTTCGCGGTTGAGCTGATCTCGCTCGTGCGCATACACTGCGAACGACATGCGCGTGACGCGTCCGTCTGGATAGGTCAGCTTCAGCGTATAACCATCGACCTCGTAGTGCCCGCGCGTGCCGGCGCCTCGGCTCCCGCCCATCGCCGACGCGCCTTCCGCGCCCGGACCGCCGCCGGCCATGAACGAGGTGCTGCGATCGCTGCTGAACGTACCGTCGGGGAAGAAGCTGTACGAGCTCTCCGACAGCACCGAGTTTCCGCCGCCGAAGGCGATGTTCCCCGAGCCGCTGACATGACGATATTTGCCGCTGAGCTTCATGCCGCGCCGACCCGCCGTCATAGCATTGGTGGGCGTTACCTTGATCGTGTCAGTATCGCCGTCGCTCCAGGTCACGATGATCTGGTTGCCGCTGCGGGTCCAGCGGCCCCATGCTCTTGGCTCGGCGCGACGCGACGCGGCGGGGTCGATCAAGGCCGGCGGCCGGTCGAACGCGCGCTTGGCGGTGCCGTCGCGCAAGAACAACGGGCTGTCGATCGAATAGCCCGTCATGAAGCCGCCGGCCCCCATCGTGTTGCCGCCGGTGGTGTACAGACCGGCGATCTGCCCGTCCTGGAGTCCTCCGGCAGGGGGCGGGATCTGTGTGGCTGCGATCGCGGCCTGGCGCCGGTGTTCGACTTGCCCGGACCTCACGGCTTGCAGGGTGCGGTCGACAGCATAGGCGCAATCCTTGAGCCACTGCTCGTTTGGGCAGCGTACCCCGACCAACACCGTACGGCCGTCGGGCAGATTGACCGATCCGGCCATTTGAACCGCGGTTTTGTCTACGCTTCCGGGTAAGCTGCGTCGGATCCACGGATTGGTGGCGGTGCCCACCCACTTCAGCGGTCCCGGCGCCTTGTCGTCTTCGTCGATGAGCGCGTCAGCGAAGCGGGTGATGCTGTCGCGCAGCCCGGTGGCCGAAAGTGCCGACGGTGCGGTGGCATAGACCGTGGCCTGACGCGTGCCCATCACCTGACGAAGTGTGAGCACCGAGGTGCCGTCGGCAAGATACTGACTCTCCCAGCCAGGCACGGTGAGCGGTTCGGGCGGTTCTGGCATCACGATCTGACCGCGTTGTATCAGCACGAGCAGCGTTGTCGCGCCGCGAAGGCATCGATCGCCGCCATACTGATCGGGATGCGCGGTGTCGCAATTGATGTGGAACGGCAGATAGCCGCCACGCGCAGTCTTCGCCACGCCCCAGACGCTCAAGTTCTTGTCGAAGGCATAGTCCCAGCGTAGCGTCTTGGCGATCACGTCCTGCCCCATCGGCTTGGCCCCTGCCATGCTGACGGGCACGTCGTCCCCATCCGTCGCGGCATTGGCCCAGGCGCTCTCCAGCGCGTTCTGCATCGTCCGGCCGAGCGCCGGCTCCTCGGGCGCGACCTCGAGATAATAGTCGCTCTGCCACGTGAACTTGCTTGGATGCAGTTTGAGGAGACCCCTGCGCCAATCCTCCGCCTCCCAGTCGGCCACTGCAGCCGTGACCTTCTGCGAGAAGGCAGTCGGCGGATCATCGCGCGCGGGGGCGCGGGACGCGATCAGGCACAGCGCCAGCCCTGCGCAAAGCGATCGAAGCCTTACCATTCCCGGCCTCAGCGCTTGGCGAGGACGAAGCCGGTCGGCGTCAATTCCATCGCATCGAGATCGAGCGACATCGCTTTGGCGCCGGTGCGCGCACTGGCCTGAACCTGCGCCATCTTAGCGGGGTCAGCCTTGGCCTGCGCGGTCATGGCTTCGAGCAACATCGCCTGGATCAGGAACGCCTCGGCCATTTCCTGCTTCCGCGCGTCGTTGAGCGTTGCAATCTGGCCTGTGGCCGCGATGGCGTTGGCGGCCTGGCGGCGCACCGCCTGTGCCTGCTCCTTGCTGTTCTGGTCCGAGCGGCCGCGCGACGCCATCCAGGCGTTCAGCCAATAGACCGTCATCGCATCGGCGACATCGTCGGTGCGCAGCCCAAAGCCGGCGAGCGCAGGAGTGATCTCGGCGATCACGTCCTTTTGCGCGAACAGTTTTTGCAACTCATCGGCACCCTGCGGAGTGGCGGCGCGGGTTTTCTCAATGAACTGGGCATAATTGCGCTTACGCAGCTCGAGGGATGGCGTGAAGCGGAACGCCGCCCCGGAAGCCGCCGGGGCGGCGGGCGGCCTCGCCGCGCCGCCGGCGGAAGGCCGGGTAGGCGCGGACAGCGTATTAGTCAGAGTGCTCATGTCGAACACGCCCTGCGCGCGGGCATCGACCGAGAGCGTCGCTGCAAAGAACAGGATCGGACTGAACAGAAGAAGGCGCATCTCGTCAGGCTCCCTCGAAGAAAGCGTGCCCATGCAAATTGCAGCGGCTGGTCCGGGCATCTCCTTCGGCTGTTGCATTTGCAAGACATGCGCACCGGCTACGGAGCGTTTCGTCTGATGGTAAGTGCAATTTGCCTTGATACGGTCTACGGTCGCTTCTCGTACATCGCTGTCGTAACCACGCCAGTTTGCAACCGGCCCAGTCCTAGCCGTTCCGCATAACCTGTACCAGCGCCCGGTTTCCGAGAACGCTCATGCCATGTCGAACGTCGGCTATTGAGTCGCCACGGCCGTCTGGATGCGAACGCTTCAGCGAGCGATGGATTGAACGCGAGCCGCGACGAGGAAGGCGAGATCCCACACGATCATACCACCCACGGCGCGATGCTCGTGCTCGATCCGCTGCGTCAGCGTGGCGGGGTCGATCTGTTCGACGGTCGCGATGCCTCGTTCGACAATTCGGGGCAGCATCGCTTGCGCCAGTATCGGGACGAACGAAGGCTGGTCGGGGTAGAGTAGGATAGCCTCGCAGCGCGCTTCCTCGACCGAAAGCCTCAAGCGCTGCATCAGTTCCGGGAGCCGGAGTGCCAGCCCCACATCGCCTCCTTCCGCTGCAACCGTCCGCCAGTTCCAGTCGTACAACTGGCGGTGCAACGCGAGATCCCCGAGCCCTGCGGGAAGGCCAGCGCGTGCATGTTCCTGAAACGCCAGGATCCCATCAGGCTTCGCCATCGCCGCCAGCCGCTGCACCGCTTTGGTGGCGTCGGGCAGGTACATCAGCACGCGACGGCCAACGATTGCATCGAAACGGCCAAGATCGGGCAGGTCATCCGAAAGATCGACGGCGTGGTACCGGATAGGCGCGGCACGTGCGTCTACGTCGATCTTCCGGGCCATCGCGAGCGCCTGTTCGCTTCGATCGATCGCGATGATTTCGCCGCTCGGTCCGGCAAGCTCAGCCACATATCGGCTGAGGTCACCATTGCCGCAGCCGACGTCGAGCACCCGCGCGCCGGGCGCGATGCCGATACCGCCAAAGAAGCGGGCGCTGGGAGCATTGGCTGGGTTGGGCGGGGCGGACAGAAGTGCATGAGACATTGTCTCATCATAGCCATGACGTTCGTCGATGCCAAGTGTATCGGTCGCGCGGAGGAGGGACAAGAGGTAGCATGATGAAGTCGCTCCACGAGGACGCTATGCTCGCGGCGATCGTAGCGTAAGCGATCGCCGATCTGAGAGCTGATGTGCGGAGCAATCCGGAACGCTGCCACTCTGCCGATCCGCGTTTCGGTTGCGAGCAGTCATACCGATCGTCAAAAGGACAGTCATCCCCGCCGCTCGCAATCCCGCGCGCTTCGCTGCTTGCTGGCGCGGTCGGTCGGTGGCACACACCGGCGATGGAGCGCGAAAGAACGTCCATGTTGGGGAGGATCGACGTCGACGGCGCGCCTGGCGACCGGCGCGTCGTCCTTGCGCGGCTCGCGCAGACCTATGACCGTGCGCTAAGCCGGTTCTTCGAACGGCGGGTCACAGTGAACGCCGACGTACCCGATCTGGTGCAGGACGTATACCTCCGCCTAAGCCGCATGCCGGATCCGGCCGGGATCGAAAAGCCTGAGCATTTCCTGTTCGTCACCGCTGCCAACGTGCTGCGCGACCGGGCGCGGCGCAACGCGGCGCGCGGCGGCGGCCTGCACGATGCGATCGACGAGGATCTCGCCGGTTCGGAGATTCCGCCCGACCGCGTCTTGGAGGGCAGGGAGGCGGCGGATCGCTTGCAGGCGGTGCTGCTAGAGCTTCCCGAACGAACGCGCGACGTGTTCGTGCTGCGCGTGCTGGAGGGGATGAAGATGGCGGAAGTTGCCAGCGCGATCGGCATTTCGACACGCGCCGCCGAAAAGCATCAGGCTAAGGCGCTCGCGCGCGTTACCGCCGCGCTGGAGGACTGGCGCCATCGCTGACGACGCGCTTCTTGTCGAAGCGGCCGCGTGGCACGCGCGGCTGGCGCGGGCCGACGACGCCACGCGCGCCGCATTCGCGGGCTGGCGCGCTGCGCGCGCCGACCATGCCGCCGCCTACGCACGGGTGTGCGCGGCACATGACCACGCGGCGACGCTTGCCGAGCACGACCCGTTGCTGGCGCTGCGAGGGGCGACGCTGGCGCGCACGGCGGCGGCGCGACGTTCGCGCAAGAGACGCTGGCGGGTCGCTGCCGCCGGGGCGCTGGTGCTGGCGGGCGCACCGCTCGCTGCGTTCGGCATCCGCGCCTTCTCCGCTCCGCCTGCCCCGCCTCCCTATGTGCAGACCTTCCGTACCGGCATCGGCCAGCAGACCGACGTGACCTTGCCCGACGGATCGGTCGTGACGCTCGACACCGCGAGTACGCTCGAAGTGCGGTTCGGCGCGGGCGCGCGGGCCGCGAAGCTCGACGGGCAGGGGTGGTTCCGCATCACGCCCGGCGCGGCGCCGTTTCAAATTCACGCCGGCGGCCGCGACTTCACCGCGCGCGAAGGCGTGTTCGACGTGCGCACCGATGCCGACCGGGTGCGGGCGTTCGCGGCGGCGGGGCACCTGACGCTTGAAAGCGACGGGTCATCGGTTGCGCTCGCGCCCGGCCGGCTACTGGCCGTGCGCAATGCCGATGTTGTGATTCGCACGCCCGAGGATCCGACCAACTTCACCGGCTGGCGAACCGGGCTGCTGCAATTCGACGACACGCCGCTGGCCGAGGCGGTGGCCGAGTTCAACCGCTACAGCCGCCGCCCGATCCGTATCGCCGACGGCCGCGTCGGCGCCTTGCGCGTCTCCGGCGCGTTCCGCACGACCGGCGCGCCCGCCTTCGTCGGCGCACTCACCACCGGCTTCCCGGTGCGCGTGCAGCGGGATGCGCGCGATGGCATCGTCATTGCGGCGCGCTGAGGCGCGAAAAAAGACGATAGCCGGGTTCGGACTTTCAGCGGCGCTGCGTCTAGTCCTTCGGAAGACCCCGCATGTGACGGGGCCGCTTGGAGGGAAAGGGGTGTCATGGCGACTGTGCGGCGCGATCGCAGCGGCCGTGGCGCTCGGCACGCCTGCGGCTTCGCGTGCGGCGTCGGCGTTGCCCTTCGACATCCCCGGCGGCGACCTTGCCGATGCGCTGATGCGGTTCGCGCGGCAGAGCGGGCGGCAGATCCTGTTCGCGCCCGCGCAGGTGCGCGGGCTGCGCGCGACAGCCGTGCATAAGCGGCTCGATCCCGACCGCGCGATCGCGCGGCTGCTGAGCGGCACGGGCTTTCGCGCGCGCCCCGCGCCGGGCGGTGCCTATCTGCTCGAAGCGGTGCCGGTGCCGCGCCCCGCGCCCGCGCTGCCGCGCGCGATCGCGCCGGCCGATATCGCGCAGATCGCCGATATCGTCGTGGTCGGCACGCCCGGTGGCGGCAGCCGGCGGCAGGAGGCGGCGTTCGCGGTAACGACCGCGAACCGCGCCGCGATCGACCAGCTCGGCGCGCCCGCCACCGCCGATGTACTGCGGCTGATGCCCGGCCTGACCGTGGAGACCTCGGGCGGCAAGAACGGCGCGAACATCTTCGTGCGCGGCTATCCGTCGGGTGGAGATGCCGAATATGTCACCTTCCAGACTGAGGGCGTGCCATATTTCCCGCCGGCAACATTGTCCTTCCTCGAAAACTCGCAGCTCTACCGCATCGACGGGTCCGTTCAGCGCGTCGAGGCGGTGCGGGGCGGCACGGGCGCGCTGCTCGCCTCGGGCCAGCCCGGCGCGACCATCAATATCATTCAGCGCGAGGGGGACGATCATCTCGCGGGGCTGGTCAAAACGAGCGTGATCGACGACGGCGAGGGGCGAGGCGACGCCTATGTCTCGGGCCCGCTCGGCCCGCGCACGCACTTTATGATCGGCGGCTATTATTCACGCGGCAACGGCATCCGCTCGCCCGGCCTCGCCGCCGATCGCGGCGGGCAGATCACCGCCAACCTGCGCCGCGACCTCGCGCGCGGATCGGTGCTGGTGTTCGCGCGCTATCTCGACGATCGCAGCCAGTGGCTGCTGCCGATCCCGGTCGAGCAGACCGGTCGCAGCATCGGCGCATATCCCGGTTTCGATCCCGGCACCGGCACGCTTGCCGGACCTGATACCCGCACCGGCACCCGCAACGACGGCAACCGCTACGACCTCAACGACGGGCGCGGCGCGCGGATCGTCAATCTCGGCACCAATGTCGAGCTTCGTTTCGGTGATACCGTGACGCTGCGCGACAAGGCGAGCTGGCTGGCGGGCCATGCCGATACGACCGGGCTCGTCTCGGACAACGTGCCGCCCGAAAGCGCCGTCGCTTACGCCGCACGGCTGGGCGGCGCGATCGGCATGCTCGTCACCACCGCCGACGGCCGGGCGGTCTCGCCCGCGAAAGCCGTGGTGCAGGCGGGCATCTGGACCGTGGCCAAGCGCATCGATGCCTTGGTCAACGACGCCACGCTCGAATGGGCGACGGGGGTGAGCAAGGCGACGGTCGGTGTGTACGCGACCGAGTATGGATCGCGCGACCATTGGGATATCGGCAACGCGTTGCTGCTCACCGCGCAGCCGCAGGCGCGCCGGCTCGACCTGACGCTTGCGAACGGCACGGTGGTGACGCGCGACGGCTTTGCGAGCGGATCGAGTTTCCTCGTCGATGCACGGTACCGGGGCAGTGATCTTGCCTTCTATGGGGTCGAGGAGGTTACGCTCGGCGATCATGTCCGGCTCGACGGCGGCGTGCGGCACCAGCGCCACAGCGTCGACGGCAGCGTGCGCGATACGCGGGCGGCTGGGTCCGGTGGGCTCGATGGCGATCCGCGCACGCTCTACGACAATGACGATATCGTGTTCGGCGATACCCGCTCGCAGGTGCGCTATCGCGGCGGGGCATGGTCGTGGACGTTCGGCGGCAACGTCGACGTGACGCGACGCTTTGGCGGCTTCACACGATTCAGCCGGGGCACCAGCTTCCCGTTCTTCGACAATGTGCGCGACGGCATCACCGTGGCCCCGCGCATCGACACGATTGAGGGCGGGGTGAAGCTGACCGGGCCGCTCAGCCTCTTTGCGACTGTGTTCCGCAACAGCTTCCAGGGGCTGGCCACCACCGTCATCGCGGGCGGCGCGCCGATCGCCTCGATCGGCGGGGCGCGCGCGACCGGGGTGGAAGTCGACGGGACATGGCGGGTGGCGAAGCCGCTGTCGGTGGCGTTCACCGGCACCTGGCTCGACGCGCGCTACCGCCGCTTCTTCACCGACGCTGGCCGCACCGATCTCAGCGGCAACCGCGTCCAGCGCCAGCCGGTGTGGCAATGGCGCGTCACGCCGAGCTGGGACTTCGAAGTCGCCGCGCGGAAAGCGGGCCTGTTCGCGACGCTCGCTTATATGGGCGACCGCTGGTCCGACGTGCAGAACCAGCAACTTCTGCCGGGCTTCCTCAAGTGGGATGCCGGCCTGACATTCGACCCGACCGACCGGCTGCGCCTGCAAGCCACTGCCGACAACATCACCAACGCGATCGGCCTGACGGAAGGTAATCCCCGCGCGCTCGGGACTCAGGCGCCCGGTGCGATTTTCGCGCGGCCGATCCCCGGTCGGTCCGTCAACCTCTCCGCCAGTTTCCGGTTTTGAGCATGAACCGCCACCACCCACCCTAATCATCCGGGCCTGCGTCGATTTTGCCCGAATGCCGCGTCGGCACCGCTCCGACGCGTTGGCGGCGTGCGCCCGCAGCGCATGGCCGCCCCCCCAAAACAAAAGACCGTCAGGAGGACTTCCCATGATCCGTACGCACACGCTCACCTTCGCCTTGCTGGCCGGGACCGCGCTTGCCGCGACACCGGCTTTCGCGCAGGCGCCCGCCGCCGCGCCCGAACCCGCCGCCACCGCCGACGCCGCGCCGATGGCGGACATCGTCGTCACCGGCAACGCCAACCGCGAGGGCTTGCGTAAGCTCGACGCGAGCTATTCGATCTCCACCGCGAGCGCCGAGCAGATCCGCCAGGTCCAGCCGACCTCGACCGCCGACCTGCTCAAGATCGTGCCGGGCGTATGGGTCGAAAGCTCGGGCGGCAATGCCGGCGCCAATGTCTTCATTCGCGGCTTCCCATCGACCGGCGACGCCCCGTTCCTCACGCTGCAACTGAACGGCTCGCCGCTCGTCGCGCCGTCCTCGCTGTCGTTCATGGAGAACAGCTCGCTGTTCCGCCTCGACGACACGATCGAGCGCGTCGAGGTGCTGCGCGGCGGCCCGAGCCCGATTTTCTCGAACGGCCAGCCGGGCGCGACCACCAACTTCATCCTCAAGGAAGGCACGTCCGAGCCGCACCTGTCGCTGCGCGGCACCTACGGCACCGAGGGCACTTATCGCGGCGACGTGGTGGCGCAGGGGCCGATCGCAGCGGATACGACGTATATGATCGGCGGCTTCTACCGATATTCGGACGGCTTCCGCCACACCGGTTTTCAGGGCGATCTCGGCGGACAGGTGACGGCTAGCATCACGCACAAGTTCGATGCCGGCAAGCTGACCGTCTATGCCCGCTATCTGGACGACCAGAACGCCTTCTACACGCCGATGCCGCTGCTCGAGACGAACGGCAAGTTCAGCACCTTCGCGGGGTTCGACGCGCGCACCGACACGCTGGTCGGACGCGAGATCGAGCGTACGCTGATCGAGACCGGCCCCGCTGTCGGCGGGGGTGCGACGCAGAAGAAGGCGGTCGATCTGTCGCGTGGGCGCGGCGCGAACCTCTACACGTTCGGATCGACCTTCAATTACGATCTCGGCAGCGGCTTTGGCGTGCAGAACACCGTGAACTTCACCAAGGGCACGTCGGAGACCAACGCGCTGTTCACCGGATCGAACCCGCAGACCGTCGCGCAATATCTCGCCGCGTCGGGTGGCCCTGGCACCGTCACCTATGCCGGCACCGGCCAAGCGCTAACCGGCGGCCAGCAGACCATCCAGGCGGGCATCTGGAGCGTCGCCAAGCACATCCAGAGCTTCACCGACGAACTCAAGCTGTCCAAGGAGCTGTTCCAGGGCAATACGCTCACGCTCGGCGGCTATTTCGCCAGCGTGCTCGATCACGACACCTGGAACCTCGGCAACAACATCCTGCTCGCGCTCGAGCCGCAGGCGCGTGTGCTCAATGCCCGTCTCGCCAACGGTACGATCCTGACGCGGAACGGTTTCACCAGTGCCAACAGCTACGACGTTAATGCCTTCTACAAGAGCACCAACATCGCCGGCTATGTCAGCGACGAGTGGAAGTTGGGTGCGCTGCGCCTCGACGGCGGCGTGCGGGTGGAGCGGGTGAAGCTCCGCGACACGTTCGAGAACAGTTCGACCGGCGATCTCGACAACAATCCGCTCACCGCGTTCAACAACGGCGCAACCTATCTGAATGGCACCTTCACCACGGTACGCTATGCGAAGACGCAGGTATCGTGGACGGCGGGCGCGGATTATGCGTTCACCAACACGCTCAACGGCTTCGTGCGGGCGAACTCGGGTGCGCTGCTGCCGCAGTTCGATGATCTCCGTGGCAACGCGACGGCAATCCAGAACATCAAGCCGCAGACGGCGGACCAGTATGAGGTCGGCCTCAAGACCTCGACCCGGCTCTACGATCTCTACCTCACCGGCTTCTACAACCGCTTCCACAATCTGATCTTCCAGGACATTCGCGTCGTGAACGGGGTCGAGCAGAACGTCGTCCTGTTCGGCGGCTCGCGCGCATATGGGCTTGAGTTCGAAGGCGCGATCCGCCCGGTCGACGGGTTCCAGCTCGCCGTGCGCGGCGTGGTGCAGGACGGCAAGTTCAAGGATTTCGGGCCGAACTCGGGTAACGATGTCAACCGCCAACCCAAGTTCCAGATCGCCGCGATCCCGTCGTACACGTTCCGCAGCGCGTGGGGCCAGGCACGGCTGTTTGGCACGTTCACGCATATCGGCAACCGCTTCGCCGATATCGAGAACCAGCAGCGGCTCGGCAGCTATGAGACGCTCGATCTCGGCGCGTCGATCGATCTAAACGACCGCTTCTCACTGCAGGCAACGGTAGACAATGTGACGAACACGCTCGCGCTCACCGAGGGCAACGTTCGCACGGTCGGATCGGCGGACAACAACGGTTTCTTCCTCGGCCGACCGATCTTCGGCCGCCACGGGACGATCACCGCTGCCGTCAAGTTCTAATGCCTTCCGCCGGCCGGGGCATGCCCGGCCGGCCCCTTTTTCACGAGGCCCCCATGATCGTCCGCTCGTCACTCGCGCTTGCGCTTGCGCTACTCGCCCCCGTTGCGGCGAATGCGCGCCCGCAAACCCCAGCGGATGCCGCTCGCGCCGTGCAGACGCCCGAGGATATCTACGGCCCGCTCTACCGCGCGGTCGAGCTTGCGCGCGTCTTCCCCGACAGCAAGACCTTTGCAGACATGGTGCCGCTGAGCACGCCCGCCGCGATCCTCACCGCTTACCACGCCGAAGCGCCGCAGGATCGCGAGGCGCTCGCCACGTTCGTTGCGCGCCATTTCCGCAAGATCGGCGATGCCGCGCCTGCCAAGCCGACGATGCGTGAGCATATCCGCGCACTGTGGCCGGTGCTCGCCAAGCCGCCGATGGCGGTGGTTCCCGGCTCCTCCGCGATCCCGCTACCCTATGCGTATGTCGTGGCGGGGGGCCGTTATCAGGAGATGTATTATTGGGACAGCTACTTCACGATGCTGGGCCTGAAGGCGGACGGCGAGAGCGCGCTGATCGACTCGATGCTCGCCAATTTCACTGCTCTGATCGCCAAGTACGGCCATATCCCCAACGGTACGCGCAACTACTATCTGTCGCGCTCGCAGCCGCCGTTCCTCGCGCTGATGATGGACCTGTCCGACACACACGATTCCGCTACTGACGCGGCGCGGCTGGCTGCGCTCAAGGCCGAACATGCCTATTGGATGGCGGGTGCGGCCTGCCTCGGCGCCAGCGGCGCATGCGAGCATGTCGTGCGCATGCCCGATGGCAGTCTGCTCAACCGCTATTGGGATGCGCGCGACACGCCACGCGACGAATCCTATGCCGAGGATGTCGCCACTTCCACCGCCGCGGGCCGCACGCCCGGACAGGTTAACCGCGACCTGCGCGCGGCGGCGGAGAGCGGCTGGGACTTCAGTTCGCGCTGGCTCGCCGACGGGCAGACGCTCGCGACGATCCGCACGACGCAGATCGTGCCGGTCGATCTCAACAGCCTGATGTGGAACCTTGAACGCACGATTGCGCGGCGTTGCGCCGCCGCCGGCGACGCGGCGTGCGCCCGCGATTTCACGGGCCTTGCCGCCAAGCGCGCAGCCGCGGTTTCCATGTACCTCTGGTCCCCGTCCGAACAGCGTTTCGGCGACTGGGACCGCGCGACGGCCAAACCGACGCCCTCGATCAGCGCGGCAATGATGTATCCCCTATTTGTCGGCCTCGCCACGCGCGAACAGGCCGACGCCACCGCGACTCTGGCGCAGGCCAAGCTGTTCGCGCCCGGTGGGCTGCGCACAACGACGATCCGCAACGGCCAGCAATGGGACCAGCCCAACGGCTGGGCGCCGTTGCTGTGGATCGGCGTGCAGGGGCTCGATCGTTACGGCAAAACCACGCTCGCCGAGGATCTTGCACGACGGTGGGTCCATACCGTCTCCGCCTATTACGATCGCAGCGGGCTGATGATCGAGAAGTACAACGTCGAGACCGGTTCGGCCGGTGGGGGCGGCGAATATCCTGTGCAGGACGGATTCGGCTGGACCAACGGCGTGACACGCGCGCTGCTCGATCGCTATCCGGCGCTCGATCCGGTCGGTCGCGTCGCGACCGGGAGCAAGGCGCGCTCCCGGTAGCCGCATCGCGCGCGAGCAGGACGACGCGGCCGGCGTTCGGCGACGGGTACCGCGCTTTCGCGGTCGCACGGCGGGCGCGCGCAACGTCGTCTTTGAGCGTGATCGTGGGGTTCTGCACCGCCAGCACCTCGTACTCATCTCTCGTCAGCCGTCGTGGACGCCGCAACGATCGCCACCGGATAGTCGAAGACGCGCGCCGACCAAATGACGGTCGCTCTCGCTCTGATCGCAACTTTCCGTTAAATCGGCAGTTCATCGACCGGGAGTGATCGCATTATGCGCTGTTTCAGATTTGGCGTAGCGGCGATTCTACTCGGCGCGGCGCCTGCGTGCCACGGGCAACAGCCGGCGACACCACTGACAAATGGGCAAGCGACGAAGGCGATCCGCGACTTGCTGGGGATACCCGGGCTGCAGGTGGTGTTGGGAACGTGCAAGCCGGCGCTGAAAGCCAAGTTCCCTGGGCAGACCGCCTGCACGCTGGATGGCGTTTCTCAGGCAGGGACGTCCGAGACGCAGGCGGACTTTCATTGGAGCGGGACAGAATGGATCGCAGAGCCGAGCGAATCGCAAACGATACTGCCTTTCCCCGATCCCGTCCTGATGAACGTTCATGCCGGGGCGAGTGTTGACGAGAATGCCGGCCCACTTAGCGGAAGCAGAAGCAACTGAGGCCCGGCTCCGGTTGTGACGGTCGAACGGTCATTCTTGTGCCGAGCGAAATATCGTCGGCCAGTCTCCAGCTTCGACACCACCGCAGGTCTGTTGCAATTGCATGCTGGCGATTACGAAGGCGCCGCCGTTCCAGATCCAGCTTGCGGTCATCCCGCAGTCCGCCAAGGCACGGCCCTTGGCCGAGGTGCTCAGCATGCCCCTCTTGGGATCGAAGTCCACGTTCGTGAAGTAAGTCGTACCGGATCGTTGAGGATCGTTTCCGCGATAGGGCCGCGGCAGGACAAGGCGTTTCGCGGGGCCCCCCGCGCGCGGAACGATGAACGCAAGGGAGGAACTCTGATAGGCTCCCATAATACATGGGATGAAAACGAGTGCTTGATTTTCACTTAGCGCGTGGGCTTCTGGTTCCATATTCGTCAGATCGGTCTGGCAATCCTCCTGTTTGAACACCGCCTTTTGGTCGGTTCGGGTGGCCGCGATCAGACGCGCGCTCTCTCCGGCTTTCAGCGTCGCTGTAATCCTCCGATATGGTACCCGCGGTAGCGGGGGCGAAGCCGGCACGCGCGACGCCGGCAAGGGGCCGGGCTTGGCGATCGCAGTTACCCCGCCGATCCTGTGCTGTCGCTCGTCAAAGCGCAGAACCGCGGCGGCGAGCCCGTCGAGCGACACTTCGGATTTTCCGCCGAGTGTCAACTTCGAACCGTTGCGTAGCTTGGCGACCAATCGCCGGATCGCGGGCAGGGCGTTGCTCGCAGCCGTGGTCACCCCGTCCGCAGATTCGACCGACCAGTCGGACCCGGAGAGTGCGGCAGCCTTCCCGTCAATGGCAATGTCGCCAATCGCGAACGGCTGGTCTGCGCTGATCGCGAGTGAAAGCTTGCCCTGCGGACCCCCGTCCCGTTCGATATCAATCTCTGCGCCGGCATAAGCTTCGGAGACGCCCTTGGCGACACAACGCAGAACATTATCGCAAGCGACGAACCACGACTGATAGCTGTCATAGCTCGGCACGACGACCGGAGGCGGCGCTGCCCGTGCGGTGGTTGAGATCGCGAGCAGGAGGGCTACAAGATATCGTGATCGCATCAGGGTACCTCGTGCGCTAACTCGGCCGCAATCGTTTAGCAGTATGCGAACGGTGAGAGAGTGTCGATCGATGCAGATCGAGGTCTGAAATCTCGGAAGGTATTGAGGGGTTTGGAGATAGTTATTATGGGCCATACCATCTGCGCTTGGCTTCGTTGATGCTCATTTGAACCGATCCTCACTGGCCGGAGAACGGCCGTTATCTTCGCTCGGCTTCGCAGAGGCCATCGTCCTGATATGGCGCCCATGCCGCAGGACGGGTCTAAGCGGTTGTTGAAGCGATTGCGCGACGCTTGCGCGGTGAGCGAATTTTCAAGCCATTGCGCACGCCTTCGACGATGCGGAGGGCGGTATAGATCAACAGAACAAACGAGAGATCGCCTTCTGCCAGATCGAAGACGCACAGAGTTCGCGCTCCCGTTCGGTTCGCGCGACAGCTTTCTCGCAGCGTACAACGAGATCGCGGCAGGAGCGAAGAAGGGCTGCATGCTCGCAGTCGCCCGTGCAGCGAGCCAAGACGTGGAGCGGCCCAATCCAATCATTGGCCGCGTGCCACAACCACCTTCATATCCTAGCAGTCTCGAATCGCCCGCCGGCGACGGCGCATAGACAGCGAGAGAGCTCGTTCGACGGATCGAGCTAATGGGGCCGGCGATCGCGGAGTGGGTGCTGCGTCGGTTCTCAGGCCGAATTAAACCTATCGCGCCGAAGTCGAACACCTCCAGGCGCTAACGCGAGAACCATTGCTGATCTTCAGCGCAGATCGCGTTGCGGATTTTAAGCGCGAAGAGAACAACATTCGCTGGGCAACATACATGAGTAGTTGCGGCCCAAAGCGGAATAGTAGGTTTACAGAGTCTAGGAAGCACTCGCCCGAGCACGATAGCTTCGTAGTCCCAGATGTAGTCCGAGAAACGAATCCTTCTGGAAAACTTCCGGTTTCCTCAAAGAGGATATACTTAAGTCATTGAGAAGGAATGGTGGACGCACTTGGGCTCGAACCAAGGACCCGCTGATTAAGAGTCAGCAGATTTGCCAATGTTTTCAACAAATCTTACGTCATTTTCTGCGTCTGTACCGGAATGATGGCCTGAGGCAGCTTCAAATTTGTCGGAAAGGCCAAAAGTCAGCGGCGCGCCCTGTACTGGCAACCACACATACTCAGGAGCCAAAATGTCCGACGCACGATCACTACGGATGCCGCCCGGCTGGAGGTCCATGGGAACGATGGCAGAGATCGCCGAGGCTACGGCCGATTTCAACGAAGCCCGCGGGGCGTCGCTGGGCCATATCTATTTCATCGGTGGAGACGAAGGGCCGATCAAAATCGGCTACTCAGGGAAGCTGTTTCAACGGCTCAGAGCGCTCAAGAATAGCTCACCAGTCCCCGTGCGCCTCTTGGCCGCTACGCCCGGCAGCCGTGCCGCGGAAAGACGCTACCATGAGCGCTTTGCGGAGTACCGATTGCACGGCGAATGGTTCGATCGCGTTCCAGATATCCTCAAGGAGATCGCTCGCATCAGCAAGGAATAGCGATGGGAGAGGATTTGCAGTCCTCTGCGTCACCACTCCGCCATCGGGCCTCGATCGCGTGGAGGGCGCGCAAATGCGTGGGTTTTGCTCCCGCGTCAAGCGCGACAGCGGAAAAGTTCGCAGTCGTTTTTGGAAAGTTCGCACTGTTCCTGATTCGGGCTCGCCGCCGAACGCCGGCGCGGGGCGCGCCTCGCCTCTCCCCACACCCCCTCTCGCTGCACGGGTGTCGTGATGAGCGGGGTGGAGATAGCCGCGCTCTACGTCGAGGCCGGCGGTTGCTACTTCGGCCTGCCCGGCGTCGATCCGTGGGACGAGGCGAGGGACGCTCGCGATTATATCGGGCCGCATCCCGTCGTCGCTCATCCGCCATGTCAACGCTGGGGCCGGTTCTGGGGAGGCAATCCGGTGCAGCAGCCGCGCCTAAAGCTTGGCGATGACGGAGGATGCTTTGCCGCTGCGCTTGCGGCTGTCCGGAAGTGGGGCGGTGTGCTCGAGCACCCAGAGGCGTCCCATGCTTGGGCGCACCATGGCCTAAACAAACCTCCGAAGACAGGCGGTTGGATTGCCGCTGACTTCGAGGGTGGCTGGACCTGCTGTGTCGAGCAAGGCCACTACGGCCACCTATCCCGCAAGGCAACGTGGCTCTACGCTGTTGGCGTCGAGTTGCCGGAACTCGTTTGGGGGCCGGCCTAAGACAAGCTGCGCGTCGCTGGTGCTGGCTTTCACACGAAAGCGGAGCGTGATGCAGCAAAAGCTGCCGGACTAGCAAGCCGCACGCAACTCCCCACGAAGATGCGCAACGCCACGCCGGAGCCATTCCGCGATCTGCTGCTGAGCATTGCGCGGACGGCCAAGCCCCGGAGCCTCGCAGCATGACCCCCGATTGGCAGCCCTGGACGGGAGGGGAATGCCCGGTGGCGCGTGGAACTGAGGTCGATGTTGAGCATCGTGACGGCGAGATTTATCTCGGTCATCGCGCTGGCATCCACAGCAGCAAAAGCTATGCCGCTGCGGTATGGCGGCACTTCGACATGCCCGGCGATATCGTGAAGTTCCGCTACCCCTCCCGGAAGGAGATGGAACAGTGACGTTCATCAGCGAAAAGCCAGTGAAGTCGGTCAGGAAGCGCCATTGCTGCAACGCCTGCAATAAGTTGATTGAGGTCGGCGAGCCGGCAGTCAACTGGTGCGGGGTGACGGACGGGCAGTTCGATAGCTCCTACTACCACCCTGACTGCCGGGAAGCCGAGGTCGCCTACAACCGCGATTGCATCGAAACGCACTGGTCCGATGATTGGGATCGGCTTTGCGAGGCGGAACACGATAACCTCCCTTGGATCAAAGAGCATTGGCCGATCCCGTACCTGCGCATGTGCATGACGCAGGCGCAGTGGGCGGCACACAACTCTCAGAAGGCTCGCCCATGACCCCCTCCCCCAACACCGGCCTCAATGACGGGGTGCTGGAGAAGCCGCGGCGCGTGCAGCTATCGCGGCGCAAGGGCTGGCGGATGCCTGAGAACACGGTGAGCGTGGCGCGGCCAAATCGGTTCGGCAACCCTTACCCGATCGGGCGCGAGGGTCCGCTTGAGCGTGTCGCGTCGGATGCCGAAGGTGCCGTTGGGTTCTTCCGGGCCATGATGGGCGACCCTGAGTTGCGCGCAGAAGCCGGATATCCCGACCTGGAGATCATCGCCCGCGAGCTACGCGGCAAGAATCTCGCTTGCTGGTGCCGTCTCGGCGACTGGTGCCACGCCGACGTGCTGTTGGAACTGGCCAACACCCCCAAAGGAACACCCCATGAAGAATGTTGATGGGCTGCGGAAGAAGCCACGGCCGAATTTGAGTGGTATCGCACAAGAGCGGATACCGTTCGGCGCGAGCGTCCTGTGCCGAGACTTCCGGGTATCGCTGGCTGGTCCAGAACTGGCGAACGGCACCGTCAACGATCGTCCGCGCTTCTGCCGCGAAACGGCATACGAAGCGGGGCAGATCGTTTTCGTGCAACCGATCGAAGGTTTGGGCGCGCGGAGCCTCCAAGCGCTTGCCGATGGGCCGATAATGGACGCTCGCAGCCTGTACCTACCCGCCGGCAAGCTGACCGAAGCGGAGTACCGCGCACGTGTCGCCGCTGACCTCACCGATCTTTCAGGAACACCCCATGAAGAACGCTGATGACGGGCTGCTGGTGCTGGCTGAGCGCCGAAGTGACCTCGCGACGTATCTGGATGGCGTCGAAGGGGTTGTAGAGGCGACAAGCTACGAGAAGCACATGCTTTGGCTAGAATATGCTGAGGATGCGGACAAGTATGGTCGACCCGATCATGTCCGCTACTCTTGGTCGGACACGCTGCATGGCACGCTGGAGAACGTAGGCAGCATTGCGGGTCGGCCAATCTGGATCAGCGTACTGACGACTACCGTTGACGGTATGAAGCTGCTGTTCTGGCACATCACCAGCCCAGTTGCGGATCACGACCAGTGCGATGCTTGGCTAGAGCAGCATTTGCCAGACACCGCACGCCGCACTGATGGCACGATAAACCGAACGGATCCGATGAATTTCTGCAATATCCTCCGCGCACGGTATGGCGATCGGGGGCGGGGCGATGCGTAAGGTACGTCACTGCCAACGCTGCGAACTGCCGAAGCCTGCCTGTGCTTGCGCCGATGCCCGAGCAGCCGACCGTGCGTGGCGCAAATCGCAGCGTACCCCATCCGCCCGCGACCAGACTGAAGGAGAGTGATGATGGGAAGTCTTCATTCAATTCTTGCGGCAGTCCAAGCTGCGAATAAGGAACCCCACCCATGAGCACTCCCACAATCAAGAAGATGATGAGCGACACGGAAATCTACCTCCGCTGCGTCGAGTTTGTTCGCGAGCAGTCGGAAGGCGAGTGGGACGAAAAGACCATCGCGAAGGATGCTGAGCGGATGGCGGCAATGATCCGCGAAATTATCCAAGTGGCACAGGCGGGGACGGATCAATGACCACTCCCACAATCCAGAAGATCGCAGAGGGGCTGACGAAGGCGCAGCGACGCTTGGTGCTCGCTAATGCGGCTTCAGGAGACTTTTCGATGCGCACGGTGGAGTGGCTGATCAATAACGGGCTTATGCACATACGGCCGGACAGCCCAGATGGGAGGTATGGACCGCTAGAGTGCACCCCTCTCGGCCAGCAGGTCCGCTCTTACCTACAGGAGAAGGGGCGGTGAAGCGCAAACGCAAGAAACCCGAGCCTCGTAGCGAATGCTGCCATTGGCCGCTTGATGCCATCGGCTGCACCCGATGCGCCAAGCCAACGATCAGGCCAAATCAACCGCAAGGAACTTCCCAATGACCAACGACCCACTGCGCGAGAAGCTGGAAGGGCTGACACGTCCGATTATCGGCATCGAAAACCGGACGGCTCTAGAGGTGTTCGACATCATGTCCGATCGTATCAACCGATCAGACCTCCTACCCGCCGCGCGTGCGGGAGCGGGGGAAGTCGTGGTTCCGCTGGCATCGCTCAAGATGTGTCGCGATGTTGCAATGGAGCATACCGCATATGCCCACATTCCCGAATGTGGAAAGCTCAGCCTGATCGCTCAAGAACTAGATGCCTGCCTCGCCGCAGTCCTCGACACGCAACCATCGCCACCCGCTGCCGAGCAAGGGGAAGGCCCGTACAGCTACGAAGCGCTCAAGCTCGGTCACGAGATGTCACACGAGGCGGCGACCAGCATGGGCTACCCCAGCGTCACCGAAGCGCTCGAACACCTGAGCGAGTTGCGTTCTACCCCACCCGCTGCCGATGCCGCGATGGTGGAGGCGCAACAGACGATCCACGACGCGTTGATGGATAGCCAATATCTTGCTGGCGTTGGTGCCGGCTGGAACGCGGCGCAGGCTGATGACCCAGAAGTGGCATTTGCAGCACTGCGGAAGTCGCGCGAGGGCCACCTTGCCGGGTATGCGGAAGCCAAGGCTATCCTCGCCTCTCGCCAGCCTGCGGGGGTGCGGTGCGGCTATTGCGATGGGACGGGGGACGTTCATCGCGCAGACGGCGAATGGCTTGGGAAGTGCGTTTGTGCCGCCGCCCCGGCAACCGATGCGGGGGAGAAGTGATGCGCTTCGGGTATCCATTCGAAAACCAGCAGTGGAGGTGGCCTATTGTTCCACCCGGTTGCATTTGCCCTCCGACAAGCGAGAAGACATGCCAATCACCCCGCTGTCCTCGCCAGCCTCCGAAGGACCAGACCCGATGACCATCCAACACGACGAGGCGGTAGAGGCGCTAACGAAAGCTGTTCGATGGGTCCGGGACGATGGAATAGATAGCGCGATTCCGAACCTATTAGACGCAGCAGACCAAGTGATATCTACTCACCACGCGCTCTCGGCAACAGCAGCGCCAGCAGGGGAGGTGACCATCCCCACCACCCCATCCGATGTTGCCGGGCTGGAAGTGACGCAGGAGGCCGACGAGGCCGCATTGTCATATCTGAACGAGCCGGTGCAGGATAACTGCCAGCTAGCCTATGCCTTCGCCCGCTATGGCGCCCGCATCCGTGCGGAGGTGATGGAGGATGCGAAGCGTGCGGTGCGCGACGTCATGGTAGCTCAGGAATGGCCACCGCAGGACGGAGACAGGCAGATCGACGAAGTGCTGGCGGCGCTAGATGCTCTCGCTGCTCCAGCCGAGGTGACTTCCAAACGGAAGGGACGTGCTCCGGTCGCGGGAGAGAAGCGGTGAAGGCGAGCGAGGTCTATGCCGGTTACAAGCCAACCGCGGTAAGCAAGCATCGGGCACTCAATAACGTCCACTTGAAAGCCGTGATCGATCGGTTGGTTGCGGCCGGCGACCATGAAGCTGCCGATACGATCATCTGGCAAATGTGGTGGCGCGATCTTGATGCGCAGCGCGAGAGGTTCCTTATCGAACAATTCCGCGAGCAAATGGCCGAAAGGTTGATGAAGCGTTGGTAGCGCTCCGGTGACCCGCCGCACCAATCCCATCGGCCTCGTTATGCTGGTCTATGTCCTCGCCATGCTCGCGGTCAATGTGATACGCGGGGTTATGGGGATGGGGTGGAATTTGTGAAAACAAGACGATCCCGGTAAGGTACACCGTACATGTGATCGCAATCTCCATCCGGCGTAGAGCAGCAAGCTACAGCTTGAAGGTTTGCAGGTTCGAATCCTGCCGATCGCGCCAGCTAGTTTCGTTCAATGGTAGGATGCCCCCTTTGTATGGCGGTGATGCGGGTTCGATTCCTGCAACTAGCTCCAGATAATGCTTCAGTAGCTCAACGGTAGAGCCAGCCCCTCATAAGGGCCGGGTTGTAGGTTCAAGTCCTTCCTAAAGCACCATCCCCCACACGCAAAAAGAGCGCCCGAGCCGAAGCCCGAGCGCTCTAGGTGGGGGAGAGGGGTTTCGCGGTTCCGTTAGGGCATATCGGCGACCATGTAGCGTACCATCGCCTCGGCCTGCGTGGCGTCGAGCAGATTGGTGCCATGCGGCGTGTGCTTCATCGGATGGGGAGTGCCCTCGTTGAAATCCGCCTTGAAGCTGATTCCTGCGTCGGGGTTGAAGTCTTCCGGCAGCTTCCATGCGAGGAAGCGGTTTGCCATGTGCTTGATCTGGTCTTCGGTCATGGTCATTTTCCTTTCGAAATTACGTGAGGTGGGTTCCGTTAGGGCGTGCAGATATCCGGAGTGACGCCGGGCATGTGCATATCGGCCGCCCACCGGCACAGACGCCCAACCTGCGCCCATCCTGTGCGGCCCCAGATCAGCACCTGATCGTTCCAGGCGTTTGCCGCGTCCTCGCCTTCCTTGCCCGGCTTGAGCGCCGCCACGGGCACGGGCGGCTCAGCGCGCGGGCGAAGGTCCGCAACCGGAGGCGTCGGCAGTTGCGTTACGACCCTGCTGCCGCATGACGACGCACAGCCGAGCGCGGCGAGCATCATCAGAAGTCGAAGTGGCTGTGCTTTTCGCGACATCCTTGAGTTCCTGTTCCTGGTCTTTGATCTTCATGGTGTCCGCGACCCGCGCGTCCGAGGCATTGCCGTCCGCCGAGATCGTCTGTGTCTGCATCTTGATCGTCTCGCGATCGTCTTCGGCGCGGACACCGCCACCGCCGGCGCAATAGGCGAGCGTTAGGAGGACAATGACGGCGACGATAATCCCGGCGTAGAGCAGCAGCGGCTTGTTGGCGCTGATGAACGCCGAGACGGGGTTTGGGATTAGGCTCATGGTCTCACCTCGATCGAGACAGGATCATCGGGCTTGCCGGTCGGGCCATCGCCGATCGCTGCAGCGCTGGGCAGCGAGGCAGCCAGCTTGTCGGTCAGGTTCGACCGATCGACCGCATCCCAGATCGACCGCATTGACGCTACAACCTCGCGGAACGAGAGCAGAAGCGCGGTCAAGCCGAACGCCTCGGCAGACGGCACCCGGCCATCCGGGCCGATGTGGTGGCCGATGATCGCGAAGGTGGCGCCGATGAGGTAGAGCAGAGCTGCGGCGAGTAGCGTCAGTGCAGCAAGGCCGCACAGTTGCAGACGAGCGTTCATTGCTTGTCCTTTCAGATCAGAATGATGCGCCCGCGCGCCGTGGCGACCTGGCGCTCGGCCAAGCCGTTCGGCGTGCGGGTCGATCGCGGGTTTCCGAGGTTGATCGCCCGGCTCATCGCCAGCGTGTCGTCAGCGTCGGCCCACTGCGCGAGCTTGTTGACGGTCCAGTAGTCGCAGGCGCTCAGCACTGCGTTGTGCGGTTCCTCGAGCAGCTCGGGATGCGCGACGACGTCGATCTTGATGCGCGTCGCCAGATCCTCGTAATTGCCGCGCCCGGTCGTCTGGAATATGCCGCGGCCGCGGTACCGGAATCCGTCTCCCGGCTGGGTATTGCCAAGATCAGCCCGGCCCTCATAGCGCTTCTGCGCTTCGGTCGGTCCCCATGCCTCACGCAGCAGCGTGAAACCCTGCGTCTCATGCGAGCCCTGCCCAAGCCAGTGCGGCAGACGGAGCGGCGTCGTGATGCCGGCCGGGCCCAGGTACCGCGCCATGCCCTCGCCGAGTGCGAGTCCCTTGTCGCCGAGCTTGCGCTGTCCGACCCATTCGAGCAGCGCGGCATAGGTTCGCGGGCCGATCGAGCCATCGACCTTGAGCCCGGCACCGCGCGCGTTGAGGCGGTTCTGGACTTGGATGCCGTTGATGGTCATTCATGGCTCCCTTCGTCGCGTACCCGCATCGCGCGCTCGCCAGCGGCACGAACCTCCGGCGACATTTCGAGCGCGCGGCCAGTCATCACCTGCGCGGCGATGAGCTGGCGTACCAAGCCATCGATCTGCGCTTGCATGGCCCTCAGTTTCTCATCGCAGGCGTGGCGCTCATCCTGCTGCTCGCGGCGAATGTCCGCGATCTGGTTGGCGTGGTCCGTGCGCGCCTCAGCGAGCATCCGCATCAGGTCGGCGCGAAGGCTGGCGTCTTCGGCATTCTCGAGCTCGCGCATCTTCGGGCGCTGGCTGGTCCACATCCGCCATTGCTGGAACAGTCCGCCGACGACGAGGATGCACAGCACCCAACCGCTCGCGGTACTGCGAGCTACCAGGCCCTCAATGGCAGCGTTCATCGACGCGCGACCGCATGAGTCGCGATGCTCTTATTCGTCATCGGATTTTCCTTGTGAACGGGTGTGGAAAGCCGCCGCCGGGGCGTCTTAGACGCGGGGCTACAGGGGTATGATTATGAAGCGATATGTATTGGGCGCGTTCACCATTCTCAGCGTGATGGTGTTGCTGCCGATCGCGCTGGTGCTGCTGCCGTTCTACGTGTGGGATCAGGGCAAGGATTCGTCGCGGCTGTACGACCTGTATTGAGCGGGGCGGGTTTGAGGTTCAGCCCGAGGAACTGACCGGCACAGCTTTGTCGAGCCGGCCCATGATGTCGACCAGCGCAGCGACGTGGAACGACAGCAAGCCGTCCGCCTCGTTGCCGCTGACGATAGCCGCCAGATCATCGCGGACGGTCGCCCACTCCGGCTTCGCGAGAAGTGCGGCCGTAGCGTTTCGGTACGCCGAGCGACGGGCGGTGAGTTCAGCCCCTTTCTTCGCCATATCAAGCGCGACAATCCGCTGAGAGCGAGCGAGTTCCTCGGGCGTGTATTCGGGTTCTTGTTGCGTGTCGGACATACGGCCTCCTGAGAAAATGCTAGTCGAAGGGCAGCAGCGCGCCATCACTGGCGCGGGGCAATGGGCGAGAGATATGCGGAGCTATCGGTGCTCGGTTTCGGCATCCTCAGCGCAACGGACTCGGCGGTGCGCAGCCCGAGCGTGGCGCCTGTGACCTCAATATGTGGTAGGACGTTGCGCAGGAGAGGAAAACCCGGAACGGAGTCGTTCTCTCATGGTCTATATTCTGCTCGTCGCCCTGATGGTTGGGCTTGGCTATTGCGGTTGGCGACTATGGCTTGAGGCGCGCGCCGCGTATGATCCGAGGGAAGCCAAATACAAGCGCCTGTATCGGCGCAAGGGACGCCGCCGACGCTAACACTTTCACGCGAGCGCCGTCTGCCTGCTGGGAGCCGCTGGCGGTCGGCTGCCAACGTCAAACATTGGCGCACATCTCGAAAGCCGAATGAATGTAACGGCCTTCAGCCGAAGTTATGATGGACTTGTTGTTGGTGCCGGGCACTGCTGATGGGCCTGCCGTCAGAGTCAGGGTGCGGCCAACAACATTTATGACGCGAGGCCACGCCACCTGACCATGCGCGATGGCAGTACCCAAATTGCTGATGACCGTGATGGTGATCCTTGCCGTGTTTTGGTTGAAACGTTGCAGTTGGACCGTGGCAGTCCAGTTGCACGTCTGCGCGCCGCCGGTCGTATTGGTGACGACAGCGGTCGCCAGCACCGTCGTGTCATTGCGCAAGCCGACCGATAGCGTCGCTCCTCCGGCCACAGGTCCCGAGCCGATAGCTTGAAACTGCACGGCCTCCCACCATGCATCGGTGGCGCCGACCGCGAGGTCATAAGGGATCGTGAGCGCGAGCAGATCGAAGGTGCCGGTGCCCACGATCTCCTGATAGACTTTGCGGGACAGAAACTGGGGTGATTTTTCCGAAGCATCCTGCGCGGCGCGAGCGACGCAGTTCTTTATTTTTACCCCATCGACGTAAAGCGCGTGCAGGCGATCGACGACCAAATTGCGTAGGCTCAGATCAGTCATGACCGGCGAGTTGAGCAAGACTCTGCCCGGCGAGGTCATGCCATCAATCGTCGCCGACACACATGTCGCGGTCGTAAAAACCCGATCCACTGTCGCCCCGCCGAGCGCGTTGATGGTGATCCCCGAAAATACGTCGAGTTTGTCGGCGTCGGCATTGCCATTGTAGTCGATGATGATGCCCTGCGCGCCGCCCAGCAGGTCGACCTTTACATCGCTGACCTTGTGTGCGCGCACCGGCGAGAGGGTCGGCTTGTTGGTCTGCGACAGCAGGATCATCGCGACCTGATTGCCGCCGAGGCACCGGCCACGGATGCCGCTGGCCGTGCAGCGGATGCCAGACGACGAGAAAAATATCGCCACCGGGCAATTCGGCAGGTCGAAATAGATGCCGGTGGAGTGGCAATCCCGCGCGCCTTCGCCGAAGTTGACGAGCGTAGCCCTGATGCCGGTAACGTTGCCCTCTTCAAGATAGCGGGTGCCGGTCTCGATCGTGCCGATCGATCCGATCTTGATCTCGCCGAGCGATGCAGGCCCGACGCCCGCTTTGACATAGACAGTATTGTTGGTGAACCGGGAGTAGCAAAACGCATTGCCGTAAACGATCGCGCCGCCGTGGCTGATGATGTCGCGGATATCGCAGTTGTAGGTGCCCGCACCGGTAAACAGCGTGTGGTAATAGGACGCTGTCGCAGCCGGAAAGACCTCGAACCCCTCGATAAAGCTGTCCGCCCAGACATCGCAGTCCGGCATGTTGTAGGACGGGGTGGTGAGACCGGTGCCGTCCTGCCGCGCGGTTGTATCGCCAAGCTGTGGTGAGACCCAATAACCGAGATCGGAAATGGCCTTGTCGGTGCTGAGCACGGCACCGTTGATCGCGGTGATCCGTACCATTTGGCACAGCACCGGCTCGTTGCCGTTATCCTTGATGCCGCCGGGGCCGTTGGACAGATTGTAGATGCCACCGACTCGGTATTTCGCGGCGTCTGAGACATTGGCGAGCGTGATCGAGCGATCCGCGAGGCTGGCGATCGGAGACCACCGAAATTTAGGATTCGTCGCGTATCCATCGAGCCGGTACACGCCACCCCAGATTTTCATGGGGTTCCAGTCGCTGGTGATTTTGCATCCGTAACCGGAGAGCGACACGCCTGGATACGGGGCGAGGCTTTCATAGTCGATCAACCGCAGCCAGGCCCCGGTGAAATCGATGATACCGCCGCCGCGCCGTGAAATCGCGATTACGGCAGCCTGCGCCGAAACCCAATCGAGACTACGGGTGATGTCTTGCAACCACGGGGCAAGCCGCTGCGCCTGCGGCAAGCTCCAGCGCTCGGCGATACGATGGACACCACCGTCTCCGACGATCGGCCATGCGGTGACAGGGTACATTCCCGATGCGAGCTTGGCGACGCGCACGCCGACCCCCGAGAGCGGGTGATCGTAATCACCGGTGCCGGACACGACGATGTCCCAGGTCTGTCCGGTATCGGCCACTACGCGCGCGCCGAGCGGATAGGGCTGAGCCGCACCGAAAAACACGCTCGGCGCGGTGACCCGAAGGACGAGTTGCGCCTGCGCGACCGGATCGACATTCACCCGCGCGACACCGTCGCTTCCGACGACGTAGGTCTGCACCGTCTGGCCATCGGCTGAGACCAAATAGGTTGTGTTCGGAACATAGGGGCCGAACGGCAGCGCGGCGACTCGCGCGAAGTTGATCGATGGGCTTACCATTCCGCCCTCACGACTTGCAGATCAGCGCTGAGACGCGCGAGGCAGGGCATATAAACCGTCTGCCCCGAGACGTTGACGACGGGGTAATAGCCGAGCGCGCCCGTCTTCCCGCCATCCTTATCGAAGCTGTCGGGATCGTCGGTCGAGCCGGCGAGGAACAGGATCTGCCAGTTGACCGAATTGTCGAGCGTCGCGAGGAACGCCTGAAGCTGCGCGCTGATCGCGGAGAGTTGATCGTCGGTCGTGCTCATGCCTGCCCCTCATCCGCGCCGTTGACGCGACGGAATGTGCCTGTCGAAAAGTCATAGGTGTGCATGCCCACGCGGGGCGTATCCTGCGCGTCGGCCGCTTCGGGCGCTTCGATCTTCGTTGTGTCGGCTGGCATATTCAGGTCGATCACTGCCTCGCTCGACGCGGTGACGGTGCGCGCGATCGATCCATCGGGGCGCACGGCTGCGAACCGAAACATCATTTGTAGAACTCCTGCGCGTAGATCTCGCCGTAGGTGTACCGGATGCCCGCCGCAGTCGCGCCGCCGCCCGAAATCGGGGTGTAGCGACTGAAGAAGAGTTGGTAGCCGTGGGTGCCTGGGGGCGGATTATCGATGAGCGTGAAGAAAGCCGGGAACCCGCCATTGGTGGCGGATGTCGAGTTTAGCTGGAAAGCGCGACTGATCGGCCCACCGTCCCGGTAAAGCTGCATGAAGAAGTTTGGGTTTTGGCCGGGAATCAACGTGATGTTCAAATTCACATCGAGCCGCATCACCTTGCCGTAATGCGACGGGACGTAGAACACGTCGCTGATCGTCGATGTGAGCGTGCTGTCGAGTTCCCCGGTCAACCCGCTGATCGAGGTGAAGCCCGTCACCGAATTGTCGACCAGCGCATCGGTGGTGACGCTCTGCGCCTTCAGCCGGCCGACAACGACGTTGTTCATGTAAACGGTGCCGGTCGTACTATCGACCTCGAAGATCAGGCTGTTGCCGACCACGAAGCGATCCGCAGCAATCGCGAATAGGTGTTCCTGCCCATTGATCTTGAGGCCAGTCATGACCGGCGCGCCGTTGTCGTCGACGGTTACGGCGATTTGGGCGATGGCTTGCTGGCCGTTGATCGTCTCGAACAGCACATCGATGGACGCCGTCTGGCCATCAACGGTGGATTTGAGCGTCGTAATAGAACTCGCGCGCACGCCAGCTTCGTCCGCGATTGCCTGATCCAGCCGAGCGACTTCCCCCGTAAGCGCACCTTGAGGCCCGGTGATGGACGCCTGAAGGTCGGCGATCATCTGCGCGGTCGCGCTCTGTTGGGTAGCGAGTGCAAGGTTGAGCTGCGACACCGCTGCTGCAATCGGCCCGCTCGGGCCGGTGATCTCCGCCTTCAGGTCCGTGTCGGCCTGCACGCGCGCATCATGCTCTGTCACCACGGCTTGGTTGAGCTGGGTGAACGCCGCATCCAGCGCGTCGCCATTGGCGGTGATCGCCGCCTGAAGCTGGTCGAACGCCTCGGCGCGCGCGCTGTTCGCATCCGCTACCGCCTGCGTCAGTTGCGTGACGGCAGCCGCGATAGGACCATCGGGGCCGGTGATCGCTGCATCGAGCGCCTGCAACGCCAGCGCTTGCGCATGATCGCCATCGGCGATCGCCTGGGTGAGTTGCGTCACCGCTGCCGCGATCGGGCCGTTCGGCCCGGTGATGGCGGCTTCGACTTCGACGATCTGTTGCGCGAGGGCGAGACCTTGCTCGATCCGTTCCGTGATCTCGGTTCGAACGCGCGCACCCATCGGGATGCCGTCGAGATGGGTCGCCGAATCCGTGCGCGTCTTCCGGGCGAACGCAAGCAACTGATTCTTGATTTGTGTCAACGCCGTTTCACGAGTGCGGTCGACCAGGCCCTTCGCGCCCTCGATCTGCTTGTCAGGGTCAGGAGAGCTCGCCAGTTCTGCGAGCGCATCGACAAAAGTTCTGGCGGGGATGCCACCCACCACTTCGCCGCCTGGGCCGACCGTACCGCCGATCGCTGCACCGGGGGGGACTAGCGCCACTTCTAAAGCATCGGTGCCGACGGGGCCGAGGATGAGGCGTCCACCATTCCGCGAACTGCGGCTGTATCGGACGCTGACCTGGTACGGAACCGTCGCCTCGACGCTGGCGATCACCTTCGCGGTCGCCGATGGCGGCTCGATGCCAGCGGTGATCCAGCCGTCATCCGGGCCGAGGCCAGTGGTGAACTTCCGGTAGTCAAACACGATCCCGTCAATCGCGGACGCGTCCCGCGCGCCTTCGATCACCAGCGCGGGCACCGTACCCGAACTCGACTGGATCGACGTCGCAGTGATCGCCCAGGCATTGGCGCCCGGAACCGGGATGAGGGGAGGGCCGGTCAAGCCGGGCGTGGGCGGCGGCGTGGTGGTCTGCCCGAGCGCATAGGGGTGCTTCGCCGCGGTCTCGCTGCGCGCCGTCATCGTCACGACGCCTTGCGATGGATCAAGCTCACGGTTCAGCAAGAGGACCGGCTGCGCGTTCAGCCCGACCTCGGGCAGGGTCACGGTGACGCAGTCGCCCGGCTTGTAGCCCATCCACACCAGCTTCAGCGGCAGGGTGATCGGGCCGAACTCGCGCGCGTTCTCGATGTCATAGCGGACGGCCGTCGCGACCTGCGGCGTCTGCTGAATGAAGGGATAGTCCTGGACCTTCGACCGCTTGCCGCGATCAGCGAGGACATATTCGGCGACCGAGATCGGCGTGCCGGGCAGCAACTGCCAGTTGTTCTCCTCGAGCCGGAACCGCGGGGTGATGGTGTTGATGCGGTTGCGGCGCGGCTGGGTGCCAGCCACGCTTGCAGCGCCGATCACATCATCGACCGCGATGTTCGCCAGCGAAACCTTGGGCGCGTTGACGAGGCAACTGATCCGCGCGCCGAGGGCGAGCGGCTCGCCCATCCCGGCTTGCAGGATCTTCTTCATCGTGTCCCACTTGTCGTCGCCGGAATAGATCATCCCGCCGGCCTTCCAGCCGTTCGCCGCGGCGATGTTCCGCCCTTCAGCGCCATCGTAGCGAAAATTCAGTCAGTTTCGCGTTCACAGTTTCAAAGAGTAGCCGCCACTTGCGGGATGCGTCGGCAACTAGATCGGGCAGTTATTCGGTAGGCTCCTAGAAGCCTATGGCTCGACCGAACTTCTTCCTATCTGGGCACAGAATGTCCCAGCCGCTTGTTGCGCTCAAGGGGGCGGGCGCTGAGTTGCTGCGTGCGGGCACCTCAATGCTATGATGAGGCATATAAGTGCCGCTTATGGTCGTTGCCCGTTTCCCGATAGAGCGTCGTCTCGTGCGATGGGCAAAGCTATAACGACATAAACATACCTTTATATCGTGCTTGACGCAGCATTTCTAACCCGCGATTGAGCAACAGCGAGGTGACCCATCCCAAGCGTGGCGGCAGGGCGAAGACGGGAAGCCGGAGGATGCCCCTCAGGGTAGATTCTGGCTCCGACCCCGCAACTGCAAGCGGCGAGCGGCGCATATGCCGATGTTGGCATCATCCGATTCCGCTCCCGCGCCCTACGGAGGAATTGATGAGCACCAGTCCCATAAGCGCCGCCCACGCCCACCTCGAAAGCTATTTCACCCGATCTCTTTCCGAAGCCGATCCGGCCGTGTTCGCCGGTGTCGCGAATGAGCTCGATCGCGAGCAGCACCAAATCGAGCTGATCGCATCCGAGAACATTGTCTCCAAGGCGGTGCTGGAGGCGCAGGGTAGCGTCTTCACCAACAAGTACGCCGAGGGTTATCCGGGCAAGCGCTATTATCAAGGCTGTCACCCATCGGACGAGGTGGAGCAACTCGCGATCGATCGCGCCAAGCAGCTCTTCAACTGCGGCTTCGCCAACGTCCAGCCGCATTCGGGTGCGCAGGCTAACGGCGCGGTGATGCTGGCGCTGACCAAGCCTGGCGACACAATCATGGGCCTCAGCCTCGATGCCGGCGGCCACCTAACCCATGGAGCCCGTGCGGCGATGAGTGGCAAGTGGTTCAACGCGGTCCCATATTCTGTACGCCCTGACGACCACCTGATCGACTTCGACCAGGTCGAGCGGCTGGCCAAGGAGCACGAGCCGAAGCTCATCATCACCGGCGGCTCGGCCTATCCGCGGATCCTCGACTTTGCGCGCTTCCGCGCGATCGCGGACGAGGTCGGCGCACTGTTCATGGTCGACATGGCGCATTTCGCCGGGCTCGTCGCGGGCGGCGTACATCCAACGCCCTTCGGCCACGCCCATGTGGTGACCACGACCACGCACAAGACGCTGCGCGGCCCGCGTGGCGGTGCGATCTTCACCGACGACGAAGCTATTGCCAAGAAGATCAATTCAGCTGTCTTCCCTGGCCTTCAGGGTGGCCCTCTGATGCATGTGATTGCCGCAAAGGCAGTGGCGTTTGGCGAAGCACTGCAACCCGAATTCAAGGCGTATGCCGGTGCTGTCGTCGAGAACGCCAAGGTGTTGGCGGCCACGCTCAAGGAGCGCGGCGCGGATCTCGTTGCCGGTGGCACGGACACTCATCTCGCGCTGGTCGATCTCCGTCCACTCGGCGTTACCGGTAAGGATGCGGACGAGGCGCTGGAGCGGGCGGGGATCACCTGCAACAAGAACGGCATCCCCAACGATCCAATGCCACCTGTCAAAACCAGCGGTATCCGCGTCGGCTCGCCGGCAGGCACCACGCGCGGCTTCGGCACGGACGAGTTCCACGAAATAGGCAACATGGTCGCCGACGTGCTCGATGGGTTGCGCGAGAATGGAGAACAGGGCGACGATCAGGTTGAGCGGAACGTCCGAGAGCGGGCCCGTGCACTGTGCGAGCGCTTCCCGATTTACCCGGAGCTTTGAGCACTCGAGGGGCGGGCAAATGCCTGCCCCTTATTTCCCGTGATCCGGATAGCTCACAACACGGCCCACTGATCGGAAGGTTTCGTCCGGATACCTCAACGATCAGCTGATCTGCCGGATCGTAAAAACCTCGGCTATCGGCTGATTGTCTCCTGTCCGCACAAGCCGGCAATGATGCGAAAGAGTCTGGCTACCTGGCTTGAGGTCGCCGAGCCCTTGAGCATATCGTTGATCGACAAGGCCAACCGTCAGGGTCTCGCCTGGGTCAAGATTCCCAGCGAAGAAGATGTCGCGCCGCACGGTCGTTGCCGTTTGCGCGCAGTCGCGAGCGAACTGCCATTCCGCGCGATCCACAAATGAGGCGAAGCTGCTGAAATAGAGAAAACCCGCGCCGTTGAAATCCTGTGCCGGGCAAGGATCGATCGGGACAACTGGTGTCCCTATGGGGCGGTCCAGCGCAAAGCCCATATGCTCTTTAAGATGGCCCGCGCGCATGGCAGCCGCCCGACCGGGAAGGTCTTCCCGGCCGCGATAGGGTTCCGGCTTGGGCAGGCCCGGCACGACGAAACGCGAAACAGTGTGATTGCCGCCGGTTAGCCCCCTCCGGACAAAGACCGATACCATTTCAACCTGCCCGATAGGGCGGCCGGCCACGAGCAACCGATGGCGGCTCAACATCTGGGTCTGAGTCACGCGTCGCAGGCGCGATCGCACCATCAGCTCATCGTTCTCCCGAGCAGAACCGAAATCGCCATCCTGAATCGAAATCGCGCAGAATGCGGCATAGACGGGGTCTCCGCGCTCATCGATGAAGCTCGGAGCCTTCTGGCCGGCCAAGTTCGCGAGCATCATCCAGTGCTGGTGCCCAAGCTGCTTGAGCAACCACGTCTCCGAGAGACCTTGCAGGCTCAACTGCGGCATGCCGAGCAGGATCGTTTCCCTGCGGCTGCTCAGCCACGAAGACGTTTGCGCCGCCCGAGGCGTTCCGGTTGGGCTGGGCGGCACGACGGGGGATGCCACCGGGTCATAGCCACAATGCTCGCAGCGATCCTGCAACCGGCCAAAGGCGCTCAACAACAATTTCTGGCCGCACGCAGGGCAGGGTTCGCGCAAGGCGTCATGATGAACCTTGCCGATGGGGCGGACAGCGCCCGTCATGCCGGTATCTCGATGTGGCTGGTTGCTGAAACGGGAGCACATCCGATCAACGGCCGGTCAGACAAGTCCCAGACTGTTTCCCGGTGTCCGTCGAACTCAATCTGTACAGCGAGATCCTGGGTGATAATGCCGATCGGCGCGGCTGCGATGTCTCTGGTATGAAACCGGGCTAGAACCGCATCTAACTGATCGGGGCCGACCGCGAGCAGATAGCCGAAACTCGGAAAAGTCTGGAGCCAGCGCTCCATCCCGACGCCTGGTGGCATTGGGATCGCATCGATGTCGATAATTGCACCAACGCCTGAACATTCTGCGAGCATCGTTGCAGTGCCGACGATGCCACCCTGGCTGATGTCCTTGGCCGCTCTTGCAAGCCCAGCTTCGGCGATCTCCGGCAGCAACTCGAGATCGCCGCGCAGGCGCGCGGTTGGCGCGGAGGTGGCCGCATCCCAGTTTGGATAAGGGTCGCGATACCGACCACGCAGATCGATGGCCGCCACGAGATGATCGCCTGGTACTGCATCGAAGCTCGTCAGCAGCTTCTTCGCGCGACCGAGAATCGAGAGCGCAAGCTGGCTGTTCTTCGTCCGTAGATTACTATGCCCACCGACCATAGGGACATCAAAGGCGCGCGATGCGTCACGCAAGCCCTCGAGGATGGGCAGGGCACCGTCTTGTCCGTCCGACCAGACGGCATTCACCGTTGCCAGGGGACGACCGCCCATCGCCGCGATATCGGAGACGTTGACCATCACGCCGCACCAGCCTGCGAACCAGGGATCGCTGGCAACGAACTCGTTGATGAATCCCTCGATCGCGAACAGCAGATAGCCGTCGCCATCGGGGATCGCAGCACAATCGTCACCGACCGCGATTGCACCGGTGTCTATCCCCAGGGACTTCACCACCTCGGCGATGTCTGCCTTGGCGGCGAAGCTGCGGCTCTCGCGCAGCGATCGGGCGAGAGCGCCCAGGTCAATGCCTGCCGTGCTCATCCGCGTCCGCGGGACAGGAAACCCACCTGGGGCGTATCGAAGGGCGGGTAGTATTCCAGATCAGCTTCCATTCGGTGATGCGGCCTGCCAAACAGGTCGAACTCCTTCATCGAGCGCCAATGCAGCCGCTGGAAGAGAAGGCCGTTCTGGCTCTGCACATTCGCCAGAAAGCGTCTACATCCACGGCCATGCGCCGAGGAAACAGCCAGGCGAATGAGGTCGGAACCGATCCGTCCACCAGCGCGACCCCGATAGGCCTGATCGACGGCGAGGCGGGATCCCCACCATGTGTGGAGCTCGGTCGGATCCTCGTGGATCCGCACCGTGCCTACCACCCGGGAAGCTCCAATCTCGTCCTGCGCAACGGCCACCAGCGCGATAGCGATCTCGTCAATCTCGTCGCGATCGTCCGCCGCGAAAACCCCTTGCTCCTCGCAAAAAATTTCACGTCGCAGCGCAAAAGCCGCGGCGCGCTCCCACTCCGCTGTCGCCCATTTGATGCGCACCGAAGGTGCCGGCACGGTCTGTTGCGCTACGGCGCTCATGACACGCGCCGTTCATAGGTCGAAAGAGCCGAGCAGGCGCCGCATCGCCCGCACCCCGCCTTGATATCGCTCGACTGCATGCCCGCGTCGCGCAGCATCACACCGAGCGGCTGGAGCACGCTGTGCATGAAGGTCGGTTTCGGCGACGGATGGCTCTCGAGTGGAGTACCCGCGATCGGAACGAAGGGCACCACGAACGGATAGACCCCGATCTCGACAAGCCGTCGGCAGACCTCGAGGAGATCCTCGCGACTGTCCCCGAGGCCCGCGAGGATGAATGTCGAGACCTGTCCCCATCCGAACACCTCGATCGCGGCTTGGAAGGCGTCGAAATAGCGTTCGAGCGAGACCTGGGCCTTGCCGGGCATGATGCGTGCGCGAACCTCTGGCGTCACGACCTCGAGATGCATGCCGAGCGAGTCGACGCCGGCATCCTTCAGACGCGTGAACCACAGATCGTCGTCTGGCGGCTCACACTGGGCCTGGATTGGTAGATCGACTGCAGCCTTCACGCCCGCGGCGCTCTCCGCGAGGATCGCGGCGCCTCGATCGGCGCCCGGTGGCGTGCCGGTTGTCATGACCATGTGGCGCACATGGTCCAGTTCGACAGCGGCCTTGGCGACCTCGGCCAGCTGGGCGGGCGTCTTGCGCTCTATCGTCCGGCCAGCCGCCAGAGATTGGCCGATTGCGCAGAATTGGCAGGCCTTGGTGCGGCTCTGGTAGCGTATGCAGGTCTGCAGGATCGTCGTAGCCAGGACATCGCGGCCGTGCAGGGTAGCGATATGCGAATAGGGAACCCCATCCGCTGTCGAAAGCTCATAGAATTTGGGCTTCGTGGGGAAGGAAATCGCGGCGAGTTGCACGCCGTCCCGGCTCAGTCGGCTCAGGCCCGCCGCGTCAGGACTGTCCGCCTGGTACGGGCTCTCGAAAGCCGGCGCATTGTGAACCGGCACCATCACGGTGGTACCGTCGATCGTCACCGGCATATGGTCGGAAGGGCCGGCGCCACCGCGCCGGCTAACCCCCGAGCTCTTGGGATCGACGAGCCGAATCCCGAAGGACTGCAACTCGTTGATCAAGGACTCAGTCGACATTCTCGAGTGCCCCCTGATCTTCGCCTGCCTCCGTGTTCACCACGGCATGAGGGACGGTGCGGATCGAACCGGCGCGGCGCATCGGGACTGCCGGCTGGTCGTTGATCAGGAGCGACAGGAGTTCGGGACGAGCATAGTGTCCGACCGAATCCATCATGCGCTTGCGCTTGATGATGAGGCTCATGTCCAGGTCGGCGACCAGAAGGCCTTCACCCGACGTCAGCGGCGGGACGACATGCTTGCCTTCCGGCGAGATGATCGCCGTCATGCAGCCGCCGCGCAGGCCGCGCTGCAGCCCTTCATCGGGCGAGATGGATGCGATCTGCTCCTCGGTCAGCCAGCCCGTCGAATTGACCACGAAGCAGCCGCTTTCCAGGGCATGGTGTCGGATCGTCACCTCGGTCTGTTCGCCGAATATGTCGCCGACCAGCGAGCCCGGGAACTGCCCGGCGTGAATTTCCTCGTGCTGCGCCATCAGCGCGTAGCGCGCCAGCGGGTTATAATGCTCCCAGCAGGCGAGCGCGCCGACCCGGCCCACGGCGGTGTCGACAACCTTGAGGCCGGCACCATCGCCGCCGCCCCAGATCATGCGCTCATGGAAGGTGGCGGTCAGCTTGCGGCGCTTGAGCAGGAGCTGGCCATCGGTGTCGAAGATCAGCTGGGCATTGTAGATTGTGCCATGGTCGAGTTCGTTGACGCCGAGCACGATGACCATCTTGTGCCGCCGTGCGGCCTGGCTGACCGCCTCGGTGACCGGGCCGGGTACCACGACGGCATTTTCATAGAAGCGCATATGGTCGCCACCGCTGGTCATCGGCGGGCGCACAAAGGAGAAATAGGGGTAATAGGGGACGAACGTCTCGGGGAAGACGATAAACTGGACGCCCTTTTCGGCGGCATCGGAGATCGCTGCCAGGACGCGATCGAGCGTGCCCAGCGGTGTTTCGAGATCGGGGGCGATCTGTACGGCGGCAGCTCGGATCACACGTTTTTCAGACATGACTTTCCTCTCAGGTTGCAGGGACAATTTCGCTCTTTTGGCAAGGGGCAGGTGCAGCCAACCCGCGACATGAAACGGGAAATTGATTGGATATGATGCAGTCAATGCCCACATCATTGCGGCGATAGTGTCGACTCATGATGCCATCTTATGTCCGTTCATTCTCCTATCATGAGGCCTAAACCCCTTGCGGAAAGCCGTCAACACAACTGCTTGGGTTTCTTATCATTCCGCGCTGCACAATGCCGTCAACGAGCGCGCTGCCACCTGTCATGAGGAGCTCCTGTCGGGCTGGCCTCAGTGCGCGCAACACTGTACGGTCAATCCATCATAGACTTTGAAGCAATGAGCTCATGCACGACTGGACGCCCGATCTTTCAACCTCAGCCAGGCCGCGTTACCTCGCCCTTGCCGACCGTATCGCATCGGACGTGCAGGCCGGGCGCCTGGTCGCGGGCGACCGTCTGCCCGCCCAGCGCTTGCTTGCGGAGCGTGTGGGGATCGACTTCACGACCGTAGCCCGCGGTTATGGAGAGGCGCAGAAACGCGGCTTGGTCGAGGCGCGGCAGGGGCAGGGGACTTTCGTCCTGCCGACTCAGCGCACGGCAGCGAGGTCTGACGTGACCACGCTATCCCGGGCTCATGCAGACGACACCGATCTTTCGATGAACCTGCCGCCGGAGCCGCACAATCCTGAACTGATCGAGCGCATGCGAGCTGGTTGGGATGCGATCGGACAAGATATTCTTCCGATGCTCCGTTACCGATCCTTCGGTGGAGGAACGCGTGACAAGGAGGCGGCGCTGCATTGGCTGGCGCGTCGCGGCCTCGTTCCCGCCATCGAGCAGGTCTATGTCACCCCAGGCGCACACGCTGCGCTGCTGGGAATTCTGAGCGCTCTTACCAAGCCTGGCGATGTGCTGCTCAGCGAGAACCTGACTTATCCGGGTGTAAGGGCCGTCGCGGCGCTCGTCGGCGTAGATCTCCACGGCCTCCCGATGGATCACGAAGGGATTGATCCGGAGGCATTCGCAGACGCCTGCGCGCGCTTTTCGCCCAAGGCCCTCTATCTGAACCCCACGCTTCAGAATCCGACCAACCTCACCATCTCGCTCGCGCGTCGGCAGCAGATCGTGGAGATCGCCCGGCGCTTCGATGTCGCAATCATCGAAGACGATGCCTACGGCTTCATCGCACAGGGAACGCCGCCGACCATCGCATCCCTGGCGCCGGATCTCACCTGGTATGTTGCCTCGCTGGCAAAATGCATCGGAGCAGGATTGCGCACCGCCTATGTCGTCGTGCCGGAGAAGCGGTCGACCTGGGGGTTCGCATCGGCGGTGCGTTCAGCGACCGTCATTGCCTCGCCTATCACCCTGGCTCTCGCGACACGCTGGATCGAAGATGGAACCGCCGATGCCATCCTGCGCGCAGTTCGCGTCGAGACGGAGGAACGACAGAAACTCGCGCACCGGATCCTTGCCGACCAACGCCTTGAAGGAGATCCGGACAGCTTCAACATCTGGTTGTCACTTCCCGCCGGATGGACGCGGTCGGCTTTTGTCGGTCACATGCGCTCGACGGGCGTGGGGATCGTCCCGAGCGACGCGTTCACCGTGTCCGGAACCCCGCCGGAAGCGGTGCGCATTTGCCTTGGCGGACCAGCGCCGCGCTCGACCGTGGAGCGAGCCCTCGAATGCGCAGCGCACGCATTGGAGGCGATGCCGGCTACGGTGACTTCATTCCTCTGAGGCGCGGATTCGGCCAGATGGCGGGGCGATAGACCGCGCCGGATCTCGCCCAAACCCAAATAACAGGAGAGAATATGTCCGCGAACCGCGAACGGTCGGTGGTCAGTGAATGGCGGGGAGGCCTTTCCTGTGAGGTGCAGGCTGGGCGGTTCACCCTGGTCGTGGATGAGCCCGAAAATGTGGGCGGCACCGATCGCGGGCCGCAGCCCACCGAGCTCTTTCTATCCTCGATCGCCTCCTGCTTTACGCTGGCATTGGCCTTCAGCGCCCGAAACCGATCGGTCGTTGTTGATGCAATCAATGTTACGGCGACGGGCATCTATGACGGGCCGCGCTTTAGTGCCGTCCGTATCGATGCGCGGGTCGCTTGCGACCCGGCCGCGTTGGACGGCCTCATACGACAGGCGCAGCGGGTCTGCTATGTCACCAACACGCTAAAATCCGATCTCGATATCGTGATCGCCCACGAGTTGATCGGAACGTAATTTCAAGCAAGGCGCTCAAATCTCACAAGCTGGCAGAGCCGTGGAAATGGCGAAATGCAATGTTGCGTTGATAAATTGCGCCGATGACTGTCATCGTATTTTCCATCTGACCTCGGTCGACTGACGAGCCCGCAGGGAATCCTCAGACGCTGACTTGGAAAATCCGACCAACAATAATGGCTTAACAAGGGCGCGCGCAGTCGATCCCTCCCGGGACCAAGGGGCTTTTCGCGCGCCAGCCTCGAGTCTCGCCATTGACGATATGTCGTATGAGAATTACATCATTCACTATAGTATCAAAAGAACGAGTAAGGAGAGCGGCGCTTATGCCCGCCAGCCAGCTTCCCACCTTCCTTGACCTTCCCGCAAGATCAGCGAAGCCCCGCAAAACCGGTATCACCCATATCCTCGACAAGGGCAGTACGACGAACGATGTCCAGGCGATCCTGGAATCCGCTGCGCGCTATATCGATGTCTGGAAGTTCGGCTTTGGGACCTCATACGTCGACCCGACTGCGCCGGCAAAAATCGCGCTTCTGAAAGCCGCCGGCATCAAGACCTGTACCGGCGGCACCCTGCTCGAAATCGCGTGGCTACGAGGGCGCGCCGAGGCCTTCTTCGAATTTGCCGCTGAAAGGGGCTTCGACTGCGTTGAGGTTTCCGATGGTGCAACCGACATTCCCTTCCACGACAAGCTCGCTCTGATCGAACGCGCGAACGCCCTCGGGTTCGAGGTGCTCTCCGAGATCGGCAGCAAGGATCCCACCAAACGCCTGACCTCGGCCGAATGGGTCAGCCAGCTTGAGACGGACGCCCAGGCCGGCGCACGCTGGATCGTGATCGAGGGGCGGGAAAGCGGAACCGTCGGCCTGTATGACGAATATGGCAAAATCCGGAACGATATCCTCCATGCAGTCACGCGCAGCAGGTTCGTCGACAAGCTGATCTTCGAAGCGCCGCAACGGGCGCAGCAAGCCTTTCTGATCCGGGAGTTCGGTCCGGAGGTCAACCTGGGCAACATTCTCGTCGACGACGTGATCAGCCTTGAAACCCTGCGTCTGGGACTGCGCGCTGACACGCTCCAGCTGCTGGCTGACGTCGATAGGGAGGGGCGCCGCGTTGTTCACGCTTGACCCCTCGGCGCAGAACATCATGCCTACACGCTATCGGCAGGTGGCAATCAGCAGCGATGTCGAGAGCCTGGAACCGGCATGGCTGGAGCAGCACTTCCTCGGGCGTGAAGCCTATATGCGCACGCGATTCATCGTCGCCCGGCTCGGCGAAGAATGCGCGCTCGTCGAGGTCGATCGTCCTGAGAGCAAGGCGCTCTTCTCGGTCATCACGGGCGTTCGGGTCGTCGCTCCGGCGGCCAGCTGTCGATATTTCTACGAACCCAGGATCGATACCGCCATTCCGTCCCAACTTGCACTGGTGGCGATCAAGAACCCGGACGTGCCCTGCGTGATCGTGGAGGGCGAGTACGGCCATGTGAGCTTCATCCTCAATCCGGCGCCGCTGCTCCTCAATGTCTTCGACATTGTCCCGCCCTTTCCGTCGAAGCTGCTCGATCAGGTGGAAAGGGTTCTTGCGGTGGCCGAAGACCTGCCGCCGATCGTGCCAGTTCCGGTCCTGGTCGACAGCCGAGAAGAACTCGCAGCGCATGTCAGTCCGCTACCCGCCGAGGTGCTGGTGCCTTGCCGCGGATCAGGCCTCGAATTTCCAGACACGAAGGTCGCCTATCTCGACGAGCGTCCACGCAAGGTGGACTGGATTCTCCTCGGCTGCGACCGGTCGCAGCAGATCCACCGCTGGTTCTACGGCACCCAGGCGCCAGTGGTGGATATCTGTCCGACCCGTTTTCTCGGCAAGCACCTCGATCCGGCGAGGACCATCACCCGCTGCTGCCTGATCCAGGAGGGAGTCGAGGCACGTGACCTCGCGACCTACGTCCCCTGGGGTTCGTCGCTGGATGAGGTGCGCAAGGCCCTCGTCCATATCCTTTCCAAAGTTGACGTGCCGTGGACGCGCACATGATCGATTCCCGGATATTCGGCCATCTCTGGTCGACGCCGGAAAGCCATGCCATCTTCGACGAGCCGGTCAGGGTCGACCGCTGGCTCGACGTCATCATCGCATTGGCTCAAGCCCAGGCCGAGCTGGACCTGATCCCGGCGGAAGCCGCGCTGGAAATAGCCGCCCTGAGGGACCGCAAGCTTCCCATTGATCGCATCGCTGAAGCGACGCGCAGGACCGGTCATTCGACTCTCGGCATGATCGAGGTGTTGCAGGATCTGCTATCGCCCTCCGCGGCGCCGTACGTCTATTATGGCGCGACCGTCCAGGACATCACCGACACGTCGCAGGCGCTTGAACTTGCCGCGACCGGCTCTCTCCTCTGGCGCGACCTGCGCGCGATCGAAGACAGGCTTCTCGACCTTGCCGCGACCCATCGTCTAACGCCGATGGCGGGCCGAACCCACGGCCAGCTCGGCTCACCTATCCCGCTGGGCTTCAAGATTGCGAGCTGGGCCGATCAGGTTGGACGCGATCTGTCCAGATTCCACGACGGGCGCGATCGCTGGCTGACGGGCCAGTTCGCGGGTGCGGTCGGAACGCTCGGTTTTTTCGGAGCCAAGGGCCTTCCGTTGCGGACAGCCTTTTGCAGAAATGTCGGACTGGCCGAACCTGCCATCTCCTGGCTTTCAGCGCGGGACCGGTTCGTCGAATTCGCAAACGTGTCCGCGATGGCGGTCAACACGCTCGCCCGGATCGCCAATGAGGTCTATGGCCTTCAACGTCGCGAGATCAGCGAACTTGGCGAGCGTCCAGCCGCCAGGACGGTCGGCAGCATCACCATGCCGCACAAGCGCAATCCGGAGAACAGCGAGCAGATTGTCACACTGGCCCAGCTTGCGCGCGCGCAGAGCGCGCTTCTCGCCGATGCCATGATCCATGAACATGAGCGAGATGGCCGGGCCTGGAAGCTCGAATGGTCGGTCTTCCCCACGCTCGCCCATTCTGTCCTCGCTACCAGCTCGCTAACGCGAGACCTCCTCGACGGACTCGAAGTCGATACCCAGGCCATGGCTCGCAATCTGGCACTCGTGCCGGCGTCTGAGCATCTGCTGAGGTTGATGACGGCACGCCTGGGTAAGCATGTCGCGCAGCAGACGCTGCAGCAGGCGTACCGACGCATCCGCGATGAGCGGCTCTCGCTTGCAGACGCACTGGAGGGAGTAGCGACGCCTGCCGAACTTGCCGCAATCGCCGATATCGATTTGGGGTCGGGGCCAGAAATGGTCGACCGCGTAATCGCGTCTTCCCGGCAGCGCCGCGAGGCGGAGCCGGAGCATTGGCGATGATCGCGCCGCCGCGCCTCCCGCTTGCCGCGCTGCCGACCCCACTCCAGCATCGCCCCGATCTTGGGGCAGCACTTGGCCGCAAGGCATTGTGGGTCAAGCGCGACGATCTCACCGGCTATTCCTGGGGCGGGAACAAGGTCCGGACGATCGAATATCTGCTCGGTGATGCCGAAGCGCAGGCCTGCGACACGGTTGTGCTGTGCGGCGGTCCGACATCGAATTTCGCGGCGCTCATGGCGGCCGCCTGCGCCGCCCGCGGTCTGGCGACCATCCAGGTCAGCTATGGAACAGAGCCCGATCCGAAGCCCGCGGCATTGGCCGCCGGCGAGGCGGCCGGGGCCGCCATTCGCTACACCGGGTCTCCTGATCGCGCGAGGATGGAGGACGTGGCAGATGCTCTCGCGGAAACCTTGCGCGGGCAAGGCCGGCGTCCCTATCCTGTGCCGCGTGGCGGTGCCACGGTAGTCGGGGCATTCGGATATGCCCATGCCGCGGGAGAGGTACGACGCCAGCTCAGGCAAGTCGGGGTCGACGCCGTTACCCTGGTCATTCCCGTCGGTTCGGGCGGCAGCATCGCGGGGCTGCTGGCCGGCTTTCTGTTCAACTTCGAAGGTGACGAAAAGGAGACGCCGCTCGATCTGGAACTGATCGGTGTCAGCGTCTCCCGTCCACCCGAGGAATTGCGGGAGGGAATCGACGCCAAGGCGCGGGCCTGTGGGGCAGGGCGCTCGCGTCTCGCGAACGTGAACTGCCGCTGGGAGCTGGTGGACGCGCGAGGGGCCGGTTTCAATCACTATGACTCGGACGATGCGGCATTCGTCGACGACATAATGCGGTGTTCGGGATTGCTCATCGACACAACCTATAACGGCAAGGCGCTACGCTGGCTTTGCGACCTGCTGCCGGAGACCAACCGGCCGATCCTCTATTGGCATACCGGCGGCTCTCTGGCGGTCGCCGATCGGCTGGGAACACCCGGTCATCCTTCGCCCGATCATAAGGAAATCAAATGAGCATGCTCCCCACCGGAGAAGAACGGGCAGCGCCCCGCGTTGAAGGTCCTTCCGCCGATGGACCAGCGCCGGAGCTGATCGAGGCCGGGTTCGGGTGGGAGATCGCCGATGCTGGCGTATTGCACCACGGCTTGAACATCGCAGACTTCGCGCACGTGCTCGACCTGCATCATCGGGCAGTCATCTCAGACGATGTTGCGCGTAAGCTCCTGTCCGTGCTGCTGGAGGCCCACCGCAAGGACGCAAGCGACTTCCCCTATGATCCGCATTATGGCGAGGCCTATAATTCTCGCGAGCGCTTCTTCGCCGAGCGGATCGGCGATTGCGCAGGATGGCTCCACGCTGGCCGGCCTCGACGCGAGGCGGCGCGTGTCGCTTTCCGCATCGTGCTGCGCCGGCTGACGGCCGAGCTGCTGAAATCTGGCGCCTCCTTCGCCGAGGCCGCCTGCACTGTCGCGAACCGCCATCGTGAAAGTTTCATGGCGGACCAGACCTATCTCCAGCAAGCCCAGCCTTCGACTTTCGGGCACTATCTGCTAGGATTCGTCCCGCCGGCGCTGCGCGACAGCGATCGGCTGCTATCCGCCCTCCAGGCAGTCAACCGCAGTCCAGGCGGCGCTGGCTGTGTCAATGGCAGCCACTTGCTCGCGGACCGCGGCTATCTTGCATCGTTGCTCGGTTTCGACGGCGTGATCGAGCACACCCGCGACGCGATGTGGCAGGTCGACACGTTCATCGATATCCTGTCGACCGGCGTCAGCCTGCTCTCGAATCAGTCGAAGCTCGCCGAGGATCTCGAGATCTGGTCGAGCCAGGAATTCAACTATGTGGACCTGGCCGGTCCCTATACCCGTTCGTCGGTGCTGATGCCGCAGAAGCGCAATCCTTACGCTCTCACCATCATCCGCGGCGGAAGCGGAATGCTTATCGGCCGGCTCTCGGGGTTCCTGGCGGTCGTGAAAACCCCTTCGGCCCGCAGCGACAATCTGATCTTTGCCTATGGCGAGCTCCCGCGTGCGTTGGACTATGCGGTCAAGATCAGCAACCTCAGCCGCGGCGTCGTCGAAACCTTGACGGTCAACGAGGATCGGCTGTGGAAGTCGCTCGAAGCCGGCTTCAGCCAGGCGACCGACCTCGCCGAATATGTCATGGTCGAATGCGGGATCGATTACCGCAGCGCATACAAGATCGTCGGCCACGCGGTTCGTGCGGCAAGCGCAGCCGGCCAGCGCGGGATCGATATCGATGTCGAGGCAATCCGGCAGGCCGGACAGCAGGTGGCGGGTCTCGATCTTTCGCTCGACGCCGACAAGCTCGCTTCCGCGTTGGATCCTCGCCAGATCGTTTCCAGCCGATCGGCCCAGGGAGGTGCGGCACCGGCGGTCGTAGCCGACATGGCGGCGCGCTTCGCCCAGACAGCATCTGACCTTGGTCGGCAAGCTAGCGAGAATCTTGCCCGTTTCGAGCTCGTGGAACAGCAATTGCTCCAGCGTGTCGAAGCTATGGCCAACCTCTAGGGGACGAAAGTCGGAGGCTGGTGGCACAATTGCAACCCGCCTCCGCCTGATGGTTCCGTTCAGGCTCCCTCGCGGTTGCGGAAAACATACCAGATCACCTGTGCCGGTTCTGTTCCTCGGTTCTCCCAGTGATGTGGAACTCCGCCCTGAAAATGCAGCGCGTCACCAGGCGTGAGGACGTAATCCTCCGCGTCCATCCGAAACACGACCTCTCCGGACAGCACAAAGATCAGCTCTTCTCCGGTGTGGTTCAGAACTTGGTCCCCGCTCGATGCGCCAGGAGGCATAGTTGCGACCGCCGCGGCAGTCACGAACTGGCGGTAGGATCCCGAGATGCTACCGAGGCTCAGTCCTTCATGCGGGGTGTAGACCGGCTGCCGATGACCGGCAGGGGTGAATTGGAAGGGAGCCGAAGCATTCTCGTCTTCTTCCACGAAATAGCCGACGGTGACGCCGAGCGCCGTGGCGAGCTTCAGCAGCGTCGTGATCGTGGGGACCATGCCGCTGCGCTCGATCTTATGGATCGCGCCCGGCGACACGTCGCTGATATCTGCGAGGTTCTGGAGTGACAGTCTTTTCTTGCGCCGCAGCGCTTCGATCTTCTTGCCAACCTTGCTGACAATGACGTCGACTTCATCATTGCCTGTCGGAGTCGGAGCCTTTTTCGGGGCAGCGGCTCGCGGCTTTGCGTCACCTTCCTTCTTTGCGCGTGTCGCCAATATTCTCTCCAGGGCAAATCAATAGTCGGTGAAATTGCAGACCTGCGTCATGCAACGCGGTGAGGCAAGAGGCGGTGCCGCGAAACATCAGGCGCGACAATCGTTCCCGCATCCGGACGGGCAGCGGGAGCCGCCCATGCCCCGTCTTCAAACTTGGACATCTCCCGTCTCGATCCGTCGACGCCAACCGTCGATCGCCCCGTCGAGCGCGGCGCGATCCCTTGTTTCCAGCCAATCCTCGAGCCCCGGCGTCGCGTCGATCATCACGCCGGATTTGTTCTCCAGGCGAATGATGGTGAGGGAATAGACAAGATTATTGGTCATGGTGGCATGTTGCGCCATCGAAAGTGTCGCCAGGCCGCTTGCGAGATGCATGGCCGCCGTGCTGAACGGCGCGGCCGCCTCGGGGTTCGGATCCCCGGTCTCCTGAAGTACCACCCATGTTTCGCCCGCTGCGCGGGCGCTCGCGATGCGCTCTTCGACCAGACGCGCATCCACGGCCGCTTGGATATCCCGGGCGCGGAGCGCGAAGGCCGCGCCGCGCACAAGCTTCAGGCGCCGATCGGAACCTGTCTCTGACGCGCTCGGCCAGGCGTCGATCAACTGATCGAGCGTTCTCAGATCCTGCAAACGGTCCGCCTCTGCGCGGAGGGCTCTCAGATCACTTTCGTAGCGCTGCACATCCGGCATGGCGGTGGCGTGCAGTTCCCGTTCGCAATCCGCCCATTCGTCCTGAAAGGGCCTAGTTATGGTCGACGACGTGCCGTGCATGGATCAGAATTCCCGGAGGCTTGGCCGATTCATACGACCGCAACCACGTTTGACATGGCGTCGTAATATCGCATAGGAAAAATGAAATCACTATAAGATACGCACCCGAGGGCTTCGGGCGCGCAGCGCTGGTAGAGAAGCGTCGATGCGGCAAGAGGCCCGGTGGTAGGAAAGGCGAGCGCTTCGTTGCCGTGAACATCAGCCCTAACTCTGTCCGACATCCGAGAAGGCGTCAGCCTTGAGGCTTCTCCTCACCGTGCACCGCGGCGCCTACAAGGACAGTGTCCGGCAGATGGCCGCAACGCGGGCGATGCTAGAAGCGAGCGGCGTTGAGTGGGCAGGGGCATTCATGGCCACTCCAGCCAATCTTCAGCAACTGCACGCCGAGGGTTTCGCGGAAGCCGATCTGGATACGCAGGCCAACGATCTCGTGCTCGCCGTTCGGGCGGAGGATGGGGCTTCAGCGCAACGAGCATTGGCGCGTGCCGAAGCCAGCCTGTTCGCCTCCGAACCTCAGCCAACGGGTGTCCAGGAACTACCGCCAGCAGATTTGCGGGCAGCGCTGCGCGTCGATCGAGCAGCCAATATCGCTATGATCTCAGTGCCCGGACCTTATGCCGCACTGGAGGCTCAGAAGGCGCTGTCCGAGGGGCTCCATGTGATGCTGTTCAGCGACGGCGTAGAACTGGCCGATGAGCTCGCGCTCAAACAACGCGGGCGGATGCTCGGCTTGTTCGTCATGGGGCCGGGTGCCGGTACATCCTGGATCGACGGCATCGGGTTCGGTTTTGCCAATCGCGTTCAACCCGGCCCGGTCGGCATCATCGCCGCCTCGGGCACCGGTGCCCAGGCGGTCATGTGCCTCCTCGACCACATGGGGATCGGGACATCGCACGCGATCGGAGTTGGTGCGCATGACCTCACGGCCGACATTGGCGGCCTTTCCGCGCATATGGCGCTGGAGGCGTTCGAGGGAGACGAGGCAACGCGCGCCATCATCCTCATATCCAAGCAGGCCGATGCGGCAGTGGCCGCCGGACTACTCGTTCGCGCGCGCAAGCCGACCGTCGCGGTTCTGCTCGGTACGAGTGACGAGCGCCTGATGAGCCACGAAGACGTCTATTCCACTCTTGAGCAGGGCGCATTCGCGGTTGCGGGCTTGCTCGGATACCCACCGCCGACGACGGTCGACGCGCATCTAATGGAACGGGTCGAGGCGGCAGTGGCCCATCTATCGCCGGAGCGGACGCGTGTCGTAGGCCTGTTCAGCGGCGGAACCCTTTGCGAAGAGGCAGCGGCGATCGTCGGCCGTTATCTCGCACCGATCGAGCGGGTCGCGTCCTCGCGGCTCGATCCGGCCACACGTCCTGTGCATCTCCTGCTCGATATGGGCGACGAGGATCATACGCGCGGCAAGCCTCACCCGATGATCGACGCCGCGGCCCGATCGGCGCTCTTGCTCGAACAAGGTGCGGATCTCAGTGTCGCGGTCGTCCTGCTAGACCTCGTGATTGGCGAAGGTTCGCACCCTGATCCCGCCAGCGTGCTGGCACCTGCGGTCACCAAGGTCGTCGAATCCGGTGCGGTTGTGCTCGCCTGCGTCATCGGCACGCCGGCGGACCCGCAGGATCTCCAAAAGCAGCGCGACCAACTCGAACGTGCCGGCTGCATTCTTGCCCTAACCACAGCGCGCGCGGCCCACGCCGCGGTCGCGATCGCGCTGCGCAAGCCTTCGATCGCTATCGAGACCGAACCTCGAACCTCCTGATCCTGATATCCGAATGGACCAACACCTGATGTCGTCTCAGCCTTCTTCTCCCGCCGCGCACAGCCCGCGTGTTGCGCTCACCACCTATTCCACCAAACCGCGCGGCGGCGTCGTGCACACGCTGGAGTTGGCCGAGGCGCTGCAGGCGCAGGGGGTCGATGTGACGGTGATAGCGATGGGTGAGCGAGGCTCGCTGTTTCGCGAGGTCACGGTTCCGGTCGAGTATATTCGGCCGCCCGAGGTCAAGGACACGCTGGAGGCGCGCGTCTTCAGCTGGATCGACACGTTGACCAAGGGCCTTGAGCCGCTGCGCGAGCGTTTCGACATCGTGCACAGCCAGGACTGCATCTCGGCGCGCGCGGCTGCCAGGATCCGTGACGCGGGCGCTGCCTTTCGGCTGGTGCGCACAGTACACCATGTCGACGACTTCACCACCGACGCACTCATCGAATGCCAACGCCAGGCGATCCTCGAGCCGGACGATGTCCTGGTGGTAAGCAAGGTCTGGCAAGAGCGCCTGCACGCAGATTATGGCGTGGAGGCCGACATCGTCACGAACGGGGTCTGGCCCGAGAACTTCCGGTGCAGCCTTGATGACACCCGCCGCAAGGAGCTGCGCCGCAGGGTCGGCGCGGAGGATCGTTTCCTTTATCTCACGATCGGCGGCATCGAGCCGCGCAAGGGCAGCCGTTTCCTTGCCGAGGCGCTCTCACGGCTCAAGTCCCGGCGTGCCATCTCGCCGGTGCTCGCCATCATCGGTGGCCATAGTTTCCAGGACTATTCGGCCTATAGCGAAGAGGTGCTGGCCTCCTTGCCTGGGCTCGGCCTTGAGCTGGGACGCGATGTCGTCCTGCTGCGGACGGTTGCCCAGGCCGAGCTGGTCGAGTGGCTGGCGGTCGCCGACGGCTTCGTGTTCCCTTCGATCAATGAGGGGTGGGGACTGGTCATCATGGAGGCGGCGAGTGCCGGCCTCCCCGTGGTCGCGTCCGACATCGACGTCTTTCGTGAGTTTCTGGACGATGGCCAGAACGCGATCCTCACCCGAGCCGGCGACAGCGGGTCGCTCGCCCTCGGCATGGCACGGCTGATGGACGAACCCAACACGCGCCGGCGGCTCGCGGCCGAAGGCACGGCGCTCGTCGCCAACTATGGATGGGATCGGACCGCCCGCCAGCACATCGCGCAATATGACCGCATATGGAGCGCAATGAACGCCGCCGAACGGGTCGGGCTCTCCGCCTAAGGACCACCCGTCCGCAGGCCGGAGCGACGACGCTCTCAGGAATCGTCTGCTGCCGTCGCTTTTCCAGGCTGCGGCGGCCAGCCCGAGCCCAGCCAGGAGCGCGGCACCAGAACAATGGCCTATGCCGCGCACGATATGTGCTGCTTGCTCGAATTCTCCGCGGCGCTGCGGGGCCGAGGGGCAGAGGGCATCTCCGCTATCAGAAAAGAGCATATGCACCGGTGCGATGCTCTGTCCGCGCGCGGCCCATCGCAGGAAATTGCGGCTGAGATCCGTCGTCCGGGCCCTTGTCGCGATCGCTGTGAGCCGTGCCGGGCGCCATCCTGTCCAATGGTAGAACAGCAAGAGGCCCGCAAGCGCGTCGTCGCCCGACGGCGTGAGCCCGGTACCGCGTCCCTCAAGAACCGCGGCGGCGCCTTCTAAATCTCCATTTTCAGTCGCGGCCTGTACATCATGCCAGGTTGCGCCAAGATCATTGGGACGCTGCTCTGCAGCAGCCCAGAATGTCATCCACGGGGCTGCGATGCCGAGTTCGCGTGCCGGAGGCGTACGCGGCACATAGACGCTTGCCGACGCGATATCGATCGTCCCTTCCGAAAAGGTGAGGCGCCGGGGATCCAGATAGACGGCCGCGCCGTTAACAACCGGCGGTGGATTGCTATCGAGGACGAGATGGATCGGGCCTGGCCAGATCCTCGGCCCGACGACCGCGAAGATGCTATCGTCGATCCGCACGTAAAAACCGCCGGCGAAGTTTCCCACGACTTTGCCCGGCAATGGTCCGCTGCGGGCAGCCTCGCTGCACAATTCCGCGATCGCCTCGCCCTGATAGACCGCGCGCGCCGATCTTGTCACTTAGGCGATCCTTTCGTCGAGCTCGAGTGCCGCCTGCACGAAACAGGCGAGCGGCGCGCGGGCGATCCCAGCGCCGATCTGCCCCAAACCGTCTGTCGCATGCACGATACCGGTGCTGATCCCGGGTGTGACCGAGAGCTCGGCGATCCGGCGGACGTCGAGACCCAAGGGAGCACCCTTGTTCGACAGATAGGGCATCCGAAATCGGTCGCTTTCACCTACGCTGATGGTCTCCATGGCTTGGGTGAGGGCGAGCGCGTCGTTTGCACCGCCAAGGAAGGTGGCTGCCGCCGGCGTGTTCCCCGCGACCGCGGCGCCAAGTCCGATGAGTTCGAGAACCGCGCTGTCTCCGATGTCGGGAGCAGCGCATTCGGGACCGAATCCGGGTCTGAACAATGCGCTTCTGACCGGCGGGGCGTCAGTCACGATCCAGGGACGATTGCCCAGCCGAATCCCGAAGGAAGAGCCGTTGCGCGCCATGGTCGTCACGATACTGGTGCCGTCGACCCTTGCCGCCGCGTCCGCCAGCGCCTTTGCCGCCGCCATTGCCATGTTCAGCGTCGTGAGCGGGTTGCCGGCTAGGAAATCAGCGGCGACGGCGGTCAACGGATGGCTCGATCGAACAAGTGCGGGCAGCAAGTCCCGCAGCACGAGGTTGGTCGTCGCCTGGATGCGCATATGGACGTCGTCGGCCATCGCGACCCCCTGTGCGGCGAGGTCGAGGATATCGATCCCGCCACGGCGCTTCAGCGCTTCCGCCAGCACAGGCCCGATCACGTCGCGCACCAGCTTCAGTCGGTCGATGCCTGCTTCGTTGTTGACGCCGAACCAGGGGGCTTCGCCCGCGCCCTGGTTGACGCTGGAGAAAGCGGTGGTGCCGCCGTGCGCGTTTTCCACGACGTAGACCGGCGCAGAGGGGCCGATCACGGTGGCCATCGGGACCACGGTCTGGTGATCGTTGGCGGGCTTGAACATGACTTCACCGGCTTGGGCGAGTTCTGCGGCCGTCGCGACATTGTTGGCCCAGCCTTCGGCGACGATCGCAGCGGTCGCCGACCGGCGCAGCGGATCGATCATGTCGTCCCAGGTGATCGCGGGACCGCAATGCAGGAGAGTCCGCTCACCGAGTCCTTCGATGACCGCGCCCGCGCGCTCGACGGTCCTTATGATCGGGCTGGCGTTCAGATGACCGAGTACCCGGGCGTTCGCCGCGTCGATCCGGGTCGCCTTGGGACCGAGCAGCCGCCCGAGCGCGGAAACCAATCCGCCGTCGCCACCGGCAGGAATGCGCCAGTCGACATCCACGACCGGGGCGCCTTGATCGCGCAGCGCGTCCGCGAAGATCGGCAGCCCGACATTGATAACGCGAACCTCGCCGGGCAGGCGGGGCACTGGGTCTTGGTCGGGTCGTTTCATCGTTCGGGCGTCTTATGCACTGGGGGAGGAAACCGATATGAAAACGCGAAATCTTCCGCGGAGGATAACGCACCCGTGACAAAGAAAAAGCAGCAAGCCTGTCCAGGCTTGCTGCTTCGGGAGTGGCGTGGATTGAGCTCAGACCGTCCAGGTCGAGAAGATCAGGGCGCGGTCCCGCCAAGCCTGGATGTTGATATCGAGCACGTCGAGTGGATTGATCGGAATGACGCCCGGGATCAGGTCGTCTTCGCGCATGCCGTACAGGGCGCCCATGGCGAAGCGGCAGGCATAGACCTTCGCGCCTTCGTCCATCAGCGTCTTGAGCTGACGATTATACTGGAGATTGCCGGGGAAGGCCTCGGTGCCGACCGCTGGATAGCCCCGCGTCGCCGCTGCCATCAGGACGCCCGGACCGTAGAGCACGAATGACAGCTCGAAACCCTTGCGGCGCAGGCGCGTGGCCGTCAGCATGTTCACGAAGCCCACCGACCCCTCGAACGGGACGGTGTGCATGAGGATCAAGGCCTTGTCGCCTTCGTTGGCCTTGAGATCCGGAAAAACCTTTTCCTCCACATTGAAGAGGATATCGCCTTCCTTGGGAGCGGGAATTGTCACTGTCTTCGGCATAGTTCTCTCCTTACGAAAATCATCCGGGCGTCGCCCGAAAGTGGCAGTTCAGTGGCTTATTTCCTGGGCGATCGGTCCTGCCCGTCGATCCGCACGAACGGATGGGGAGGCCGGGGACGGGGGCTCTGCTTGGGCCAGGGCCGGCGATGGCTCCCCGGCATCGCGTGGATAAGATACTGGCGCAGCCCGTTCGGCAGCATCTTGTACGTCGGCACGAAAATATAGCGCCAGAACCGGTCCTTCAGCGTGCGCGGCTTGCCGTAGACGGTGACGCCGTTCTTCCGGCCGATACGCTGCTGCGCATCTGCCAGGAGATATTGCTGCGAATTGGTGCGCAGCCACTCCGTGAATGACATGCTTACCTCCGGAAATTCTGCTGGACGGCCAGAGCTGCCATCTGGATCGGCTCGTTGAGCGCGCCGATGGCGGGCGAATACACATTCTCCATCGTGGCGAGATCGTCGACCGAGATGCCGGCTCGGATAGCGACCGCAAGGAAGTCGGCTCGCTCCTTCACGCCTTCCCCGCCGACCATCTGCGCGCCGATCAGGCAGCGCGTCGCCGGATCCGCCAGCAACTTCACCGTGATGGGCTTCACGCCCGGATAGTAGCGCGCGCGGGTGATGCCCTTTGCCACGCCACTGACATAGTCCATCCCGACGGCGCTGGCGGTGGTCTCGCCGAACGACACGCCGCCGATCATCCATTCGCCGGCGAGCATTGCCCAGGGCACATAGACCGATTGATACTCGCGGGTGCCGCCCGCGGCGTTGATGCCGGCGGTCTTCCCTTGCGCATAAGCGTGGCTCCCGGACAGGCCTTGCAGCGACACGTTCGAAACGCCGTGCGGGATTTCCGTGCAATCGCCCGCCGCGAAAACATCCGGTGCCGAAGTCCGCATCCGCGCATCGACTACGATGCCGCCGGTGCCGCCAAGTTCGATCCCGGCGGCGCGCGCGAGATCGCTATTGGGCACCTTGCGTGTGCCGATGACAGCGAGCTGCGCTTCGATTCGACCGGCAGTAGTCTCTACATAGGAAAGGGTGCCATCACCACCGAACGCGGTGACCTGCTCACCCCAGAGCGTGGTCACGCCTGCTTCCGCCCAGCCTGCGCGGACGGGATCGATGATGTCGGGATCAACCACTTCGGCCATCGGCCAGGGGCCCGGATCGACAACCGTGACCTTGATGCCGCGGTGGACCAGAGCGGTCACCATTTCGACCGCGATCAGGCCGCACTCTACGACAACGGCCGACTTGACCGTGTCGAGGAACGAGTCCCATTCCTTGGCACGCTGGATGTTCTTGACCCGGTAGATGCCTTTGAGATCGCCGCCGGGGAGGTTGGGATCCCGGTAATTCCAGCCGGTGGCGAGAACCAGCTTGTCGTATCGAACTTCGCCTTCTCCCGCGACCTTGATCACATGACGCTTGGTGTCGATGCTATCGACCGTCGTCTCGTAGTGAACGTCGATACCCTGTTCCTGATACTGCTGCTTGGTTGCGAGGAACAGCCGATCGAAGGACTCGATTTCCTTGCCATGGACGAAGGGAATACCGCAGGGACTATAGGCAACGTCTTCGAACTGGGTGTAGACAACCATCTCGGCAGAAGGATCGACACCTAACGCTGCACCCGCAGCGCCTAAACCAGCAGCACCACCACCAATCACCACAATTTTCATAATGCGATCCTCGCCTCGGATTTGTCACCGTATCGTATAGGGAATGCTTTTTTCCTAAAGTAGATACGAGGCCAAACCCCGTCAAGGGGAATGCAGCGGGATCGAGTTGTCGTTGGCGAGCGCCGCCACACAGGTTAGGAGCGCATCGACCATGAGCTCCGCGACGCACACCACCTCTCGAATCATTCTCGCGACCCAGCGCGCGATATTTCGGGCCTTCTTCGATCCTGAGGTTCTGGTGAACTGGCGGCCACCCACGGGGATGTCGGCCGAGCTTCATGCATTCGATCCACGTCCAGGGGGTGGGTACCGGATGACGCTGGCTTATGAGGATCCGAGCAGCCGCCCCGGCAAAACGGCAGTCGGGCGCGACGTTGTTCACGCGCGTTTCCTGGAAATTTATCCCGAGGAGCGAATTGTCGAGGCGATCACGTTCGAGACCGATTATCCCGCATTTTCTGGGACGATGACTCTCACAACCACGATGCGGCCGGTGACGGGCGGAACCAAGGTGACCTTCCTTGCAGAGAATGTGCCGGAGGGCATCGCTCAGGAAGATCACCTCAAGGGCATGGAGTCGACGCTCAAGAACCTTGCGAACCTGCTCGAATGAAAGGCCAGAGAAATGGCCTGCAGCTCGCGGATCTGCCGGAGATCGACCTGCTGAGAGAGGCGGACGAACGGGCGCGGACCTATGCTGCAACCATCGGCAGCCGCCGTGCTTGGCCGGATCCAGAAGCGCTGGAAGCGCTTGTCGCTTTTCAGGAAGATCTCCGAAACACTGGAGAACCGATGTCGAGACACTGCGGCTGCTGGACGAAATCGGTTCTCCCGCAACTGCGGCGACCACAGGGCCGAACTATTTTAGCTATGTGATTGGCGGTGTTCTTCCTGCCGCCGCGGCGGCTGTGCGCTTGGTGTTCGCCTGGGAGAAGTGCGCGTCTACCCTCGACACGTCGCCGGTTGCCGACGCAATCGAAATCCAGGCGGCGCGCTGGATATTAGAGGCACTGGACCTTCCCCGGTCCGCCGGGGTGGGCTTCGGCACCAGCGCCACGGCCTGCACTATTGCCTGTCTCGCGGCGGCGCGTCGGGCGCTACTCGCGCGCGCAGGCTGGAATTGGGACCGCCACGGCGCATAAGGCGCGCCGGTGGTGAGGGGCATGCTGCCGAAGACCGCCCATGTGGCCGTCATCAAGGCCCTTCGCATTCTGATTTTCGGTCTCGACAATCTCGTGCGGTTGGGCGCGCGCTTCGTCCTCGCGGGAGCTGTGCGATGGCGTCGAGTGGGCGGAAAGCTTGACGGCGGATGGTCACAAGTGGCTGAACACGCCCTATGATGGCGCCTTCTCCATCTGCCGGGACGCGAGCGACATGGCGAGTGCGATGTCCTCCGAGGCAGTCTATGCGAGAAGCCCCAGTCAAACAGGAGTATCTATGAACAACACCGAACTCGCCGAGCAAATTGCTTCCGGACGAGACCTGTCCAAAGCCGACGCGCGCAAGATCGTCGACGAGGTATTCTCCGCGATCGTAACTGCAGCGGCCGCTGGCCAGGAGATTTCGTTGAACGGCTTCGGCAAGTTCAAGCTGAAGGAATCGTCGGCACGCGAGGGCCGCAATCCTTCGACGGGCGAGTCGATCCAGATCGCCGCGTCGAAGAAGCTGACATTCGCGCCGGCCAAGGCCGTCAAGGATCGCCTGAACCCCTGATCGATCGGAACGGGGCGCCGCGCACCGGCGCCCCGCAACATATCGATGGTGCGCTGGGTTTCTCGATCAGCTCGTGGCACTCCTCGCCGACCCGCCCGGCGACGCGGAGAGGAAGGCTCCATTCGCCTCCTCGGCGATGGCCCGGCCACCGGGGACGAGATCGCTACGACGCCTTCGTTCGCAATATCGTTTTGGCTGCCAAGGCCGCAAAGCCTGTCACCAATCCCCAAAAGGCTGCGCCAAGGCCGAAAAGCGCCAAGCCCGACCCCGTGGCGAGGAATGTCACAATGGCCGCGTCGCGATCCTCCCTTGCCGCAAGCGCCGTCTCGAGCGCGCCGACCAAGGCCGGGATCAAGGCGATCCCCGTCAAAGCTGCAATCACGTTGTGCGGCAACGCCAGGAAGAACCGCACAAGCAACGGGGCGAACAGCGCTAGAAGCAGGTAAAAGCCGGCATACATAATGCCGACGATCCACCGCCGAGTCCGATCAGGATGGGCTTCCTCGCTAGTGCAGATCGCCGCTGTGAGCGCCGCGAGATTGACCGAGTGTGCGCCGAACGGCGCCGCCGCAAGGGATGCAAGGCCGGTTCCCGCCAACAATAGGCCAGGCTTTGGGCGGAAATCAGCCGTTCGCAGCACTACCAGCCCCGGCAGATTTTGCGAGACGAGGGTGACTAGGAACAATGGAACACCGAGGCTGATGATCGCGCGCGCATCGAATTGGGGTGCGACAGGGAAAAGCACACCAAATGCTGCTCCCGTAGGTAGGTGCGCGATGTCACCCCGCAAAGCGGTCAAGAGGGCGCCCGCGGCGAGGACGAGCAGCAATGCGTAGAGCGGAACCCGCTGGCGCGCTGCAAGGTAGACGGCGACAATGATCGTGACCAGAAGCGGATCGCTTCCTCCAATCTTGAACAGCCCGAGGCAGAATGGGAGCAAGACACCGCCCAGCATGGCCGATGCAACCGATGCAGGAATGCGTTCCGCCAGCCTGCCAAGGGCTGGTACGGCACCGAGACAGACCATCAGCAAGCCGCTGACCAGGAATGCACCGATCGCGACCGGCCAAGTCTGCCCAGGCGTCGTCGCAGCCAAAAGCGCCGCCCCCGGTGTCGACCAAGCCAGTACGATCGGCATCCGCAATTTCGTGGAAAGCGCCGCGCCGGCAATCGCGATCCCAAGACAGAGCGCCGTGACGGCCGAACCGGTCTGTTCAACGGATGCCCCCAACGTCCGCATCGCTTGCACGACCAACGCCACGGTACCACCGAAGCCAATTAGTGCGGCGATGAGAGCGGAAGACCATGCGTGCAATGGGGGCAGCGAACGAAGCATCCGGCCCCCCTAACCCTGCCCGTGCCGGTTCGTCACCTGCGTTGACAAGAACCGTGATGCTGCGCGAGCGGACGGTCCGACGGCCATGAAAGCGCACCCAAGCGTCATGTGAGGCTCCTTCAACGAAGGGCTGCAGTGACGATGATCTCAACCTTCCAGTCAGCTCGGGCGAGTTGCGCCTGCGCAGTCGCGCGCGCCGGGGCAGGGGAGTCGCCGATCCAGTCCTCCCATATCCGGTTCATCACGTCATAATCGGTGATATTGGCGAGCCATATCGTTGCTTGAAGCAGCCGCGAGCGATCCGTGCCCGCTTGCGCAAGCAGATCGTCAATCGTCGCAAGGATAGCCCGTACCTGGGCCGCAATATCCTCTCCCGGAGCGCCTATCTGGCCGGCCAGATAGACGGTGCCATTGTGGATGACGGCATGGCTCATGCGTCGACCGGGCTTCAGGCGCTGGATGTCCATTGAATCTTCTCGTTTTGAATGAGATGTCGACTATGCGGTGGCGTCGAGGAAGCGCGCGAGCAGCGCGTTGAACGCGGCCGGATCCTCAAGATAGGGGAGGTGGCCGCAGTGCGGCAGCCGCGCAATCGAGGAATTGTCGAGAAGCTGGTGCAACTCCTCCACGCAATAGGGCGGTACGAAGCCGTCCTGCTCGCCGCGCACGAGCAGCACCGGGCATCGGATGTCGGCCAGCTCGGGGCGCTGGTCGAAGTCGATCAGTTCCTGGAACCGTGCGCGGATATGTTTCGGGTCGATGCTGTCGAGCGATTTCAGGAATCCTCGCACGATCGCCCGGTGCTCGTTCACGCCCATGGCGGCGAGGAGAGTTTCGGCCCAGGCGCGCTCTCCACTAGGCTGGACGAGCAGATCGTAGAGCGCAAGCCGGGCCTGCCTGTCGGCGGGCGTGAGATGAACGAAGGCGTTGACGACCGCGATACGCTCGACGCGATCGGGAAATCGCGCCGCGAACATCATCCCGGCCCTGGCCCCCTTGGACAGGCCGCATATCGCGATCCGCTCGGCGTTGAGATGATCGCAAAGCGCCTCGATCGCTTCCCAATAGCGGATGAACGAGACGTCGCGGCCGCCCGAACGACCGTGGCCAGGAAGATCCAGCGCGACGACACGATGCGAAGGGGCAAACGCCTTTCGCTGCAGCACCCAGTTCTCGCCATTGCCGCCCAGGCCGTGGAGAAAGAGCAGGATCGGGCCCGTGCCTTCGATCGTGTAGGACAGCGTATATCCCTGGTGTGAGAAGCTTTCGATCATGGTCACAGCGGTCCCATTGTGCGCGATCGTTGCACGAAGCTATGCGGGCAGCAACGACAAGTCGCGCGCACCATGCCAGGGGGGCGGCATGGTGCGCGCGAACCCTCGGGATCAGGCTTCCGTCTGAGCGGCGAGGGCGGTGCCGGCGCCATCGGCACCCACCAGCTTGAGCGCCTTGGACACCTGCTCCGGTGTCAGGTCCTGGGCGGTCACGGCGGGGGATGTCGCCGGGTTCGTCATCAGCAGGCGCAGCAGTTCGGGGCGGGAGAAGTGGCCGACCGAGTCCATCAGACGCTTGCGGCCGAGGTTCAGGTCCATGTTGAGGTCGGCGATCAGGATACCCTCGCCGGAGGTCAGCGGCGGCACGACATGTCGGCCTTCCGGATCGATGATCGCGGTGATGCTGCCGCCACGGATCATGCCCGCCGCGCCGTGCTCGCCCGAAATCTCCGCAATCTGCTCCTCGGTGAGCCACCCTGTCGCGTTGACGACGAAGCAGCCACTCTCGAGAGCATGGTTCCGGATCTGCACCTCGGTCTGGTCCGCAAAGGTCGGGCCGAACAGCGCACCGGGGAACATCGAGACGTGGATGTCCTCATGCTGCGCCATCAGCGCGTAGCGAGCGAGGGGATTGTAATGCTCCCAGCAGATAAGACCGCCCACGCGGCCGACCGCAGTGTCGATCACCTTCAACGTCGAGCCGTCGCCCACGCCCCAGATCATGCGCTCGTGATAAGCCGGTGAGAGCTTGCGATGCTTGAGGCGAAGCGTGCCGTCGGCGTCGAAAATCAGCAGGCTGTTGTAAAGCGTGCCGTGATCGCGCTCGTTGATGCCGATCGAGATGACAATGTGGTGCTGCCGCGCGGCAGCGGACAGTGCCTCCGTGACCGGGCCAGGCGCAACGACGCCATTCTTGTAAAGGCGGAGGTGCTCGTCACCGATTAGCGCCGGACCGTGCACGATCGAGAAATAGGGATACCAAGGGAGGAACGTCTCGGGGAAGACGACGAGCTCCGCCCCCTTCGAGGCCGCTTCCGAGGCCGCGGCGAGTACGCGATCGACGGTGTTCGCCAGTGTATCCAGCGCCGGAGCGATCTGAACGGCCGCAGCGCGGACGGTACGGGAATCTGTCATTGGTGGCCTTTCCTTACGAACGGAGCATGCGAGATCGACCGATCGCGCAAACCTTCGGGCAATCGGACCAGCGAGTGTCGGCGCGAGGAGATTGCTCCGATTTTTCCACTCGGGGCAGCTTCAGCCGCACGATCCACACCGATGACCTCGGGTTCGTGTTGGATTTTGGTGAATTCCAATAGAATAGGGAATATAGACTTTGCTGAAATGATTTTTCCGGAATCGTGAATAATGGACACATTGCGCGCCATGCAGGTCATCGTCGCCATCGCCGAGCAAGGAGGCTTTGCAACGGCTGGACGCCAACTCGGCCTCTCGGCACCGGCGATCACTCGTATCGTCACCGACCTGGAGACCCAGCTCAACGTCAAGCTCGTCGCCCGCACCACTCGTAGCGTCCGGCTTACCGAGGCCGGCCAGCGCTACGTCGACGACGCGCGCCGCATCCTCGCCGCGGTGGATGACGCTGGCGATGCGGCCCGCGGCATCCACGGGGAATTGCGCGGACGCGTCAACGTCACCGCGTCCGTCCTCTTCGGCCGGCTGTTCGTATCGGACCTTCTCGTCGCATTCCTCCGCCTCCATCCCGGCATGGAGATCGCGACGCTCTATGTGGATCGCGTGGTCCAGCTTTCCGACGAAAACCAGGACATCGCGGTCCGTGTCGGAGCGCTCGCCGACTCCAGCCTTCGTGCGGTCCGCGTTGGTGCTGTTCGGCGGATCGTCTGTGGGGCACCTTCCTATCTCGAGGCCCACGGTATTCCGCAGCGGCCAGAAGATCTGGACGCGCACGAGACCATCGGCATCACAGCGCTAGGCGCCGGGTTGAACTGGCAGTTCAGAAGAGGTGGGGAAGCATTCACCAAGCGGGTCCGTCCAAGGTTCTTCGTGAACGCTCACGAGAGCGGGATAACTGCGGCTGAGGCTGGTTTCGGGTTGACCCAGGCCTGCTCAGATCAAATCGCCCACCAACTGCGCGCGGGTTCGCTCAAGGCGATCCTCACCGACTGGGAAGCTCCACCCTTGCCAGTCCATATCCTCCACCGCGAAGGAGATCGCATCTCCGCGCGCGTGCGCGGTTTGGTCGATCATCTGATCGTCGGGCTGCGTGCGAAGCTCGAGATACTGGCTCGCTATGAGCTTGAACCGGCAACCGTGACCTAATGCGACTCGATAGAAGTCATCATCATGAGGCTGGCAGGGCAACGATACGCGAGGCAGCGGGCAGCGTTGTCGACGTCTCGAAGATCCGCCATTTCGGCTTCAGCCACTTCGAGTCCGATGAATGCGGCGCGCTTAACGATTGGCTTGAAGCGACGCCGGATGCGGTGGCCTTCACCTGCCCCCTGTGCTGCGACGAGCTCGCCATCCGAACGCCTGCCGTTCTTGCCAAGGAGGCAATGCTGGAAACCGAATCCAAGCGCTTCCGGCTGATACCCTCATCCCATTTTAGACTCGCGCACGATGTCGTCAAAGGAGGCCTTTCGATCTCGAGGCTGTTCGACATGGCGCCGTTCGTCCATAGCTGGCTTCAGGCAGCGCTTCGCCTGAGCGGTCAGGAGATCCTCAACATCAGCCCAATCCGCATCGTGAAGGCATGCGCAACGCCGCTGATCGCAGCCTGGGGCGGCGCAGAGACTACAGCCTTCGGCAATCAGTCCAACAACTTCCTCGAGGCATGGGCCGCGATGGGAAACAAAGGTGCCCCGCTGGAGATCCCGGGCAAGAATCACTTCGATGTTCTGGACGGCTTCGAGACGGTCGATGGGACATTGACGCAAGCGCTGCTCTCTCTAGCGTCGATGTAAGGGGACGGGCAGAACCGGCCGCCTCAGGCAACCCGGAATCACTCATCCATGGAGTATGTGTTGGATCAATTGAATGGCGTCGCAGGCACGGCTGATGGCGACGAAATCAACCTGTTGCAAGCTGCTGACGAACGCGCGCGTTCCTATACAGCTACGATCGGCAACCGCCGCGCCTGGCCGGCACCCGAGGCCCTCGAAGCGCTCTCCGCGTTCCAGGAGGATTTCCCCGAACACGGGATGACGGCTACGGACACACTGCGGCTTCTCGACGATATCGGCTCTCCCGCGACATCCGCGAGCACGGGTCCCAACTATTTCGGCTATGTAATCGGTGGCGTTCTCCCGGCCGCCGCTGCCGCCGAGCGGCTAGTGCTCGCTTGGGACCAGCGCGCATCGACGTTCGACAGCTCGCCGGTCTCCGACGTGATCGAAACACAGGCGGCTCGCTGGATTTTGGAAGCCCTAGACCTTCCCCGGTCCGCCGGGGTGGGCTTCGGCACGAGTGCCACTGCCTGCACCATCGCCTGTCTCGCAGCAGCCCGCCGGGCGCTGCTCGCGCGTGCTGGCTGGAATTGGGACCGCCACGGCGCACAAGGCGCGCCGGTGGTGAGGGTCATGCTGCCGGAGACGGCGCATGTGGCCCTCATCAAGGCGCTTCGCATTCTGGGCTTCGGTCTCGACAATCTCGTGCGACTGCCGGTCGACGGATCGGGCCGTGCGATCGTCGAGCAAGTACCCGATGCGGACGATCTGACAATCCTATGCCTTCAGGCGGGCGAGGTGAACACCGGTAGCTTCGATGATTTCGCCAAGCTCATCCCCATGGCGCAGGCACGTGGGGCGTGGGTGCATGTCGATGGGGCGTTCGGCCTTTGGGCGCGCGCCTCGTCCTCGCGGGCGCTGTGCGATGGCGTGGAGTGGGCGGACAGTTGGACGGCGGACGGCCACAAATGGTTGAACACGCCCTATGACGGTGCCTTCGCTATTTGCCGGGAAGCGGACAACATGGCGACCGCGATGTCCTCCGAGGCGGTATACGCGCCGACCTCCGCCTCCGCGCAGCAGAACCTGACACTCGAGTTCTCGCGTCGCGCCCGCGGCATCCCGATCTGGGCGGCATTGCGGACGCTAGGCCGAGATGGCCTTCGTCAACTCGTGGACCGCAACATTTCGCAGGCGCAGCATGTCGCTGAACGTCTCCGAGCCGAAGGCTATGAGATTCTGAATGATGTGGTGCTGAACCAGGTGCTGGTGCGCGCGGACGACGACGAGCGCACCCAGCGCATTTGCCGGGCCGCTCAGGCTTCCGGTGTTGCTTGGTTCGGTATGACCCGATGGGAAGGACGCCCGGCGTTCAGGCTGAGTTTCTCAAGCTGGCGCACGAACCAGGAAAATCTCGACAAGCTCGTCGCGCTATTGGTTGGACTGTTGCGTGACGTGAAGAACTGAAGCGCGATACGGATGTCCGCGGCGGTTGGGCCGCCGCGGATCCGATCGAGGCAGATGCCGATCGGTTTCGAGTGGGTGGGTACGTGCGCGGTCTGCCAGGGATCGCCGGACAGAATTGGATGACCACTCGCAGTGTCGGGCTCTCAGAGGCAGGCGAGCACTATATCGATGATGCGCTTCGCGTCCTTGCGGCGGGTCGACGATGTCGGCGAACCCCAGCAGAGGTCGATGAGTGGATCGGCTCGACTGGAAGGGGCCGACACAACACCCGCCTCCATGAACCTTTTCATCGAGGCCGAAGGCACCTTCGGGTTTCGGCTAGCGTGCGAAAGGCCCGATCGAACCCGGATACGCGCTGTCAATAGTCGGACGGCCATCCGCCAGACCGCTATTTCAAGCTCAGGGCACCTGAGGCGTGCGACGCCACGATTCCGCGGGTTCTGGGATCCGCATCAGTTTGCGGATATGATCTGAGTTCGCTTGCGATGTTAGGGTTGTCAGCAGTTCAAAGGCAACCTCGATCGCGGTGCCTGGACCAGTCGAGGTAATCAACGTGCCGTCGACGACAACGGCTTCGTCGACAAACTGCGCTCCATAACCTTCGAGCTGAGCTCGCCGCTTGCCGCCGATCTGGTGATAAACCGTAGCGCGTCGGCCATTCAATACTCCAGCTGCACCCAATGATAGGGATGCGACGCAAACGGCCGCCACGGTTTGCTGCCTCTCCACAAATCTGCGAATAATGTCGGTAAATGGCTGCGACAAAGCGTCGTTATAGAAGCCCGCACCTTCAAATCCCCCTGGAACGGCAACGGCATCAAATCCATCCAGATCAAGGTCTGCCACCAGTGCCTGGGGCAAAACTGAGAATCCGAATGTCGCCTTGAGCGGCGACCGCAAGCCTGCAGAAACGAGCTCTATTCCCTCTTCTCCATCAAGATTCGCCCAGCCGAGAACATCGGTAAATCCGGCTGCTTCCAGGGGCTCAAATCCGTCAGCAAGTAACAATAGAACACGCTTTGTCATCGTACTTCTCTCAAAAAATGCATATTATTCATTATAGGGTATGTTCCGCCATCTATGGTAGTGCTGTAATAGCAGTATTTCGGAATACTGAATTTCATATCTGTGAATAATGAGGGTAATGTTTTCGCCCTTACACTGCCGGCGACACACGTTGATCAGAGGACAGAGAACGCATCCTCCCTCGTGGAAGGACGTCAGTCTCCCTGAGCTCACTTGAACGCTCTGCCTTCTTCAATGCGTGGATATCGGTGACGACGAATCGGAATCCGTCGCGGCTGTTGGTTGTGATAGATGGCGCAATGAACGCAAGGCTGCTGCGGTCTGGTTCATCGAGGCGGAAGGCGCCGCTGGGCTCGGCTTCGCTTGGCATCGGTTGACCTAATGCCCGGCAGCACCGTCGGCGATCTCACGAATCTTATCGAGAGATAGCAGGACCAATTGTTGATTATGGCTCGCAATCAAGCCACGCCGTTCCCACCCTGCAACGACCCGGCTGGCGGTATGGAGCGTAGTGCCGGCAATATCGGCGATATCCTTGCGCCGCAGGGGAAACTCGATCCGGATGCCGTCATTCATTCGTCTTCCGGCTTGGTCGGCTAGCCTTAGCAAGGCCCGCGCGATCCGTCGGTCGACGTTCTGCGTGGCAAGCTCGCGCAACCTTTCCTGCGCTTCGCTCAACCGCGTGCCGAGAATGGCGGTCATATTGATCGCAATCGTGGAATGCTGCCGCATCAGCTCCAGGAGATCGACGGGACTCCAGCTGATCTCGATCGAATCAACCATCGTCGTTGCGTCGGCGGGATAGAGGCCATCGGTCAACAAAGGAACACAACCGAAAATTTCGCCCGGACCAATGAACCGGACCAGTATCTCGCCGCCGTCGCTCCCCGACTGGGTAATCCGGACACTCCCGGACAATAGGGCGTGTGCACGGCCGGCCGGCTGTCCCTGGTCAAAGACCCGTACGTCACGGGGGATATCCCGCTTGCGCGCGATCGCAACCGCTTGCGCTCGCACATCCGGCGGCAACGCCGTGAACAGCGCGATGCCCGAGATCGGATCTGCGCTAACGGGATTCCGAGCAATCATGGCTTCCTTGTAAGAGCGGGTTCGCAAAAGTGGAGCAGTTTGCGCCAGCGCAACCTCGAATCCCCCGACTATGCTAGATTCGGGCTGCGGCTGGAACGAAAACCGTCTAGCGGAAAATAACGGCTGAGGTATCGCAATGCTCTGTCCAGAATGCGGTGAAGTGATCGGATCGGGCCCGCTTGATTTGCGACATCCTGTGTCGTGCGAACGAAACAGCGCTCCGCTCAAGACCGCAACCCAGCGATTTTTTGCGGAACTCTCAAGGCTGATAGGCGGCGTAAGCCGCGCGATGCGCGCAGCGCAGGCGGACTGATTGTGGCGCTGCCGCATTCCCGACCAGGAGAGGTGTTTCGCCTGGCACCGCTCGGCGATAAGACCACACGGACTGTGGCGTTGGCACGCACACCATCCTTCGAGGCCGTTCACCTGGTCATTCGCGCCGGCCAATCAATCGCACCGCACCACGTTGCCGGTTCGATGACGCTTTACTGTATTGCGGGTCATGTACGCTTTGAGGGTAGCACGCCGCCGGAGCTTCGAACCGGCGACTGGCTCTTCCTCGATCCGGGTGCCCCGCACGCGGTAGAAGCGATCGTCGACAGTTCCTTGCTTCTGACGATCATGTTCGATGAATCCCATGGCGGAGGGCCTGAACCGGCCTGAGCGACTGGTACGACGCGGTGGTAACGACAGGGGGGGAAACAGTGGGCGAGTATCGCAAGCTTTGGTGGACTTTGATCGCGGTCCTGGCCGTGACCTTCACGATATTGGGCGTATCGGGCGTTGAAGTCTATCGCAAGGCTCCACCTATCCCCGCCAGGGTCGTCACGCCCTCCGGCTCGGTGCTAATGACCCATGACGACATCCTGGCGGGTCAAGCGGCCTGGCAAAGTACAGGTGGGATGGAACTCGGCTCGATCTGGGGCCACGGCGCCTACCAGGCTCCTGACTGGAGTGCCGACTGGCTCCATCGCGAACTGGTCGCATGGCTGGATCTCGCCGCGTGGGAGACCTACGGCAAGGCGTTCGATACGCTGGGTGTCGAGCAGAAGGCCGCGCTGACCTATCGCCTGCGGCAGGAATATCGCCACAACGGCCATGATGCCGCGACAGGCGTCCTCACGGTGTCGGATCGCCGCGCCCGCGCGATCGCGCTGACTGCCGACCATTATAGCCGGCTCTACGGCAATGATCCCGCGCTTCAGGAGATGCGCGATAATTATGCGATGAAAGAGGGGACGCTCCCAAGCCCGGAAAGCCGCGCCAAGCTCGCCGATTTCTTCTTCTGGACGGCCTGGGCCGCCGCGACGGAACGGCCCGGGACGGTCGCCACCTACACCAACAACTGGCCACCCGAACCGCTGATCGGCAACCAGCCGACGCCGGAGAACATCCTCTGGTCGCTTGCCTGCGTCGTCATCCTGATCGCGGGCGTCGGCACGCTGATCTGGGGCTGGGCGTTCCTGCGCCGTCACGACGATACGCCGCTCGTCGCGGCGGACAGGGACCCGCTGACGCTGGCCGCGCTCACCCCGTCGCAGCGATCGCTCGGCAAATATCTGTTCGTCGTCGCCGCGCTGTTCATCTTCCAGGTTTTCATCGGCGGCTTCACCGCGCACTACACGATCGAAGGACAAAGCTTCTACGGCATCGATGTCTCGCAATGGTTTCCCTATGCGCTGACCCGCACCTGGCATGTGCAGAGCGCGATACTATGGATCGCGACGGCGTTCCTCGCCGCCGGTCTGTTTCTTGCGCCGGTGATCAACGGCGGTGACCCCAAGTATCAGAAGCTCGGCGTCGACATCCTGTTCTGGGCGCTGATCCTTGTCGTCGCCGGATCCTTCATCGGCAATTTTCTAGCGCTCTCGCATGCCTTGCCTGCCAATCTCAGTTTCTGGTTCGGGCATCAGGGATATGAGTTCCTCGACCTGGGCCGCGTATGGCAGATCGCACTGTTCGGCGGGCTGCTGTTCTGGCTTACGTTGATGCTGCGCGGCATGCTGCCGGCGCTGCGCGCGAAGGATGGAGGCGACAAAAGCCTGCTGGCGCTGCTCACCGTCTCCACCGTCGCGATCGGTCTCTTCTACGGCTCGGGACTGTTCTACGGCGAGCGCACCCACATCACGATCATGGAATATTGGCGCTGGTGGGTGGTCCACCTGTGGGTGGAGGGCATTTTCGAAGTGTTCGCCACCGCTGCGATCGCCTTCATCTTCGCCTCCATGGGCCTGGTGTCACGGCGGATCGCGACCGCCGCCAGCCTCGCTTCGGCCTCCTTGTTCATGGTGGGCGGCGTGCCTGGCACTTTCCACCACCTTTATTTTTCGGGCACGACCACGCCCATCCTGGCGGTCGGCGCGGCGTTCAGCGCGCTTGAGGTGGTGCCGCTGATCGTGCTCGGCTACGAAGCATGGGAGCGCTGGAGCCTGCGCAATCACGCCCCCTGGATGCGCGCGATGCGCTGGCCGCTGATGTGCTTCATCGCGGTCGCCTTCTGGAACATGCTGGGTGCCGGCGTCTTCGGCTTCATGATCAACACGCCGGTCGCACTGTTCTACCTTCAGGGGCTGAACACGACCGCGGTCCACGCCCACGCGGCGCTGTTCGGAGTCTATGGCTTCCTGGCGCTCGGGTTCACCCTTCTGGTGCTGCGCTACATCAGGTCCGACATCGCCTTCAACGAGCGGCTGATGCAGACCGGCTTCTGGGGGTTGAACGCGGGGCTAGTGCTGATGATCTTCACCAGCCTGCTTCCGGTTGGCCTGTTCCAGTTCGAAGCCAGTGTCACCACCGGCATGTGGTATGCGCGCAGCGACGCGTTCCTCCAGCAAGGCTTTCTTGAGACGCTGCGCTGGATCCGTACCTTTGGCGACGTGGTGTTCATCGCAGGCGCCATAGCAGTCGCGTGGCAGATCGTGATCCTCGGGCTGTGGCGTCAGGGCACGCGGACATAGCCAAGAAGGGCGGTCAAAGGGTGGGCGTGCAGGGGAGGACTGTCCCAAGCCGTCTCTACAGGTCATGCCCTCATAGGCGTGAAGCAAAATCTACGAATGGGTGCTCGAATCGGTCGAACATCCCGTTCCCGGACCGAGGGCGCAGTCCAACGCACTTGCCCAACTTGAAAGACCTCATGGTGCCGGGCTGAAGGAGGGTACGCCAGATCACAGCTGATCTAGGGCGTCATACCCTTCAAGTTGGGTTCCATGCAGATCCTATCGAAGCTGCTGCGAGATGCAGCTAAGGGCCATCTTCGTGGTTGCGCACAAGGTTTCTCGAAGATCGCCGGACTTGGCCTGAAGTGCCAGACCACCACAAACCGAGATGACGAAATGGGCGAGTACCTCTGGTGCGGCGTTGTCGACGAGTTCATCCTTCGCAAGCGCGGCTTCGAAGCGTCGACGCAATACGCCTTCATAATAGGCGCGGTAATTCACGAGCTTCTGCCGGATCGTCTCATGTTCCGGTGCGCATGCAATCGCACCATTCAAGGTCAGGCAGCCCAGTGGCGTGTCGGGGTCGGCGATAACCTCGATGAACCGACAGATAAACGTCTCGATCGCAATCTCGATCGAAGGAATTTCGAGTGCCTGTTCCACGAATTCGAGATGCTGTCGTCGGTAGCGTTCGAGAGTCTGGCCGAACAATTCCTCCTTGCTCGCGAACACCCGATAGAGGCTCGGCCGTTCGATTCCGATCGCCGCAGTGAGATCGGACAGCGAGGTCCCTTCGTAACCCTTGAGCCAGAATTCGCGCATGGCGGTGTCGAGGGCTTCGTCTATGTCGAACTGCCGTTTACGGCCCACTTTTACCAACGCCTTTCGTGCCGGGAATCGAGACCTCTCGTTTACCCGCTCGGCACGGCAAAAGGATGGCGATTTATGGCAGGCCTATGCTGCTCGAACGCAACTGATACCGGGATGCGATCACATCAGTCCGTGGCTGCCGGCCACCGCTCCCAGTAGCGCGATGAGCGAGAGGGCAAGCAGCAGGCGGTGCATGCGTTCCATCCGCATGAAGTCCGCGGCGGGTGAAGCGGAACGCCTCATGCGATCGTGAAGGAATAGCGGCTCGACGATGAAAAGCATGAGAGCGAAGATCGCCCAGACTCCGACCATGGCATGCATCCACCAGAAATGGGGATCGGCGAACCGACCCCACATTTCGAACCGATAGACCATCCAGAGACCTGACGTGCCCGCGAGCAGCACCCATAGGCGTGCCTGTCCGGCAAACCGCCCTTCGATCCGGTGAAAGGCGGCGAGCCGGCAGTCTGGATCGTGATCGTGGCGAATGGACGGCATCACCACGCAAGTCACGAAGCCCACGCCGCCGATCCACAGCAGGATCGCCAGGACATGCAGCGCGCGAGCGACAATGACATCGTCCATCCGAATCGTCCCAATCAGGCGGCCAGCAATTCGTCGGCGGGGCCGAAGAACTCGTAGTGGATACGGTCGGACGGCACTCCGGCAAGGGACAACGCCGATACAGCCGCGCGCAGGAACGGACGCGGGCCGCAGATATAGTAATCCGCCTCCGCGACGGGAGTGCTGGCAATCAACCACTCGTCGGTTATGATCCCGGCTCGGTCATAATCCTGGCCTGCCAGCTCGCCGACCAGTGGCGTCTGGTGGAAGTCGGTCACTTGCACGACCGTCCCGCCGTTCACCAACTCGCGAACATGGTCGCGCATCGCGTGTGTATCGCGGTCATGGGTTCCGTGAATATAGTGGGCGGGCGTGCCCGGATACCTCTCGACCAGCGTCTCGAGCATCGCGACCATCGGGGTCAGACCGACACCGCCCGACAGAAGGACAACAGGGCGTTCGGGATGCTCGGCAAGAAAGAACTCGCCGGCCGGCGGCGAGACCTTGAGGATCGTCCCCGGCTTCGCGTGATCGTGCAGCCAGCTCGAGGCCAGCCCGTGCGGCTCGCGCTTCACCGAGATGCGATAGAACTCGCCGTTGGGCGCGTTCGAGATCGAGTAGTTGCGCTTAATCGGGGGATGCCCCGGAATCTCGAACCAGAAGGTCAGATACTGCCCTGCTTTGTGGCGGATGACTGCGCGACCGTCGACCGGACGCAGGATGAAGGAACTGATCACGCTGCTCTCGCGGATCACCTCCTCGACGCGGAAATCGCGCCAGCCGGTCCAGCCGCCTTCGGCGGTCTCATGCTCGCGATAGATGTTCGCTTCGCGCGCCATTAGAACCTTGGCTAGGAACCAATAGGCATCGCCCCAGGCCGCCAGGATTTCCTCCGTCGCAGCCTCGCCGAGCACGGCCTTGATGGCACCGAGCAGTGCTTCTCCGACGTGCGGATAATGCTCGGGCAAGATCTGGAGGCCGACATGCTTCTGCGCGATCCGCTCGACCGCGGGCGCGAGCGCCGTGAGATTGTCGATATTGCTGGCATAGGCGAGGATCGCCGCCGTCAGTGCGCGCGGCTGAGCGCCCGCGGCATCCTGATGCGACTGGTTGAACAGGTCGCGGATCTCTGGGTTCTCGAACATGCGGGCGTACATCTCGCGCACGATCTCGAGCCCGCTGGCTTCGAGTGCGGGTACGGTGGCCTTGACGAGCGCGATCGTGCGCTCGTTGATTGTCTGCGACATCAACGTCTCCTGTGACGGGTTGGAAAGGAAAGTAGGTTCAGCCGGTCGGCAACTGATCGTAGAAATCGACCCGCATCCTCATCGGTCCAATCGGCTCGACGAAATGCGGTTGCTGAGGAAGGACCAATCCCGGTGTCTCGGGATCGAGAAGGATTTCGGACGACGGGTCGAGATAGGTGAGCCGCAACTGCCCCTCGATCACCCGCACCAAACCCCACACGCCGGCCTTGGTGTTGTGCCGACCACGCAATGCAACCGGCAATGTGTCCTGGTCGAAGACCGGCGTGGACCGATAGGGCAGGGCGGCCATGTCAGGCGGCCAGCCGGATGTCTTCGGCGTGCGTGGGGTAAGGAGCCACGCCAGCGGCGGTGTCCAAGCCTGCCAGTTCGCTCGCGAAGCCGTGGTTCACATCACGATGATGCGCTTCGTCCGCGCGCACTACCAGCACGACGTCCCGCAGCGTGGCGTTATCCGGTAGCTTCCAATAGTGTCGTGCGATCGTCGGCGCCGGCACATTAGGGCTGCGACCCTCATCGATCTCCTTGAGAAAGTGCGTATAGCTGATCACCGCTTCTTCCTCGAAATAGCCGACGATGCGGTGCGCGGTCCGAGGGCTGACGAGGTAGAGCGCGAAGAAGGCGAGATAGAAGACCCACTGAACGCCAAGAATGACCAGCCGCTCGAACAGGGTCGGTTTGGCGATCTCGATGAAAGTCATCAGATGCATGCGCTCATTCTCCGCTTCCTCCATCAAGGTGCGGATCCAGCCCTTGTCGTCGCACATCCGGCGTAGGCATTTGAGGTGGTTGATCGTCGCGCCGACCATGCCCGGCACGGCGGCAACCGTCTCCAGCACGATCGCGCGATGACCGTAGCGCTTGGCGAAGAACGTATCGGCGCAAAAGCGCAATACCTTGGTGAAACCGAGCGCGATGCGGTCGCGCAGGTCGCGCGGCTGGTGATGGACCGTAAGGTCGACAAGAGGGATGTCGGTCATGACAGGACGCTCCTTTTGAGATGGTCCGTCGCTGGGGCGGGCCGAGGAACCGGTCGGCGATCCGGCCGGAAAAACAGAGCAAGCTGCAGGCTCTCGGCGATGCGAGCTGCCTTCGCCTGTAACGCAGCCGCGGCGCGAGCTGTCATCTGCTCGTTCGTGACCTCCGCCCACAGCGTGAGCAAGCGCTCGAACAGCGCGGGGGCCAGGCGATGCTGGTGTTTCTTGTGCGCTGGCACCGGCTGGCCTTTGTATCGGCCGGTGGTCAGCATCACCGACGACCAGAAGGAAACCAGCTTGTCGAGATGCTCCGGCCAGTCCTCGATCGCGTCGTTGAAAATCGGTCCGAGTTCGGCGTCGACGCGAATGCGCGCATAAAAGGCGTCGATCAACCTTTCCAGCCCTGCTTCGTCGATCTCCGGGACGCCGTCCACGACTCATGCTCCAATCATGTATCAACGATGCATCTATCCCTCGACTTTGAAACATGCAACAAGAATACCTAATTTGAGGCGAGCCGTTTTTTGGCCTCGCGGGAGCAGGCATGAAGCTGACGCTATTCACGGATTACTCGATGCGCGTGCTGCTCCATCTCGGCGCGCAGCCCGAGCGGCTGTGCTCGATCGCCGAGGTAGCGCGGGCCTATGGCATCTCGCAGAACCACCTGATGAAGGTGGTCAACGAATTGGCGCGCTCGGGCTATGTCGAGACCGTGCGTGGCCGCTTCGGGGGCATCCGCCTCGGGCGAGCACCGGAAGACATAAATATCGGCGCGCTGGTCCGCCACACCGAGGACGGATTCGATCTGGTCGACTGCGGGAGCTGCGTCATCGCGCCGGCCTGTGGCCTCACGGGCGTTCTCAAGGAGGCGCTTTCGGCCTTTCTCGGCGTATTGGACCGATACACTCTCGCAGACCTTATGACCAAGCGAGAGGATCTAGGCCGGCTGCTGGCGGGCATGGCATTGGCTGCGAACCCCGACGTACCGGTATCGCCGATCTAGACGAGGTCCGGCCAAGCTTCCTCTCGCTTGTCCAAGCCGTCCCACCCTGTTTTGAACTTAGCGCTCAGCTGTGGTGATGTGCGATGCGAGCCAGGCGGCGACCTTCGGCATACGGCGCGCCTTGGTCTCCTCGAGCAGCGTCCGGTTGCTATCGAAGCCATAGTTCCCGACAGGACTTGCTCCTGCCTCGATCAGCCGGATGACGATATCATCGGTCCAGCTTCCGAAGATCATGCTGAGGCCCTCGCGGTCCTTGATCGTGGCATCCGCCCCATGCTGAAGGAGCAGGTCGAGCAGCGCGACATTCTCGACACCGTAGAGGCTATTTCGCCCAAGGCTGTCGATCCGGTTCGGGTTTGCGCCCTTCGCGATCAACCGCTCGGCGGCAGCAAGCCTGCGGGTCTCGTCCTTGCAGCCGTAGCTGGTCCCGAGCTTCATGAGCGCTGTCCCGCCCTGGGCCTCCCGGGCATCCGCATTCGGATTGATCGTTTCTGGCGCGTCGATGTCGACGCCCGCACTCGCGACCGCGTCGACGAGATCGGCCGAGCAGCCGCCGGCGTTCTGCGCGAACAGCTGCGCGGCCGCATCCTTGCCCAGCCGGTCGAGCCAGCCGGTAGAGGCGAGCCGCGAGAAGAGCTTCGGGCGCCCGGCCTTGATCGAACCCTCCAGCAAACGGATGCCGGCAGGCGCTTCATCGCCGCCCGGCTGAGAGGTCGAGCCGTCGCGGCCAACCGGAACGCTCAGTGGCGCGCCACGGTCGAATAGGGCGACCAGCAGATCTTCGTCGGCATTCCCTTGCACCCCTTCGACCAAAAGCTCCGCTGCATCCGCCGAAGCAAAATCGAAATGCTCATTCTCGAGCAGCGGAATGAGCGCCTGCGTGCCGCGCACCCAGCGGGCCGTTCCCGCCAGTTCGTCCACCGCTTTCTCGAGATCCGTGACCGCCGCCGGCATGCCGACCTCACGCCCGACATAGTCCTCGACCGTCTTGTGCCGTTTGCCCATGTCGAGCGTCAGCGTATAGGTCGGGTGATCGGTGACGCTTGCCCGGTATTGGTTGCGAAGCCCGAAGAAATTCGCGGCCTGGAACCGATCGAACAGGACGGCGACCGCCCTGGGATCTACCCGGTCCTCATGGGTGCCTGGCAAGAAGACGCCGCGCACCGGAGCGAACTTGCGATGAAGGCCGGCGACGCGATCGGTGGGCGAGGTTTCGGTGGTGAAAACGATGCGCCCGTCCCCATGGATCGTGACCTTATAGTCAGGGCAGATGCCTAAGCAGGCCGACCGCTGCAGGGTGATTTTCATATCTTCAAGCTCACTCCGCGAAGTGTCCCGGACAACATGTCGCGCCGGCGCTGCTTCGGCCGCATTCGCGCTGAAAGCCAGCGTCAATAGAAACGCGCAGCCAATCTGCTTCATGATTGTCATATGGCCCTTACCCTGCTCCGCTCTTGCATCCATTTCGGGCTACCAGGTCGTGAATTGCCCCACGATTAAGAAGTCCCGATGAACTCGTCTCGAGAACGTTAGACGATCGCCTTTGTCGTCAACGAGGGCTGGGCCATCAGCCCAGCCAAAAGGGACAAGCCGTCCTTGAGTACGTCGCGGTCCGGCGCCGTACCAAGCGAGACCCGCACGGCTTCGACCGGATCCGGCGTCACTGAGAAGGTCGATCCTGGTACGACGGCGACGCCGCTGCGCTCGGCATGGTCAGCGAACGCGGCAGCGCGCCAATGAGACGGCATATGCAGCCATAGATGGTGCCCATCGGGGTCGGCTGCGAAATTCTCCTCGCCGATGATCGCCGCCGCCATGTGTTGCCGTTCCGCATTCTCGGTCCTTATGGCGGCCACGATTTCAGTCAGGGTGCCTTCCCGGATCCAACGGGTGGCGAGCGCCGCGAGCAGCGGGGAAGCCATCAGTGTCGTGGTCCGGATTGCCCGCGCCAGCCGTTGGGCGTCCATCTCGCTAGGTGCGACGACATGGGCGATCCTGAGCGACGGCGTCGCGCATTTCGAGAGCGTGGCGACATGCCATGTGATGTCGCTCGCGAGCCTCGCAAATGCGGGAAGCGTTAGCTTCCGCAGAGGCGCATAAGGGTCGTCCTCGATGATGGCGATCTTATGCTTGCGGGCGATGTCCGCGATCCGCTGCCGCCGCTCCTCCGACAACGTTGCGGTGGTCGGGCTGTCGATCGAGGGTACGACATAGAGGACCACCGGCGCCCGGGCTCGGCAAACTTCCTCGAAGGCCTCGGGAACGATCCCGCCCGTATCCATAGCGACAGGGGCCGTTACGAGGCCCTTCTGTCCGATCACCGATTTCAACCCTGGATAGGTGACCATGCCGGTGGCAATGACATTTCCCGCGCGTAGCAGCGTTTCGCAGATGGCATAGAGCGCACTTTGCGCGCCGCTGACGACGAGAAGCCGATCAGGCGAGACTGCGCCAAGGCGCGGGGCGAGCCAAGCGGCTGCGGCAAGCCGATCCCGCACACCTCCGGTGCTGGTCTGATATTGAAGATGCGCCAAGCTGCGGGGGCCGGCGAGAACATGGCCGATCCCGGCCGTGATTTCCTTCTGCAGGTCGACCGCAGACGGCTGGGGCGGCACGTTCATGCTGAGATCGACCAACGGGGCGCCAGCGAGCCGGCCGGGCTGCCAGTCCCTCGTATCCGCACCTCGTACAAAGGTGCCACGGCCCGCCCGCGCATCTACCAAACCGCGGCGCCGTGCTTCGTTGAATGCGCGCGTGACCGTCGTGAGGTCGACGCCGAGCGCATCGGCGATCATCCGTTGCGGCGGCAGCCGATCGCCGACCCGTATCCGGCCCGAGCGGACATCTGCCTCCAGGGCTTCCACAATGCCCAGATATTTCATCCGGGCGTTCTCGGCGATTCTTGGGCGCCACAGGCTCATCTTAGGCGACACCGATTGGAAAGGATGCGCGCGGCGCGGCGGGCAGGCGGAGCCGATGAACATGTGCGTGCAAGATGCAGCCCACTCAGTGCGGCGATTTGCGGATGGTGAGGATGGACTCGACGAAAGCGTCGATCCTCGCCACCGGAAGACCCGCCACATTGATCCGACCGTCCTCGACGATATAGATTCCAAATGCTGCACGGGCCTCCTCGATCTGCGCTCGCGACAGTTTCAATAGTGAGAACATCCCAAAGCCGTGAGCGAGATAGGCGAACTCGTCGCTGCCGGAGGCCTGAAGAAACGCTTCCGCGAGACGTGCCCGCTTCTCGTTCATATCCTCGCGGATCGACGTCAGCTCGTCATGCCAGTTGGTCAACAGGTCGACGTCCTCGAGGATGGTGCGGACGATCGCCGCACCATGGTCGGGGGGCATCGAGTAGATGGTGCGGGCATGAACCGTCATGCGTGCGGCCGCGATCTCCGCCTCACGAGGGTTCCGCGCCAGCACCAGCGCACAGCCCACACGCTCCGAGTACAGCCCGAAATTCTTCGAGCAGGACGATGCGGCAAGCAACTCCGGCAGGCGCGCCGCCAGGATACGGAGCCCTCGGGCATCTTCGTCCAGCCCGCGTCCAAACCCCTGATAGGCGATATCGACGAACGGGATCAGATCGCGCTCGAGAAAGAGCGTCGCGAGCGTCCGCCACTGGGCCTCGTCCAAGTCGGCACCGCTTGGATTGTGGCAGCATCCGTGCAGGAGAACCACGTCGCCGGGCGTCGCGCTCCCCAGCCGGTCACAGAGAGAGTCGAACCGTACGGTCGACTGCTCGGTATCGTAATAGGGGTAGTAAGCCGTCTTCAAACCAACGGCCGCGAAGATAGCCTGATGGTTCAGCCAGGTCGGGCTGGGCAACCATACGGTCGCCTTCGGCCTCGCCTCGGCAAGGAGCTGTGCCAGGATCCGCAGCGCCCCCGTCCCGCCGGGCGCCTGCAGCGAAGCGATCCTGCTCGCTTCCGTCGCGGCGCCGAACGTCACATCGAGCATGGCGGCGGCAAATTGCCGGTCGCCGCGCGCACCGACATACCGCTTGGTCGTCCTGCTTGCCAGCAACTGGCGCTCGGCCTGCTTTACGCTCAGCATGATGGGCGTCTCGCCTGCCTCGTCCTTGTAGACCCCGATGCCCAGGTCGAGCTTGTTGGGCCGGGTGTCTGCGGCGAACAGGCTGCCGAGCGCGAGAATGGGGTCGGCTGGAGGCGGCTGCAACGCCGCGAGCAACGGTTGTGACATCTTGAACCTTCTTACGCGGCAATGTCGGCAGGGTTGGACAGGGCGAGCGCGGCCGCGTGCAATCGGACGACCAGCTCCTTCGCATCGGGTATCGACAGGGTGAGCGGGGGCAGGATGCGCAGGACATCGTCGCCGGCGACGACGCTGAGCACGCCCTGATCGCGAACGGCCATCATGACCTCACGGACCGGACGCCTGCACTTGAGGCCAAGGAGCAATCCCTCGCCGCGTGCACATTCGAAAAGCTCAGGATAGCTTGCGGCCAAGTCGTCGAGTTTGATGCGCAGTTGCTCTCCGGTCCGGCGCACAGTCTCGATGAAACCCGGTTCCAGCATGATGTCGAGCACCTCACTGGCCACCGCCATGGCCAGCGGATTTCCGCCGAAGGTGCTGCCATGCGTACCCGGTGTCATGCCGGCCGCCGCCGCTTCCGTGGCGAGACATGCCGCCACCGGGAACCCATTGCCCAGGCCCTTGGCGCTGGCGAGGATATCCGGCGTGACCCCGGATGCCTGGTAGGCGAACAGATGACCTGTCCGGCCGATTCCCGTCTGCACCTCGTCGAGAACCAGCAACAGGCCATGGCGGTCGCAGAGAGCTCGAATGCGGGCGAGTGCACCCTCGGCAAGCGTGCGGACGCCGCTCTCGCCCTGGACCGGCTCGATCAGGACGCCGGCCGTCTCCGGCCCACAAGCCGCGGCAAGTGCGTCGAGATCGCCGAAGGGAACCTGATCAAAGCCGTCGACGGGTGCGCCGAAGCCCTCGAGATATTTTGCCTGACCACCAGCCGCTACGGTGGCCAGCGTGCGTCCGTGGAAGGCTCCTTCGAAGGTCACGAGCCGCCACCGCTCCGGGCGTCCGTTCACATGGTGATAGCGCCGCGCTGTCTTGATCGCGGTCTCGACCGCCTCGGCGCCCGAATTGTTGAAGAACACGCGATCCGCGAAGGTGGCGGCGCACAGCTTCTCGGCGAGCTGTTCCTGCTGGGGAATCCGGTACGCGTTCGAGACGTGCCAGAGCTTCGCGGCCTGGCGCGTGACCACGTCGACCAAGCGGCGATGCGAGTGGCCCAACCCGGTGACCGCGATGCCGGTGGCGCAATCGAGATAGCGCTGACCATCGGCGGTGAAGAGCCAGGCACCGTCGCCGCGCTCGAACGCGAGATCGGCCCGCGAGAAGCAAGGATAGAGGAAGTCGTGTCCGTCCATCAGGCGACCTCCTCTCCGATGGTGACGCGCGCATAGGCGAAGGAAAGCCACTCGAGGGCGATGGCGAGATCGGCGGTCTCGACGGTCGCGCCAGCCCAGAAGCGGAACCCCGGCGGCGCCGTGCGATAGGCGCCGATGTCGTATGCGACGCCCTCCTTGTCGAGGAACGCCACGATCGCCGACGCTGTCCTGGCCTGGAGCGCGGCATCGGCGGCTAGCGCCGGTTCGACGATCTTGAGGCAGATGGAGCTCGGCGAGCGAATTTCGAGACGCTCGACCAGGAACCCGCACCAGGGGTTGCGTGCCACCCATTCCGCGACGCACGCGGCATTCGCCTCGCAGCGCCGGATCAGCTCGGGGAGCCCACCGATCGCCTGCGCCCAGCGCAGGCCGTCGATCGCGTCCTCGACCGCGAGCAGGGACGGGGTGTTGATCGTGCTCCCCTGGAAGAAGGCTTCATTGACCTTGCCGCCCGACTTCATGCGGAACAGCTTCGGCATCGGCCATGCCGGCGTGTAGCTTTCGAGGCGCTCGATGGCTCGCGGACTCATGACGATGATGCCATGCGCACCTTCGCCGCCGAGGATTTTCTGCCACGACCAGGTCGTCACATCGAGCTTTTCCCAGGGCAGCTCCATCGCGAACGCCGCCGACGTCGCGTCGCAGATCGTGAGCCCGCCGCGATCGTCGGGGATCCAGTCACCGTTTGGCACCCGCACGCCCGAGGTGGTCCCGTTCCAGGTGAAGACGAGGTCGCGATCCGGATCCCAGTGGCCGAGGTCGGGGAGTTCGCCATAGGGTGCCGTGAACGTCCGGCAGTCGGCCAGTTTCAGCTGATTGGTGGCATCGGTGATCCAATCCTGGCCGAAGCTCTCCCAGGCGGCTACGTCGACGCCGCGCGGGCCGAGCAAGCTCCACATCGCCATTTCGACCGCGCCGGTGTCGGACGCCGGCGTGATCGCAATCCGGTGGGTGTCCGGGATGCCGAGCACGGCCCGCGTCAGCTCGATCGCCTCACGCAGCTTGGCCTGGCCGGGCTTCGAGCGATGCGAACGCCCGGTCAGGGCGCCTTCGAGCGCGGCGAGCGTCCAGCCGGGGCGCTTCGCGCAGGGACCGGACGAGAAATTGGGAGTTGCGGGGCGTACAGCCGGAGCGGTGGCGTTCATGGGCAATATCTCCAGGCAAGATCAGGAGGCGAGGGGCACAGCGTCGCGGAGGCGACGCGCGAGGGCTTCGGCATAGGCTGCGAGATCGGCGATCGGCCGCGTGGCGACGCCGCTCGCGGCCGCGGCGCCGGCCACAGCCGGCGCAATGCCAATTGCAAGGCGTGGATCGAACGGGGATGGAATGAGCGGCGTATGCGCGGTTTCAACCCCTTCGCTGGCCAGCGCGGCCAGCGCGTGAACGGCGGCCAGCTCCATCCCCTTGGTGATCTCGGTCGCGCCGCAATCGAGCGCCCCCCGGAAGATGTGCGGGAAGCACAGGACATTGTTGACCTGGTTGGGGAAGTCGGACCGGCCAGTGCAGATCATCGCATCGCCGCGCACCTGCTGCACGAGTCCGGGCATGATCTCGGGGATCGGATTGGCGAGCGCCATGATCAGCGGGTCGCGGGCCATCCGCGCGACCATGTCGGCCTTGAGGACGCCGGCCGCCGACAAGCCGAGAAAGATGTCGGCCCCGTCGATCGCCTCGGCCAGCGTGCGCAGATCCGTGTCGCGCGCATGGGCACGCTTCCAGGGATCCATGAGCCCGGTGCGCCCGGAATGGACGACGCCCATAAGGTCGGTGACGGTGATGTTCTCGCGGCGCGCGCCAAGCGCAATCAGCAGATCCAGGCAGGCAAGCGCTGCCGCACCGGCGCCCGAAGTGACGATCCTGGCCTGTGCGATAGTCTTGCCGGCGCGGCGCAGCGCATTCAGGACCGCCGCTGATACGATGATCGCAGTGCCATGCTGGTCGTCATGGAAGACGGGAATCCCCATCCGATCGCGCAATCGCCTCTCGATCTCGAAGCATTCCGGCGCCTTGATGTCCTCGAGGTTGATGCCGCCGAATGTCGGCTCGAGCGCGGCGATGACCGTGACGATCTCCTCGACGCTGCGCGACGAGATCTCGAGGTCGAACGCATCGATATCGGCGAACCTCTTGAACAGGACGGCCTTGCCTTCCATCACCGGCTTCGAGGCGAGGGGGCCGATGTCGCCGAGACCAAGAACGGCGCTGCCATTCGAGATGACCGCGACCAGATTGCTGCGTCCGGTGAGCTGCACCGCCTCGGATTCGTCCGCATGGATCGCCATGCACGCCGCGGCGACACCGGGGGAATAGGCGAACGAGAGATCGTCGAGCCCGACGAGCGGCTTGGTCGGCTGGATCTGGAGCTTACCGGGCCGCGGATAGCGGTGATAGTCGAGCGCGCCCGACAATAGCCGTTCGGAAAGGGTATCCTCGCTCGGCGACGCGGCGAGGGCATTGGTCACAGTCTGGGGCATGGAAATCCACCTCCTTGGGCGATGCGGCCCGTGGCCGCATCGCGGGCTTCGATTGTTCTCAAGGGTAGGTCCATCCGCCCCGATGGACGTTGATCTTTCGAGCGTCAGTCCTTCGCGCGGGCCCTTTCCACGCTCATCTGCATCGGCATCATGTTGGTGTTGGCGTTGTGCATCACCCACAAGGATCCTGCGACGATGATCGCGATCAGCATGCCTGTGAGGACGAAGATCACCGTGTTGTTGCGCTGCTCCGGCGCGGAGCCGAGATGCAGGAAGAGCACGAGCTGGACGATCAGCTGCACGACCGCCAGCACGACGATCGCCGGCAGGATGCGGTCGTGCGGGACCATGCCGCTCATCACCGCCCCGAACGACAGTCCGGTCAGGACCAGACAGACGATAAAGCCGATCGTGTAGGAAGCGAGGGTTCCGTGAGACGCCTCACGATGCGCGGCGCGCGTGGGGGAGACGGACATCAGAGAACTCCGTGCAGGTAGACGAAGGTGAACACGCAGATCCAGATCAGGTCGAGGAAGTGCCAGAACAGGCTGAGGCAGGCGAGGCGGCGGCGAACCACCGCGTCGAGCCCGAAACGCCTTGTCTGGTCGATCATCACGGCAAGCCAGATCAGGCCCGAGGTGACGTGCAGGCCGTGCGTGCCTACAAGCGTGAAATAGGCGGACAGGAACGCGCTGCGCCCCGGCCCCGCGCCCTCGGCGATAAGGTGCGCGAACTCATTCACCTCCATCGCGATGAAGGCGGCGCCGAACAGGAAGGTGATCGCCAGCCAGCGGATCACCTTGCGGGTGCGCGCCGCGTGCAGGTTCAGCATCGCCATGCCGAAGGTGAAGCTGCTGATCAGCAGCAACACGGTCTCGGCCGCGACATAGGGCAGGTCGAACAGCTCGCGGCCGGTGGGGCCGCCGGCATAACTTTCCGCCAGCACGCCGAACGTCGCGAACAGGCTGCAAAAGATGAGGCAGTCGCTCATCAGGTAGATCCAGAAACCGAGAACGGTCGTGGATCCGCTGTCATGTCCGTGGTCGTGGCCGTGCGGGTGATGGCCGCCGGAGACGGCGGGTGAGTGCATGTTCATGGTTATGCGGCCTCCTTCATCGAGGCGTGCCAGGCGCCTTCGATGCGGGCGACCTCGTCCGCGGGCACCCAATAATCGGTGTCACGGTCATAGGTGCGCAGGATGAAAGTCACGATGGTCGCGAGCAGGCTCAACCCGGCGATCGCCCACATGTGCCAGACGAGCGCGAAGCATAGGATGAACCCCCAGACCGAGATTATGAAGCCCGCCGCCGTGTTCTTCGGCATGTGGATGTCCTCGTAGCGGCGCACTTCCACGCGACCCTTTTCCTTGTTCTCCCAATGCTGTTCGAGCGACGTGATCTCCGGAATGTGCGCGAAATTGTAGAAGGGCACCGGCGACGGGCGCGACCATTCCAGGCTGCGCGCGTCCCAGGGATCCCCGGTCAGGTCGCGGTTCAGCTCGCGGTCGCGGATGCTGACATAGAGCTGGATCAGGATCGCCAGGATACCAAGGCCGATGATGACCGCGCCGACCAGCGCGACCTGCAGCCAAGGCTGCCACTCGGGCATGTCATAGTGGTTCATGCGCCGGGTCATGCCCATGAAGCCCAGGACATAGAGCGGCGTGAAGGCGAGCCAGTAGCCGACCAGCCAGAGCCAGAAGCTGACCTTCCCCCAGAACTCGTTCAGCGTGAAGCCGAACACCTTGGGGAACCAGAAGGCCATGCCGGCCAGGCACCCATAGACCACGCCGCCGATGATGACGTTGTGGAAGTGGGCCACCAGGAACAGCGAGTTGTGCAGCACGAAGTCCGCGCCTGGCACCGCCAGCAGCACGCCGGTCATTCCGCCGACAGCGAAGGTGATCATGAAGCCGATCGTCCACAGCGTCGCCGAGTGGAAACGGATGCGACCGCGATACATGGTGAAGAGCCAGTTGAAGAGCTTCACGCCGGTCGGAATCGAGATGATTGTCGTCATGATGCCGAAAAAGGCGTTGACGTTGGCGCCCGATCCCATGGTGAAGAAATGGTGCAGCCACACCAGGAAGCTGAGCACGCCGATCGACGAGGTCGCGTAGACCATCGACTTGTAGCCGAACAGCGGCTTACCCGAGAAGGCGGCGATGACTTCGGAATAGACGCCGAAGCAAGGCAGGATCAGGACATAGACTTCCGGGTGGCCCCAAATCCAGATCAGGTTGATGTACATCATCGCATTTCCACCAAGCTCGTTGGTGAAGAAATGCATCCCGAGGTAGCGGTCGGCCGCGAGCATCGCGAGCGTGGCGGTCAGCACCGGGAAAATGGCGACGATCAGGATGTTGGTGATGAGCGCGGTCCAGCAGAAGACCGGCATCTTCATCAGGTTCATGCCCGGCGCGCGCATCTTGAAGATGGTCGCGATGAAATTGACGCCGGCCAGAGTCGTTCCCAACCCTGATATCTGGAGGGACCAGATATAATAATCCACGCCGACGGTCGGACTATATCCGAGCTCGGAGAGCGGCGGATAGGCAACCCAGCCGGTGGCGGCGAAATCGCCCACCCACATCGAGATCATGACAAGCACCGCGCCCATCGCCGACAGCCAGAAGCCGAGCGAGTTGACGAAGGGGAAGGCGACGTCGCGCGCGCCGAGCTGCAGTGGGACGACGACGTTCATCAATCCGAGGATAAAGGGCGTCGCCACGAAGAAGATCATGATCACGCCGTGCGCGGTGAAGATCTGGTCGTAATGATGCGGCGGCAGATAGCCTTCCGCGCCGCCGGCGGCCACCGCCTGCTGGAGGCGCATCATGATCGCGTCGGCGAACCCGCGCAGCAGCATCACCAGCCCCAGGATGAAATACATCACGCCGACCTTCTTATGGTCGACCGAGGTGATCCATTCCTTCCAGAGATAGCCCCAGCAGCGATAGCGGGTGAGAAGGGCGAGGACCACAAGGCCCCCCAGTGCGACGACGATACCCGTGCCCATGATGATGGGCTCATGCAGGGGGATCGCGTCCAGGCTCAGTTTTCCGAGCATGGTCATTACTCCGCAGTCTTGGCGCGCTGCGGGCCGCGCATCGGGCCTTCGACCATGGCCATCTTGGCCATGCCGTGGGCGGGATGCGTCATCGCAGGCATATATTGGTTGACGATGTCGTCGAAGAGCTCCGGATCGACGCGGGCGTAGGTGGTGGGCGCATTCTTGATGCTCGGCTTGGCCAGTTCGGTGTAGCTCGCCTTGTCGAGAACCCGCTGCGACCGCTGCACCTTGCGGACCCAAGCATCGAAGGTCGCGCGATCGGTCGCGACAGCCTGGAAGTGCATGTCCGAGAAGCCGGAGCCGCTATAGGCCGAGGAACGTCCGGGATAGGTGCCGGGATGATCCGCGATCAGGTGGAGCTGGGTCTGCATGCCTCCCATCGCGTAGACTTGGCTGCCCAGGTGCGGGATGAAGAAGCTGTTCATGATCGAATCAGCGGTGAGCTTGAAGTTGATCGGGGTGCCGGCCGGGATCGGAAGCTCATTCACCGTGGCAATGCCATAATCCGGGTAGATGAAGAGCCACTTCCAGTTCAGCGCGACGACTTCGACCCGCACAGGCGGTACCTTCGAGTCGAGCGGCTGATAGGGATCGAGCTTGTGGGTGGTCTCCCAGATCATCACCGCGAGAAAGAGCACGATCAGGCAGGGGATCGTCCAGATGACGAACTCGATCCCGTTCGAGTGCGACCACTTCGGCTGATAGTTCGCCTTGGTGTTGGTCGCGCGGTAGCGCCAGGCGAACACCAGGGTGAGGATGATCACCGGGATCACCACCGCCAGCATGATCCCAAGCGCGATCAGGATGAGGCTGCGCTCCTGGACGCCGACATCGCCCTTCGGGAAGAGCAGCGCATAGTCGTCACAGCCCGCAAGGAGCAGGGCGGCAAGCGGCACGAGGGCGCGCGCTGATGACAAGAGCCGTCTCATGATCGGCGCTCCCCAACGGGAGCACCGCCATCCGGCATACGGCCCATTTGCCGAGCTCGAGGCCCGGCGTCGGGCATAACAGTCCCAACCGTCAACGCTGCGTTCCTTTCGATCACGCTTCTCGTCCCAAGGCGCGGGAGCCGTTTTGCTTGGCAATGACGACGGTTCCGACTCGACAAAGACGAGTGCGCCTCTTATGTATGCACCATAGCCATACTATATGGCTTGTATCAAGCCCTACTTAATGTAGTTTTCGATGACCGTTCTGCGCACTACGGATGAAAATTCCAACCGCAAGGCGAGAATCGCAAGACCCTGCACGAAGCGGAACCCCATCGGGATCGCATCCATACAAGTCGTCGAAGGCCATACATTAAGGTCGCCCGCGACCATACATTGAAGGGAAACCTCATGACCGATCTGACCCCCAAGGCCATTTTCAACGCCGCGCTCGCGAGCACGCCGTTGATCGCCGTGCTCCGCTGGATCACGCCGGATGAGGTCGAAGGCGTGGGAGAAGTACTGGTCGAGGCGGGATTCAAACTGATCGAGGTGCCGCTCAACTCTCCCGACCCTTATGAAAGCATCCGGCGCCTCTCGAAGCGGTTTGGAGACAAGGCGCTGATCGGTGCCGGGACCGTGATGGATCCGGTCGACGTGAAGAAGGTCCAGGATGCCGGCGGACGCCTCATCGTGATGCCGCATGCCGACCTGGACGTCGTGCGCGCCGCGTATTGGGCGGATTTGCCCTGCGTCCCCGGCGTCGCGACCCCGACCGAGGGTTTCGCAGCGATGGCGGCCGGCGCCGTCGGTCTCAAGGTCTTCCCCGCTGAGGCGATCCCGCCCGCCGCGCTCAAGGCGTGGCGCGCCGTCTTCGCCAAGCATATTCCGCTCTTCCCGACGGGCGGGATCGTGCCCGAGACCATGGCCGACTATGTCGAGGCAGGCGCGAGCGGCTTTGGTACTGGTGGCCGGCTCTATGCTCCGGGCCGCACTGTGGAAGAGGTGCGTGCGCGCGCCCAGGCCTATGTCGCGGCCTGGCACGCCACGCAGGCGGCATAGGCGCGGCGATGGCAGGAAGCGAGATCGTGGCCGCGATTGGCGGCAGCCGCTTCGATGCGCGTCGGGTTCTGCCCTCGGGTAGTATTCCCGCTCTTGTCACGCCGCTCCATGCGGATGGCAGTCTCGACTGGACATCGCTGCGCTCGCTGATCGACTGGCATGTCGAGGAGCGGACCGATGCCCTGGTGATCATGGGATCGACCGGCGAGGCCGCGACCATGACGATGGGCGAGCACAAGAACGTCATCCGCGCAGCCGTCGATCACGCGGCGGGCCGGATTCCGATCATCGCCGGCGCCGGCTCCAACGCGACCGCTGCCGCGATCGAGTTGACCGAGGCGGCGCGGGAGGCGGGTGTCGTCGCCGCGCTTTCGGTCGTGCCCTATTACAACAAGCCGACCCAGGATGGGCTGTACGCCCATTTTCGCGCTATTGCAGAAGCCGTCGACCTGCCGCTGATCATCTACAATGTGCCGGGCCGCACGATCACGGACCTAGCCGACGACACGGTGATGCGGCTCGCCGAAATCCCCAACATCGTCGGCCTCAAGGACGCGACGGGCGATATTGGACGCGGGATCGGGCTGCTCCGGCGGCTGCCGGCGCGCTTCGCGGTCTTCAGCGGCGATGACGAGACAGCCGCCGCGCTGATGCTCCATGGCGCGCGCGGCAACATCTCGGTCACCGCCAATGTCCTTCCCGCGGCGATGCGCAGGCTGTGCGCCGCGGCGCGCGCCGACGACGCGCTGACGGCCCGCTGGATCAGCAGCGCGATCGCGCCATTGAACAAGGCACTGTTCATCGAGTCCAATCCCATTCCGGTCAAATGGGCCCTGGGGCAGCTGGGCCGTCTCGCTCCGCATCATCGCTTGCCGCTCACGCCGCTCACCCCGGCGGGCCAGGTGATCGTGGAAGAGGCGTTGCGCGCGGCCATCGAGGGTTTGCGCGAGGAAGCGCTGGATTACGCGATATGACCGGCGCCCGTCGTCACGCACAGGCAAGCGCAGGTAGCGGAGTCCATAGGTTCCGGGTCCGGACGGTCGTGTTCGACCTGGACGGAACACTCGCGGATGCGGTGCCCGACATCGCGGACGCGGTCGATGTCATGCTGAAGGCGCTTTCCCGGCCAACGCTCGATGTCGCGCAGGTGCGATCGATGCTCGGCGATAGCGTTCATGAGCTGGTGAAACGCGCGCTCACCGCCACGGGCGGGGTTACCGAACCGATCTTCACGGAGGGGTTTGCGCGCTTCGTCGGCCAATATGAAGCCCATTTGGCGGATCGTAGCCGACCATGGCCAGGCGTCGAGGAGGCGCTTTCAGCACTAGAGGCTGATGGCGTTCAGCTCGCGATCTGCACCAACAAGCTCGACTATCTCACCCGTCCGTTCCTGGACGCCATGGGCTGGAAGGGCCGCTTTCCTTCGGTTGTCTGCGGAGACACGCTGGATGTCCGAAAGCCGGACCCGGCACCACTGCTCGAAGCCATCCGGCGGACGGGTGTTGGTCCGGCCGCGTTCGTCGGCGACACCGTGGTCGATCTGACCACGGCGCGCGCCGCAAGAGTTCCCTGCCTCCTGATGCACCTGGACGAGGGGCGATCGTACCGGCGGGCGCCGATCCGGGCCAGGTGCTGACGTCCTTCGCGGAGCTTCCCGATGCGCTCGCCGCGCTCTGAGGCTGGCTGCCTAGCGTGCGGGCGGCGCGGCGGCGACAACAACTCCGACGCTTATCCGCCATGTACACGATAGGAAGCGCGCCGCTCGATCCCACGGGCTTCCATGTGCGGATCTATTCAGGCGAGATCATCAAGTTCGCTGGCCTCCCGGCGACGGCGGCCTTGATCGCCTTCGCACGCGAGCTGATCGAGGCCGAGCTTCATCCCTACGCGCCGCCGCTGGTGCATCTGCATTGCGATCATGCCGCTCAAACCCAACGCTTCCATGGATGCGAGAAAGCCTTCAGCGCATCGCGCGAGGTCCGCGAGCTATGGCGCGGTGTCTTCGAAGCAGTGGGCATCGACCCGCATCGTCTTGCCCGGGATCGGCTCCATCTGCGCTTCCAACCCCATCAGGATGAGCCGGCCCAGGCGCCGCGTGCCCGGACCACCGCGACGATCGCTTTCCATCGCGACACCTGGGGCTCGAATATTTATGCCCAGACCAACTGGTGGGGTCCGGTCTACCCGATCACCGCTGGGCGTACCTTTGCCTTCTATCCGGACCTCTGGGACCGGCCGGTCCGCAACACGAGCGGCGATTTTGATCTAAGGGCGCTTCTGGACCGGTCGCATGCGCTTGGCCGCAATGCGGTCGATGCCGATCAGGCCATCCCGCATCTCGCCGAGGATCCGTCCGGCTGGCGGGCGGTGCCGGTGGTGATCGATCCTGGCACGTTGATCGCCTTCTCTGGCGCCCATGCCCATGCAGGGGTCGGCAACCATACCGGCCTCACGCGCATCTCGCTCGAGACGCGGACGATCTGGATTGACGATCTCAGGGAAGGGCGCGGCGCGCGCAACCTCGACGGCCATGCGCGCTGGCAATCTCCCGGGCTGTTCCGGCGCGTGAGTGACGACCAGCCGCTCCACGCGCTTCTCGGCTGCCGGGCGACGGTACCCTTCGACGGGCTGCCCGCCCAGCCAAACGATTGCAAAGGTCCATCCGAATGATCGAAACCAAGATCCCCCCGGCGCGCAACAAGGCGCACGAGCGGCTGTTGCGCCTGCTCGCACTGGCGACGTTCATCATCTTCTTCCAGGCCTATATGGTGGCGCCGATCATCCCGACCTTGTCGCTGCGCATGCACGCGCCCGTCGAAACCGTGGGGTTGATCGTGCCAGCTTATTTGATCCCCTATGGGATTGCGACGCTCGCCTACGGCTTGCTCGCGGACCGGGTCGGTATCCACAGGGTGATGTTCGCATCGCTCGGAGCCTTCTCGATTCTGACGATCCTCACCGCGACGGCGCACTCCATCGACCAACTGGCGCTCTGGCGTCTGCTCACCGGCATTGGCGCGAGTGGGGTGGTGCCTTTGGCGCTGGCGTTGGTGGGGAGGCTCTATCCCTATGAGCAACGAGGCCGGGCGCTCGGCTGGATCTTCGGGGCGATGGCGGGCGGGATGGCGTTCGGTGCGCCGGTGGGGGCGTTGGTAGTGCCGGCGATCGGATGGCAGGGGTTATTCCTGCTCGCTGGCGGCTGCGGGTTCGTGCTCCTGGTGCTGCTGTCGTCAAGTCGTCCGCTGATCGCGAGCGCTGCCCAGCCCGTGATGGGCACGCTTGGAGACGTGCTGCGCGGCTATAAGGAGTTGCTCGGCACCGCGCGGGGGCGAAGAACCTACGCCTATGTCTTCCTCAATTCGATCTTCCACTCGGGCGTGTTCACCTGGCTCGGCGTCTATCTCGAGCGGCACTATGCGCTCAGCCCAACGACCGTCGGGCTAGCGCTTCTCGGCTATGGCATTCCTGGCTTCCTCCTTGGCCCGGCGATCGGTCGTGCGGCGGACCGGTGGGGGAGGGCCCACCTGATCCCCTGGGGATTGCTCGCCGGTGGCCTTGGGGTTGGCTTACTGCTGGCAGATCCGCCGCTGATCCTGGTTCCCCTGGTAGCCGCGTTGCTCTCGCTCGGCTACGACATGACCCAGCCGCTGTTCGGAGGCATCGTAACGGCGCTTGGCGGTCCTCGCGCCGGTCAGGCGATGGGGCTCAACGTCTTCACGCTTTTCATCGGCTTCGGCCTTGGAAGCCTTGCGTTCGGTGCCCTCATGCCAGCGGGCTTCAGCATCGCCTTCGGCATATTCATGGTGGCCGAGCTTGTTATCGGACTCCTCGCCTTCGCCGCGTTTCGATCTGAGCTTCCTGCGCCCCTGTGAGCGCTGCTGTCGCGAGATAAAAGGGCACAGGATAATGCCCTGCCGCCCTTCGCGCGCAACCAATGACAGTGCGGATCAGGCATTTAGTGGACTGAATGCGTGCGAGGGCGATTCTTGAGTTGCTACTGCGGGCAAGAATGCGCTCGACAAGTTCGGTGGCGGCACCGCGAGGAGCCGCGTTTTGAACAGCACCTATTCCGGACACGCTGACTGCGAGGCCGGCTCAACGAGTTCTACGGGACGGAACACGCGATCGTCCTTTCGACAGGCTATTAAGCCCACCTGGGCATGATTTCGACGATGGCGGGAAGGACGATTATATCATCCTCGACGCCGACAGCCACGCCTCGATCCATGTTGATTGCTCGCTGTGCTGCAGAGGACGTGCGGTTCCGCCATAACCCGGTTGACGACCTCGACCAGCGCCTGAGCCGTTTGCCGGCTCGGCCAGGAAAACTCGACGACCTAAAAGGCGTCTTCGAGGAGCTTGGGCGCGAAGGCGACATTGATTTCGTGATGGGCACCTTTTCCAAGTCGGTTGGTACCGTCGGCGGCTTTTGCGTATCGAACACCTGAAATTCGACCTGCTGTGACTGATCGGCCGCCGTCATATATTCACTGCGTTGCTGCCGCCGAAGGGTGGTCGCGGCCGCAGCCACCTCAATCCGTAAAACGATACACCGGAGGGAGAAGCGCGCGCATCTCTCGAAGAACGCCCGCCGCCTGCATCAGGGTTTGCGCGAGATGGGCTAAAAGCCTGGCACGGAGCAGGCGCAATCGGCCACCATCGCGGTAATCCTGACCGACATGGCACAGGCCATCGCGTTATGGCAGGGGCTGCTGGAAGCCGGACCCTACGTGAACACCGCGCGTCCGCCTGCAACACCAGCAGGTATGTTCATTCTGTGGTGCTCGTCATGTGCCGAGCACAGCGATGCTCAGGTGGAAGAGGTTCTGGATATATTCCAGGCTTCGGGCCGCGCAGCGGGGATTAGCGCCTGACGACCAGATGAGCGGCTTACTCGGCAGCCTCGATGACGCGGGTTCCGAGTTCGTCGATCGCGAGACAGGTCAGTCGACCCGATTTATAGGCGCCGGTATCGATCCCGATGCGGTTCGCCCGAAACACGGGCTCGTCAACGATCACATGCCCGTGCACGACCCTCATGCCCCAATCTTGGTCGGAACTGAGGAACGGTTCGCGGATCCACATGAGATCGTGAGGGGCCTGCATCGATAACGGCCGGGCCGGATCGACGCCGGCGTGAACGAACAGATAGTCGCGCCAGACCAAACCGAGCCGAAGTCCCTGCAGAAATTCCTGATGGCTGGCGGGCAGCACCTCCAACAGCCTATCGCGCAGTGTCAGCCAATCATCGTCATCATGTATCTCCGGTACGCTCAGGCCATAGCTCTCGAACGCGTCCATCCCCCCATATTTCATCCATCCGGGGCCGTTCTCTCTCGGCGCCTCCAGGAAGTCGATCATCCGGTCCTCATGGTTTCCCCGAAGAAAAACCCGCGAAACATCGTCCTCGAACGGACTGGATAACCGGTCTATGACCTGGCCGGAGTGAGGGCCTCGATCGATATAGTCGCCAAGGTAGCAGATGACGGGCTTCGACGGCTTCACGGCCTGGATATCAGCGGCGACCGCGCGCTCCATCTTGTCCAACAGATCGAGCCGTCCATGTACATCGCCGATCGCGTAGACGAGATCGGCATTCGTGGTTTCCGGGCTGGGCAACAAGGTTACGTCGATCATCAGAAGATACCTTTGCGGCGAGCTCAATCGTGATGGAACCGCCGAAACCGCCACCCCTTGAACGGGAACCATGGGGTGTTCGGAGATGCGAGTCAGCGTGCCTCATAAGAAACGGCTGGCCGGCTCTCAAGCACTGATGGCGCACGGCTCAATCAGTTGTCGCGTCGTCGGACGATCCGAAGTGCATTTCGATTGCCTCCGCCTGGAGAAGCTGACGCACGAATTGCCTGACGGCAGGCGAGGGGTCATGGGTCCGGAAAATCGCAGCGACCTCCGACACGATCTGCTCGCCGGCGATTGGCCGAAACACCAGGTTCGGCATCCGGACCACGGAAGCCACCACGCTCGGAAGGATCGACACCCCGGCGCCAAGCGATACCTGGGCCAGGACTGCGATCAGATTGCCTGGCGCGTCCATGATGCGCGGGGAGAAGTGGCCGCGCCGCCCGATCTCATACGTGCCGGCGGTCTGTTCAGGCGGGATGAAGGCTTCACCCGCGAGCTGGGCTGCCCGAATGCGCCCTCGCGTGGAGGCGAGCGGATGCTCGGCTGGCAGCGCGACACAGAATTCATCCCGCAGGAGCACGTGCCGGCTGACGCCGGCGGGAAGCGGTAATGGCAGCCGGATGAACCCGATATCAATGGACCCGTCGCCGACACTGGCGGGAAGACCGGCCATGGCGAGTTCATGGGCGTTGACCTCAACGCCGGGCCAGGCCGCGCGATACTGGCGGATCTGGGCCTGCAGGACGCTGGCATAGGCCGCCGAACCGACATAGCCGATCTCGATCCGACCGACCTCGCCGCGGCCCGCGCGGCGCCCGACACTCTCGGCCTGTGCGAAACGGGCGAGAACCGCCCGCGCTTCGTCAAGGAAGATGGCTCCCGCTGCGGTCAGCGCGACCGAGCGCTTGGTCCGCGCAAAGAGCCTGGTTGCCAGCGTCCGCTCGATCTCCTGAATCTGAACGGTGAGCGTCGGAGGCGCGATCCCCAGGCGTTCTGCTGCGCGTGCGAAATGAAGCTCCTCAGCGAGCGTCACAAAATAGCGTAGGTGCCGAAGCTCCATGGGGCGTTCCTTTTAATTAGGATATACCTAATTAAATTGTATTTCTCTGACAATGACATGAATTCTGGCCGGCGCCATAAGCAGCGCCGAATTGATCGGAACCCCTCATGCCTAGAGCCCGCCACCGCCGGGAGGGCCTTGCCTTCTCTCTCCTTGTATCCGCTCCCGCTTGCGAGCTGCCGACCCGCTACCTCGGAGGGAAGGCGATATGATCCCCACTGCTCAGGTGCGGCGCGCGGTCAATCCGATGCTGGTGCTGCTCACCGCGTCCACTGGCTGCGCCATGACCGTGCTCGACACCAACGTGGTCGGGATCGTCCTCCCGACGATCGCACGGGATCTCGGCGCGAGCTTCGCCGATATCGAATGGGTGATCGGCTCCTATGTGCTGTGTTTCGCGTCGCTGCTGCTGCCGGCGGGCAGCATTGCCGATAGGTTCGGACGACGCCGTGTCTTCTTTGCGGGCGTCGTGTTCTTTGCCGTCGCATCGATCCTTTGCGGTATCGCCACGACGGCACTGGGGCTGTCCGTGGCGCGCGCCCTTCAGGGCGTTGGCGCCGCATTCCTTCTTGCGCCGGCGTTGGCGATCATCGGCCATAGCTTTCATGGAGAAGCCGAACGCAGCCGCGCCTGGGCGATCTGGGGCGGCATGATGGGGCTGACCATGGCGCTTTCTCCGATCATTGGCGGTGTCATCGCCAACCTGCTCGGCTGGCGGTGGGCGTTCTTCATCAATGCGCCGATCTGCATTGCGCTGTGTACCGCCGTTGTACTGCTGATCGAGGAATCGCGCGATCCAGATGCCGGGAAGCCCGATCCTGCTGGAATAGCACTGTTCGCCCTCTCCATGTTCTTCCTGACCGCGGCCCTGATCTACGGCCAGGAACATGGCTGGGGGGCACCGGTGACGCTGATCGGGTTCGCGCTGGGCATCTGCGGTTTCGCGCTGTTCGTCGCCGTCGAGCGTGCCCAAGTCCGCCCCATGCTCGATCTCCAGCTTTTCCGCCGACCCGCCTTCATCGGCGCGGTGCTGGCGATGTTCGCCTATGCCGGTTCCGCCCAGGTGATGGCTTCGCTGCTGCCCCAGTTTCTACAGAACGGGATGGGCAGAGGGCCGCTTGAAGCCGGTTTCGCCATGTTGCCATTCGCGTTGGCGATGCTCGCCTTTCCCTATGTCGGACGGAAGCTCGGTCGTCGACTCGTATCGCGGCAAGTCCTCGTTCTCGGCCTATTAGTGGTTGCTGCCGGCAACGCATTGACCAGCTGGGGTGCTTCTCTGGGCCAGTCGATGATCGTGATGGTCGGCATGCTCATCCTTGGTGCTGGCGGCGGCCTGCTCAATGGCGAAACCCAGAAGGCGATCATGGGCGTGGCGCCGCGCGACCGGGCGGGAATGGCTTCGGGGATCAGCACGACTTCGCGATTCTCCGGTATCCTCCTCGCTTTCGCGCTGCTCAGCGGCATCTTGTCGACAGCCACACGTGGGCATCTGACCGCCTCGGCATGCCGGTCCGGGGCGGGATGCACCATTGATCGTCGATTTGCCGACGCCGTCGTTTCCGGAGATCTGCCACAGGCCCTTGCCGGTTTGACGGGAACTGCGCGCGAACTAGCGATAGCCCAAGCGCAGCTTGCCTATCGTGCCGGCTTTTCGACGGCGCTTATAGCCGCCGCCATCGGTGCCGCGATCGCGGCTATCCTCGTCGGAAGGCTGATGCGGGAGGTGCGCTAGCTTAACCGAGATCGCCAGGAGACTCCGATCGCAGCCGCAGATGGCTCTATCGGATGGATTGGGCTGGGGCTTGCTGCTCGCGCAAACGGCTCCACCCGCTCAGCTTCGCGTGCATCGCGCTTCACCCAAAAGGTGGGCTCTTCGAGCCGCACGCAAGGTTGACGGCATATCGTATAAGACATAGCAGTTTCCTATAATGGACAACTCATTCGCCCCCTGTTTGCCATGAGGTCCCATTCCGCGATCCGGAAGGGAGAGAGGGCGAAAACCCAGATTTCCGACACGTTCATCCAATGGCTGGTGCCATTGTGCATTGTTGGCGCCTGGCAGGTCGCATCTACGAGCGGCGTGTTCCCGGAACGGATGCTCCCGGCCCCGACCAGCATCGTGGCGGCGGGATATCGGCTGCTACTCTCCGGTGAGCTTCAGCGGAACCTTGGGGTCAGTTTCTGGCGCGCCGGCATCGGATTCCTGGTTGGCGGAACGATCGGTTTCGCGCTCGGCCTGGCTAATGGCCTGTCGAGCCTGAGCGCCAAGATGACCGACACGACCCTGCAGATGATCCGGAATATTCCGCATCTCGCGCTCATCCCGCTGGTCATTCTCTGGTTCGGCATAGACGAAACCGCAAAGCTGTTCCTTGTCGCCTTCGGCGTATTTTTCCCGATCTATCTGAACACGCTTCATGGCGTCCGCTCGGTCGATCCCCAGCTCATCGAGATGGGGCGCATCTACGGTATGAGTGGACCGACGCTGTTCCGCCGGGTGATCTTCCCCGGCGCGCTTCCGTCCATCTTTGTGGGCCTGCGCTTCGCGCTCGGCATCATGTGGCTGACGTTGGTCGTCGCCGAGACGATCGCAGCGTCCTCCGGCCTCGGATACATGGCGATGCAGGCTCGCGAGTTCATGCAGACCGACGTCGTCATCCTGAGCATCGTCATCTACGCCCTGCTCGGGAAGCTGGCCGACACAGCCGCCGGCATCATGGAACGGCTGACCCTCTCGTGGCACCCGGCGTTCCACGGCGGATAGCGTCACAGATGCAGGACATCCGCCACATCAAGGAGAGGCTATCGGGCGCCGCGGCATCGGGCGACACACCCGGCGCGGACGCACTCGCGGACGGCGGCACCGCACTGTCCATACTGGGCATCCGAAAGCGATTTGGCGAGACGGAAGTAGTGCGCGCCATCGACCTTGAGATCCCATCGGGTCAGTTCGTCGCGGTGGTAGGGCGCTCTGGATCAGGAAAGAGCACGCTGTTGCGGCTGATCGCCGGACTTGAGACGCCCGATGCCGGCACCATCGCGTTCGACCGGATCGGGGGCGGGGAGGGGGAAGGCGGTTATCTCCGGATGATGTTCCAGGAGCCAAGGCTATTGCCCTGGGCGCGCGTGCTCGCGAACGTCGAGGTAGGAATTCGCGAAGCCGACAAGGCACACTCAAAGGCGTTGGCGAGCGACGTGCTTCGCGAGGTCGGCCTGGAGAGCAAGCAGTTCGAATGGCCATCGGCCTTGTCTGGTGGGCAGCGTCAACGGGTCGCGCTGGCGAGAGCGCTCGTAAGCCGGCCACGCATCCTGCTCCTCGACGAGCCGCTCGGGGCGCTCGATGCATTGACCCGCCTTTCCATGCAGTCGCTGCTGGCGCGGGTGTGGGCCAAGTTGGGTTTCACGGCCATCCTTGTGACGCATGACGTCCAGGAGGCGGTGAGCCTTGCTGATCGTGTCCTGGTTATCGACGACGGCAGCATCGTGAAAGACGTCCGCGTTGGCGTCGCCCGTCCGAGAACGCGCGATTCAGCCGAACTCGCGAAGATCCAAAGCAGCATTCTCGAAGAGCTGCTCACCGAAGACAATTGATCCTGAATATCCGGAAGGAACTACACATGATAACCCGCAGAGGATTCGGCATATTTGCAGGATCGCTGGCGGTTGGCGGCTTCGCGGCGCTGACCAGCTGCAGCGCCGACCGCAAGACCTTGAGGGTCGGATTCCAGAAGGGAATCGGCACTATCATGTACTTGAAGGATTCGGGCATCCTCGAGCGCAAGCTCGATCCTTTGGGCTGGTCCGTGGCCTGGAAGGAGTTCGTCGCCGGTCCGCAAATGCTCGAAGCCATCAATCTCGGCGCCGCCGACTTCGGACCGGTCGGGGAGACGCCGCCGATCTTTGCCCAGGCGGCCGCCGCCGACATCCTCTATGCCGGATGCGAGCCCCCATCGCCCAGAAGCGAAGCCATCATCGTTCCCAAGGGCAGCACCATCAGAACGGTCGCAGACCTGAAGGGCAAGCGCGTCGCCTTCGTCAAGGGATCCAATGTCCACTATCTCGTCCTTCGCGCGCTTGAAACGAGTGGCCTTGGCTATAGCGACATCGTACCCGTCTATTTGACGCCGGCCGACGCAGGAGCGGCGTTCGAGCGTGGCGCGATCGACGCATGGGGGACTTGGGATCCCTATCTTTCCGCGGCCGAACTGAACACTGCAGCGCGCTCAATCACCGACGCGACGGGCCTGGCGCCCAATATCATGTTCTACATGGCCGCAAGGCCGCTGGCCGAGCATAACCCGCTTGTCCTCGAGGCGGCCCTCTCGGCGGTCAACGAGGCCGGTCAGTGGGCTCAGAGAAATCGCAAGGCGTTCGCCGCGATTCTCGCCGCTCAGATCGGCGTGTCCCGGGAAGTCGCGGAGCGCGCGGCAGACCGCAGCGAGTTCGGCGCTGGCGCGATCTCCGATGAAACGCTTGGAAAGGAACAGGAGATTGCGGACCTGTTCTTTAAGCTCAAGCTGATCCCGAAGGCCGTCGATGTCCGCTCTGCGGCATGGCGGGCGCCGGCACCATCTGGGGCGGGAGGGCGATAATGGATCGTCGCGCATTCGTCGGCGAGGTTCTCCCCCGCTTCACCGCTCCAGGGAGCGATCCGTCTTGTTCCTGACATAACCGCACAGTAGGCGCAGCGAATGACTCGCAAAACGCGAGCGTGGAAAAAGGGGAGTGTCTGGAGGAGTGTGATGAGTCGCGCGTTCAAGCTGGCTGCCGTGCCGGAAACGGAACTGGATTGGCCGATCCTGGCGGCCGCGCGTCGGTGGCGGCAAGCACGCGACCAGGGCTTGCCTGTCCAGAGCAGCCTCTATGCGGAGCTCGAACGATCCTATCTGGGCCTGCTCGCCCCAGTCTTCGACGGCCTCTTCTCGATATTCGAGGCAGGCCTTGGCCGGCGCTTCGAGGCATCGAACGCCCCCGATGCCTGCCCCACTGGCGACGAGATGACATTGCTCGAATTGCTGCACGACGGGCGCTCGGCGGCCAGATACCTCGTCTCCCCGATGGTGCAGCCATTCCGGATCGCCGCTCGCTCGACCAAGATCATGTTTGCGACGCATTCAATAGCCTAGGCGATCGTGCCTGCCATGACGGAATGCTGTCTTCACGCCGCACCCGAAAGAAAGGAACAACCCGAATCACCCAGGGTGGGCGGGTTCGGCCGATTCCACATCCTGCTCCGGTTCCCCGTTTGCAAAGAGTGTGGAATCCATCTTGCGAGATTAAACGCCATCGTTTATCTAATAAACGATGGCGTTTAATCGTAAAAACGATAGCGTCTACATGATCTGCTTTGAGGTTGGTCCCGTCGTCGATAGCGACGGGAGCGATGGGACGTCCGCCTTTAGGAATGAAGCCGACAACGATCAGGCTACCTGTAGAAACCCTTCAGCGTATCGAGGCGCTGGTGGGTAGCCGACGCATCGCCTCCTTCATCCGCGAAGCGGTCCAGGCCGAGCTTAGACGCCGAGAAAAGGAGGCGGGTGAGGACCATGCCAACGGTGAGCCCTGAAGCTAATGTGGTGGCCGCAACGTCTCTCGCGGCTGAGGCGGTCAAATTGCTCGTCGAGGCGGAGCGTTTACACGCCGTTCCATATTTGAGGCTGGCGGTCGCTGTTCTCGAGCAGAACGAGACTGCTGAAGCTGATCCACGCAACGAAGCCGCGATGCACCATCTACGCGCGGCCTTGGTGCTCCTCGAGCGCAACGGTGAAGATGATGCCGCAGGCGATGTCGAGAGCGCGCTTGTCCATCTGGGCGAGCCGTTTCCCGAGTTGTCGGACGTCGAAGCCAACGCGAAAATGGACTGGTGGATTTCGAGAGAGCAAAGCCGCTTCCACTCGTGAGTTCAGGAAACCGCCGCGCTGAGGCGCGGCCGCGCGCGATCTCCGAGGTGCGCCAGCGTCACTTCTTACGGATGTTCGCGAGGTAGGTTCTGCAGAACAACCAGCCCTTCATCGGGCGCAGAGGCATCAGGCAACCCAGCAGCAACACCGGTCCCGATGTCAGGAAATGGACCCAATAGGGTGGGTTGAACAGGATCTCGAGCAGCAGCGCGAAGATCACCGCCGGAAAGCATCCGAAGCAGATCACGAAGAAGGCCGGTCCGTCCGCGGATTCCGTTTCGGTGAAATCGAGCCCGCACGTCTCGCACCCATCCCGCAGCGTCAGGAAGCCGGTAAACAGCCGACCCTTCCCGCAGCGCGGGCACCGTCCGCGAAGACCTGTCCGCATAGGACCGAACCTCAACCCTCTGCCAGACCCGGCCGCCAGGCGATGTACTGTCCCGCTCATCCAGGCTCCCCAGCTTCTGTTGGAAGGTGCAGCATCTCCTGTTGGGCCGTATCGCTCCGGGTGAGCAGGCGTTTCAGCAACGGTCCTGCCGACCGGTCCGTTGCGCCCGTCGCGGCGAGCGCACGTTGCCACTGTTCCGGCGGATGGGATGCGGAGGTCTCAATCGTCGAAAACCCGCAGGCGCATAGCGCCGCGAACTGGTCCGGCAGGACTTGGCCCGAGGCACGGAGGTCGCCCGTGAACCGGTGGCGGCCGCGAAGTGTCGTTGCGAGCGTGAAGCCACGACCATCACGGAAGCTCGGAAACTCGATCACGATCAAATCGAGATGATCGACCATGGCGAACAGGCGCTCGATCTCGGCGCCCGGCGTGACGCGCACGCCGATCGGCCGGGCCTCCTCGACCTCCCCCGGAGAAAGCACCACGAGCGTCGCGATCGGCACAACCAGCGGCTCGGCCGCGATCCGATGATCGAGGGCGCCGTCGATCCAGGTATCGGAGACCGGCCTTGCCTCCATGTCGATGACGGGCATCAGCAGCCTCCGTTCAATCGCCAGCATAGGCGGCCGCCTTGAACGGTGCGGCGCCCAGGCGGCGATAGGTGTCGATGAAGCGTTCGCCGGGTTCGCGACGCGCAATATAGGCGTCGACGATCGCGTCGATCGTATCGACGACTTTCTCCGAAGAAATCGCCGGCCCGATGATCGAGCCGATCGAAGCCTTGTCGTCGGACGCGCCGCCGAGCGTGATCTGATAAAATTCCTCGCCGGCCTTATCGACCCCGAGCAGGCCGATATGGGCGACATGATGATGGCCGCAGGCGTTGATGCAGCCGGAGATGTTGAGGTCGAGCGGTCCGATCTCACGCTGCCGTCCGGGAGCGGCGAAGCGCTCCGCGATGCGCTGGGCGACGGGGATCGATCGCGATGTCGCCAGGCTGCAATAATCGAGGCCGGGGCAGGCGATGATATCCGTCAACAGGCCGATATTGGCGCTGGCGAGCCCTGCCTCGACCAACCCCGACCATAGGGTATGGAGATCGTCACGGCGGACATGCGGGAGGACGAGGTTCTGTTCGTGGGAGACACGGATCTCACCGAAGGAATAGGCGTCGGCCAGATCGGCAATGCGCTCCATTTCCTCGGAGCTGACATCGCCAGGGATGCCCCCCGTTGGCTTGAGCGAAACCGTCACGCAGGCATAGCCTGGCACGCGGTGCGGATAGCTGTTCGTCTCCAGCCAGGCCGCGAAGGCGGTGTCACGGCTACGGGCTGCCTCGAGCGCTTCGGACTCGGCCGGGAGGCTTTCGAACGGCGGCTCGACGAACCGAGCCTGGAGGGCGGCGATGATCTCCGGTTCGAGGACGTTATAGTCCGCCGCCATCGCGGCGAATTCGTCCTCGATCATCTGGATGAAGGCTTCGGATTTCATCTCCTTGATGAGGATCTTGATGCGCGCCTTGTAGATGTTATCGCGCCGGCCGAGCGCGTTGTAGGTCCGCAGGATCGCCTCGACATAGCGTAGCAGATCCTTGACCGGCAGCCAGTCGCGCACCCGCACGCCCACCACCGGTGTGCGCCCGAGCCCGCCGCCGGCATAGAAGCTGAAGCCGGGCTCGCCAGCTTCGTTTCGGTGCGCCATGATGCCGATGTCGTGGACGTGGATCGCCGCCCGATCGATCGGGCCACCGGTAATGGCGATCTTGAACTTGCGCGGCAGGTAGGTGAATTCGGGATGGTCTGTCGACCATTGCCGCAGGATCTCGGCGAACAGGCGCGGATCGATCACCTCTTCCGCGGCCGCGCCGGCGAAATGGTCGGTCGTGACGTTGCGGACGCAATTGCCGCTGGTCTGGATGGCGTGAAGATCGGCCTCGGCCAGCAGCGCGAGGATGTCGGGCGTATCCTCCAGCCGGATCCAGTTGAACTGGATGTTCTGGCGGGTGGTGAAATGCCCGTAACCGCGGTCGAAATGGCGCGCGACATAAGCGAGCTGGCGCAACTGCGCGGCGCTCACCACGCCATAGGGTAAAGCGGCGCGCAGCATGTAGCCATGGAGCTGCAGATAGAGCCCGTTCATCAGCCTAAGCGGCTTGAACTCGTCCTCGGTCAACTCGCCGGCGAGCCGCCGCTCGACCTGGCGCCGGAACTGCGCGGCCCGGTCGCGGAGGAACTGGCGGTCATATTCGTCGTAACGATAGATGCCCGCGTAGGGCGACCGGTCGAGCGCCGACGGTGGCGGGGGGAGGGTGTCGGCGCGCGCCGGCCGCCCCGCCTGGGTCCCGAGGTCCGATCGGACACTCGGCCCATGGGCACGGATCTGCTCGCGATAGGTGAGGGGCGCGGGCGCGGAGTGCACGTCCACGACGCGGTGCTCCGCCTGGTCCGCGCGGGCCGCCTCGAGCGCGGTCTCAAGCATGTCTTGTTCGAACCGCGTCGCCGCCTCGACGGTATCGACCCAGGTTGCGGCGTCACCAAGCCATACCGACGCGCCATCGCGCAGCCGGCTGGCCGTTACAAAATGCGTTGCCATCACTTTTCCTCGTTCAGGCGGCGAGCAGCCGGTTGTTCCATCCCAGCCGGGCGCGCGCGGCGACAAGGCCATCGACCAGCGCCTTCATATGCGCTTCGGTGTGAAACGGGGTCGGCGTGAGGCGCAGGCGCTCCTGGCCACGCGCGACGGTCGGATAGTTGATCGGTTGGACGTAGATGTCGTGCTCGGCGAGAAGCAGGTCGCTGGTCGCCTTGCAGAGATGCGCGTCGCCGATGATCAACGGCACGATATGGCTCTGCGTGTCGGGGACCGGCATGTCGGCCGCACGCAGCATCGCGATCAGCCGGCTCACCGCTGCATGCTGCCGCGCGCGTTCTTCTCCGCTGTCCTTCAGGTGCCGGATCGCGGCCGCGGCGCCGGCCGCCAGATGCGGGCAGATCGAGGTGGTGAAGATGAAGCTGTCGGCGCAGCTGCGGATCACGTCGACGAGGAGCGAGGAGCTGGCGACATAGCCGCCCATCACGCCGAACGCCTTGGCGAGCGTGCCTTCGATCACGGTCAGCCGATGCGCAAGCCCCTCGCGCTCGGCAATGCCGCCGCCGCGCGGACCGTAGAGGCCGACGGCATGGACCTCGTCCAGATAGGTGATCGCGCCATGCTTGTCGGCGACGTCGCAGATCGCCGCGATCGGCGCCACGTCGCCGTCCATCGAATAGACGCTCTCGAACGCCACGATCTTCGGACGATCGGGGTCGATTGCGCTCATCAGCTCATCGAGGTGCGCGGCGTCATTGTGACGGAAGATGAAACGTTCGGCGCCCGAGCGGCGAATGCCCTCGATCATCGAATTATGATTGAGCGCGTCGGAGAAGATCGCGCAATCGGGCAGGATCCGGCCCAGCGTGCCGAGTGCCGCCAGATTGGAGATCCAGCCCGACGTGAAGATCAGCGCGGCCTCCTTGTCGTGGAGATCGGCCAGCTCCGTCTCAAGAGCCACGTGGCTGCGATTGGTGCCGGAGATGTTGCGCGTGCCGCCGGTGCCCGCCCCGAACTGGTCGATGGCGCCGTGCATGGCGGCCAGGACGTCGCGGTTCTGCCCCATGCCGAGATAGTCGTTGCTGCACCAGACCGTGACGCGACGAGCGTCGCCATCGGGCTGGCGCCACAAGGCGGTGGGGAATTCGCCCGCCAACCGTTCGAGCTCGATGAAAGTGCGATACCGTCCGTCGAGCTTCATCTCGCCGATCAGCGATTCAAACCGCGCAACATAATCCATGGTCTTTGCCTTGCTTCTGCTATCCCTTGCAGGGGTGGGGAACACATTTCGGTCTTGCGCCGAATCAATGCAACATACAATATCCATATATATGGACACGAAAGTTTGCACAATGGATGACGAACGGCCCGCGCACGAATGGCGCCCTATAATCGCGGCAGGAGCGAGTCCGCTCTATCTCGCCATCGCGGACTCGCTCGCCAGCGATATCCAGAAGGGGGCGCTCGCCGCCGGCGACCGGCTGCCGCCCCAGCGCGCGCTCGCCGACGCGCTCGACATCGACTTCACGACCGTGAGCCGGGCCTATGCGGAGGCGCGCAAGCGCGGTCTGATCGAGGGGCGGGTCGGGCAGGGAACCTATGTGCGCGCGGGGCGGGCCAGCCGCGTCCCGATGCGCCCTGCATCCGGTCTCGTCGACATGGGCATGAACCTACCGCCGAAATTCGATGATCCGTCGCTCGGCGCGCAGCTCTGGGCGGGCATTGGAGACCTCGAAGCCGATGGCGGCATGGATCTGATCCTGCGCTATCAGGATGTCGGCGGCGCCGGGATCGATCGACAGGCCGGCGTGGACTGGCTGGCGGATCGCCTGCCCGATGTGTCGATCGACCGTCTGCTGGTTTGTCCAGGCGCGCAGAGCGCGCTCCTGTCGTTGGTCACTGCGCTCGGCGCCAAGGCCGGTCCGATCGCCGTGGAGGCGCTGACCTATCCGGGCTTTCGTTCGCTGGCGGCCCACCTGTCGATCGAGCTCGCGCCGGTTGCAATCGATCGCGACGGGCTGGATCCCGACGATTTCCGGACGGTTTGCCGCACGCGCAAGCCGCGTATCCTCTATTGCACGCCGACACTTCACAACCCGACGACCGCGACCGTTCCGCTCGACAGGCGAAAGGCGATTGTCGAGATCGCCCGCGAATATGGCGTCTCGATCATCGAGGACGACGCCTATGGGAAACTGTCCGGAAGCGCACTCCCGCCACTTGCGGCGCTGGCGCCCGAGATCGTCTACCATGTCGCCGGCCTGTCTAAATGCCTCTCGCCGGCGCTGCGGGTCGCCTATGTGGTCGTGCCGGACCTGCGGGCCGCGGTGCGGCTGTCCGGCGCCGTTCGAGCGACGACATCGATCGCCTCGCCGCTCGGCGCGGCGATCGCCACGCGCTGGATCGAGACCGGGCTGGCGGGTCAGGTGGTCGCTGCCATCCGGGCTGAAACCGAGGCGCGGCGCGCGATCGCTGACCGCCTGCTTGCCGATCATGGGCTGGTGACGGCGAAGCATGCCTTCCATTCCTGGCTCCCGCTCTCGCCCCCCTGGACGCGCGGAGAATTCGCCGCCAGGCTCCGCCAGGCCGGCATCGGCGTCGTGCCGAGCGATTCCTTCACGGTCATCCAGCCGGTCGAAGCTGTCCGCCTCGGGCTCGGAGCGCCTGAAACGCGCGATCGCCTGAGCGAGGGTCTTTCCACGATCGCGGACCTCCTGCAGCAGTCTCCCGCCATGTCCTCGCTGGTCGTGTAGCGCGGAATTGCATTGACAGTGTATGCAATCAATCTGCATATAATCAGGCGTCGAATCGCACGATTGCTGGGGCACCCCATTAGCCACGGCGCCCGGCTCCCTGCCGCCCCCCGAAGCCGGAATCGTGCGGTTCGGCGCATGAAGGGACACATGACGCTATGCAGCAACCGATATGGAAGCGCCGACATCAACTGGATCGTATGACGCTTCGCAGCCTGACGGTCGCCTTTTTCCAATATCCGGCGGTGTGGGCGTATCTGCTGCTCGCGCTAGCCGCGGGCGTCCTCGCCTGGATGCGGCCGTCGACCATCCTGCAAAACGTCGCGGCGGTGGTCGCGGCAGGCCTCATCTATCCGCTGGTCTGGTACGTGCTGCACCGCTGGGTGTTGCACAGTCGCTGGATGTTCAAGTCGCCGCTGACGGCGGGCGTGTGGAAGCGCATCCACTACGATCACCACATCGACCCGAACCATCTCGAGGTTCTGTTCGGCGCGCTCTATACAACGCTTCCGACCATCGCCGTGGCGACGATGCCGATCGGTTGGTTCATCGGCGGCTTCGGCGCCGCGATGATGGCATTCGCAGCGGGTCTGCTGATCACCTGCTTCTACGAGTTCGTTCACTGCGTCGAGCATCTCCCCTACAAGCCGCGCAATCGCCTGTTCGCGGAGATGAAGGCGCGCCACCTTGCCCATCATTTCCATGATGAGAACGGCAATTACGGCATCACCAATTTCACCTGGGACCGATTGTTCGGAACGCTCTACGAGCGTCGCGACCGGCCGATGAAAAGCCCGACCGTCTTCAACCTGGGCTATGACGAGGCGGCCGGGCGCCGCTGGCCATGGGTTGCCCGCATGTCCGCCGCGCCGGTCCCGGTGCGTTCCGGAAAGGACGGGCTGTCACGCGATGTATGAGCGCTCCAATATCCGCCGCATGACCGGCTATGTGCCGGGAGAGCAGCCATGCGCGCCCGCGATCAAGCTCAATACGAACGAAAACCCGCTGGCCCCGTCGAATGCGGTGATGCAGGCGCTTTCGGACATCACCCCGGCGATGCTCCAGCGCTATCCCGACCCGAGAGCCGCGAAACTTCGCGGCGCCATCGCCAATTACCATCGCTGCGATGTGGAGCAGGTGATCGCCACCAACGGCAGCGACGAGTTGCTCCGGCTGGCGATCACGACCTTCGCAGCCCCCGGGCATGCCATTGGCGTCGTCGAGCCGGGCTACAATCTCTATGGTGTGCTCGCGTCGATCCAGGATTGTCCGGTCGCCCGCGCCGTACTCGAAGACGATTGGCAGCTCCCCGCGGATCTCGCCGAGCGCTGGAACAAGGCCGGCGCACGATTGGCGCTGCTCGCGAACCCGCAGGCGCCCTCGGGCCTGCTCATCCCGTCCGGCACGATCGCACGGCTAGCTGCCGAGTTTCAGGGCGTGTTGCTGGTCGACGAGGCCTATGTCGATTTCATGGATCCCGTGCATGCGCATAACCTCGTGTCGCTGCTCGACTATCACCCCAATCTCCTTCTCGTGCGCACCTTGAGCAAGGGCCACTCCCTGGCAGGTCTTCGTCTCGGCTACGGCCTGGGCGCAGCGAGCCTGGTCGACCCGATGCTCACGAAAGTCCGCGACAGCTACAATGTCGATGCGATCGCCCAGCATGTCGCGACCGTCGCGTTCGGCGATGTCGAGACGACCCGCAAAAGCTGGGAGTTTGTCCGTGGCGAACGTCAGCGCCTCTCGGACGCGTTGCGCGGGCGGGGCTTCCATGTCTTTCCGTCCGAGGCCAATTTCGTGCTGACGCGGGTGCCAGAGAGCCTGGGTCCGGCGTCCGGTCTCTGTGAAGCGCTCGCGGCGGAGCATATCCATGTCCGATGGTTCGACCAGGCGCGCCTCGACGCGTGCCTGCGAATCACGATCGGGACGACGCTCGAGAATGATGGCCTGCTCCGCGCGATCGATCGGATTGCGAAAGATGCCGCTGCGCCGGCGTTGAACGATAACGAGACCAGAGGGAACGCCAAGATACCCGGCTGAAGCTCAGGCCGCGCTATCCGCAACGCTGTCATGTCGTCATTCGATCACTGTGGCGGATTATCTTCGTGAGCAAAAAGGAAGAACAATCGCTAGGAAGACATCGTCTTCAAGAATTGAATTCCAGCAGCAGATAAGAGGAAAATTCCAATGGCTGACAACAGCGTAACAGCGGCGGGCTCGACGACGGGCAGCGGCGCTCCGGCCCGAAGCGACCGCAATTCCCTGACCATCGGCCCGAATGGCCCCATTCTCCTCCATGACGTCCACTTTCTCGAGCAGATGGCGCACTTCAATCGCGAGAAGGTGCCGGAGCGCCAGCCGCATGCGAAGGGATCCGGCGCGTTCGGCGTGTTGGAGACCACCGAGGATCTCTCGGCCTATACCAAGGCGGCCTTATTCCAGAAGGGGGCAAAGACCGATATGCTTGCCCGCTTCTCGACCGTGGCGGGCGAGTCCGGGAGCCCGGATACCTGGCGCGACGTGCGCGGCTTCAGCCTCAAATTCTACACCGACGAAGGCAATTACGACCTGGTCGGCAACAACACGCCGGTCTTCTTCATCCGTGACGGGATCAAGTTCCCGCACTTTATCCGCAGCCAGCGCCGCCTGCCGGACTCGGGGTTGCGCGACAACCACATGCAGTGGGACTTCTGGACCAGCAATCCGGAGACGGCGCACCAGGTCACCTATCTGATGGGCGAGCGCGGGCTGCCGCGCAGCTGGCGCCACATGAACGGCTATGGGTCGCACACCTATATGTGGATCAACGCCGCGGGAGAGAAATTCTGGGTGAAATATCATTTCCATACCGCCCAGGGCACGCGCTTCTTCGACAACGCCGAGGCGGCCGCCATGGCCGGCGCCGATGCGGACTATCACCGCCGCGACCTGTTCGAGGCGATCGCGCGCGGCGAATATCCGGTCTGGAACCTATCGGTGCAGATCATGCCCTATGCGGATGCAGCGACCTATCGCTTCAACCCGTTCGACCTGACCAAGACCTGGTCGCATGCCGACTATCCGCTGATCCCGGTCGGCACGATGACGCTCAACCGCAATCCGGTGAACTTCTTCGCCCAGATCGAGCAGGCGGCCTTCTCGCCGGGGAACACGGTGCCGGGCATCGGCCTCTCGCCCGACAAGATGCTGCTGGCTCGCGCGTTCGCCTATAACGACGCGCAGCGCAACCGGATCGGCACCAACTTCCACCAGCTGCCGGTCAACCGGCCCAAGGTTCCGGTGAACACCTATATGTTCGATGGCCAGATGGCATTCGACCATAGCGGTGCCGCGCCAACCTATGTGCCGAACGTCGGCGGCCGGTCCTGGGCCGACGAGACGGGGCCGACCGAAGACGGCTGGGAAGCCGATGGCGAGATGGTGCGCAGCGCCTATACGCTGCACGCCGAGGACGACGACTTCGGTCAGGCAGGCGCCTTGGTACGCACCGTGTTCAACGATGCGCAGCGTACCGCGCTGGTCGACCAGGTTGCCGCGAGCCTGCTCGGCGGTGTGCGCGAGCCGGTGCTGGGGCGCGCCATCGAATATTGGAAGAGTGTCGATGCGGGCGTCGGCCAGCGCATTGACGACAAGGTGCGCTCCGGCGCGGCCCCCAAGCCCGCGGAGGGCATGGGCGAAGGCTGAGTGCGCTGACAGCGGAGCGCGGGGGATGTTCCTCCGCGCGCCGTCGGGTTCGCCCTGCTTGAAAACCTGTTCCTGCCCCGCTCCGGAGCCTGCGTCGCCAAAGAGCCGGATCTGGGTTGTAATCTGCTCTTTTCCTCGTGAGCCATACATGCTATTTAGCAATGTATGTTCCATTGCCATACATCACGATGAGGGATTGAGCCTATGTGGCGACCGCACCTCAATGAAGCCTCGCCGATGAAATATCTCGGCATCGTCGACGCATTGGAGGCGGATATCCGGTCCGGCCGGGTGGCGCGCGGCGAGCGCGTTCCGTCGCAGCGTGCGATCGCCGAGGCGCTGGACGTTGACCTCACGACCGTCACTCGGGCCTTCAACGAGGCGCGCAGGCGTGGGCTGATCCAGGCGCATGCCGGCCGGGGAACCTTTATCAGCGAGACCATGGACGGCGGCGAGGCGCCCGAACAGCCCCCGCCGGTTCTTGATCTGAGCATGAATATCCCGCCGCAGCCCAGTTCGACCGATTTCCGCAAGATATTTCCCCAGGGCGTCACCGGCGTGCTCGGCAGCCCGCGAGGGCTGATGACGCTCCATTATCAGGAGAGCAACGGCATCGAGGCCGATCGCAAGGCGGCCGCTTCCTGGCTTGCCAGGCGCATCGAGCCGGTGACGCCCGAGCGGATCATCGTGACGGGAGGCGCGCAATGCGCACTCTTCGCGATCTGCGAGCTTTTGCTGTCGTCCGGCGATGTCGTGGCAGCCGGCGCGATGACCTATCCGGGCATCAAGGCGGTCGCGGCCCAGAAAGGCCTCGTCCTGGAACCCCTCGCGATGGACGAGTACGGCATCATCCCCGACGCTTTCGAAAAGGCGTGCCGGGACAAGAAGCCGAAGGCGCTCTACGTCGTGCCGACGATCGACAACCCCACCACCGCGACCTTGCCCGAAGAGCGGCGGCGCGCGCTGGTTGCGCTGGCCCGCGAATATGGCGTCGTGATCTTCGAGGACGATCCCTATGCGCCGCTGCGTCCGGTGCGCTTGCCCGCGATGGTCGAGCTGGCAGACGATATCACCTGGCATATCGCCACGCTGTCCAAATGCGTGACGCCGGCGCTGCGCATCGCCTATGTGATCGCGCCGAACGCGGGAAAGGCTCGCCGGCTCGCCGCCGTATTGCGTGCGACGATCCTCATGGCGCCGCCGCTCATGTCTGCGCTGGCGAGCCGCTGGATCGTCGAGGGCGCGCTGGATGAAGTGACCAACGCGATCGCCGAGGAGAATGTGGTGCGCCAGAAACTGGCCGCCAACATTCTCGCGGGATGTCGCTTTTCGGCCGACCCCCATGGCCATCACCTCTGGCTCTTTCTTCCCGAGCATTGGCGCGCCTCGGACTTTGCCGACCATGCCGATCGCGCCGGCGTCTCGATCGTGCCGGCCTCGACCTTCGCGATCACCGCGCACCCCGTAGAAGCCGTCCGGGTCTCCATCGGCGTCGCGCCCGACAGGGGCGCTCTGGAAGATGGACTGACCCAGTTGGCGAGCCTGATCTCCGAGCCGTCGCTCGGCACAAAGGCCGTTGTCTAGCACCCTTGAGGATCGTCCCATGACCGACACGTTCAAGGCCGCTGTTGTTCAGGCCGCTCCCATTCTCTTCGACACGCCGAAGACCATCGCCAAGCTTGCCGACCTCGCGCGCGATGCGGCCAGCTCGGGTGCGTCGCTCGTCCTGTTTCCCGAGGCGTTTGTGGGTGGCTATCCAAAGGGCCTGGACTTCGGGGCCCGGCTCGGCAGCCGGAGCCAGAAGGGCAGGGAGGACTTCCGCCTTTATTATGAGAGCGCGATCGAAATACCCGGTCCCGAAGCCGCACGGCTCGGCGAGATCGCCCTCTTGAACTCCATCCACCTCGTCGTCGGCGTGATCGAACGCGATGGCGGCACGCTTTATTGCAGCGCGCTCACCTACGGGCCGAACGGCCGGTTGCTTTCCAGGCATCGCAAGCTGATGCCGACGGCGCTCGAGCGGCTGGTCTGGGGTTTCGGCGACGGCTCGACCATCGGCGTGGCCAAGACACCGCTCGGCCGTATCGGCAGCGTGATCTGCTGGGAAAATTACATGCCGCTGCTGCGAACGGCGATGTATGCGCAGGGCATCGAGCTCTATTGCGCGCCGACCGTCGACGATCGCGACACCTGGTTGCCGACGATGCGCACGATCGCGATCGAGGGCCGCTGCTTCGTGATCTCGGCCTGCCAATATCTCACCCGCGCGGACGCTCCGCCCGGCTACGAAGCTATCCAGGGCGATGATCCCAAGACGGTGCTCATTCGCGGCGGGTCGTGCATCGTCGATCCGCTCGGCAATGTGCTCGTCGAGCCGGATTTCTCGGGCGAGATGATCCGCATTGCCGATATCGATCGCAAGATGATCGTCCGCGGCAAATATGACCTCGATGTCGTCGGTCATTATGCCCGGCCCGATGTCTTCCAGCTATCCGTGGATACGCGAGAGAAATCGGCGGTTTTATTCGCGCGGCAGGGCGATAGTCTGGCTCCACAAGACGTCGATGGTGCGGCAGGGGAGACGATGGAATGTTCGGATTAACGGCGCTCGAACTGGCCCGTATCCAGTTCGGCTTCACGGTTTCCTTCCACATTATCTTTCCAGCGATCACCATTGGTCTCGCCAGCTATCTGGCCGTGCTGGAGGGGCTGTGGCTGTGGAAGAAGGACACGGTCTATCGCGACCTCTACCATTTCTGGTCCGGGATCTTCGCCGTCAACTTCGCCATGGGCGTGGTTTCCGGCCTGGTCATGGCCTATCAGTTCGGCACCAACTGGAGCTATTTCTCCGCCTTCGCCGGCAGCATCACCGGGCCGCTGCTCGCTTATGAGGTGCTCACCGCCTTCTTCCTCGAGGCCGGGTTCCTCGGCGTCATGCTGTTCGGCTGGAACAAGGTCGGGCCCGGGCTGCATTTCTTCGCGACGATCATGGTGGCGATCGGGACGCTCATCTCGGCGACCTGGATCCTCGCTTCCAACAGCTGGATGCAGACGCCGCAGGGCTTCGAGATCATAAACGGCCGCGTCGTGCCGGTCGACTGGCTGAAGGTCATCTTCAACCCGTCCTTCCCCTATCGCCTCGTCCATATGACGATCGCGGCCTATCTCTCGACGGCGCTGTTCGTCGGCGCCTCCGGTGCATGGCACCTGCTCAAGCGGCGCGACACCCCGGCCGTGCGCACTATGCTCTCCATGGCGATGTGGATGATGCTCATCGTCGCGCCGATCCAGATCGCGGTTGGCGACGCGCATGGGCTCAACACGCTCAAGTACCAGCCCGCCAAGATCGCCGCGGTCGAGGGCCATTGGGAGAGCAAGAAGGGCGAAAGCGTGCCGCTGATCCTGTTCGGCGTGCCCGACATGAAGGCGCAGGAGACGCATTATGCGGTCGAGGTGCCCTATCTCGGCAGCCTGATCCTCACCCATGAGCTCTATGGCCAGATTCCGGGCCTGAAGGAGTTCGCGCCGGAGGATCGGCCCAACTCGACCATCGTCTTCTGGACCTTCCGCGTGATGGTCGGGCTCGGCATGCTCATGCTGCTGCTCGGGGTCTGGGCGCTCTGGCTACGCTGGCGCCGCCGATTGTACGAGAACCGCGCGTTCCTCCGCTTTGCCCTGCTGATGGGACCGTCGGGCAGCATTGCGATCCTCGCCGGCTGGATGACGACGGAGATCGGCCGTCAGCCATGGGTCGTCTATGGGGTGATGCGCACGAAGGATGCGGTGTCCAACCACAGCGCGCTCGCGCTGTCGTCGACGCTGATCCTGTTCATCGTCATGTACTGCGCGGTGTTCGGCACCGGCATCAGCTACATGCTGAAGCTGGCCGCCAAAGGGCCGCACGCAAGCGGAGATGGTGCGGTCGAGCATGAGAAAGGCCAGGCCCTGCGACCCGCACGGCCGCTTTCCGCGGCCCGCGACGACATCGACCCGATTGGCCAGGGAGACTGACGATGGGTATCGACCTTCCGCTCATCTGGGCGATCATCATCGCCTTCGGCCTGATGATGTACGTCATCATGGATGGCTTCGATCTCGGGATCGGGATCCTGTCGCCGTTCGTCCCTGCCCGCGAGGACCGTGACACCATGGTCAACACCGTGGCGCCGGTCTGGGACGGCAACGAGACCTGGCTGGTGCTGGGCGGCGCCGCACTTCTGGCTGCGTTCCCGCTCGCCTATTCGGTCATCCTGAGCGCTCTCTACCTCCCGCTGGTGCTGATGCTAGCCGGCCTGATCTGGCGCGGCGTGGCCTTCGAGTTCCGGTTCAAGGCGGACGAAGGCCACAAGGCCTTCTGGGACCAGGCGTTCGCATGGGGCTCGTATATCGCCACCTTCTCCCAGGGCGTGGCACTCGGCGCCTTCATCAACGGCTTCCGGGTCGAGAAGGGCGCTTATGCCGGCGGCCTGTTCGACTGGCTGACGCCGTTCAGCCTGTTCACCGGCGCCGGGCTGCTCGTCGCTTACGCATTGCTCGGCAGTACCTGGCTTGTGATGAAGACGGAAGGCGCGCTTCAGCAGCGCATGCGGGTGCTCGCCCGGCCCGTCACTCTCGTGCTGTTCGCGTTCATCATCGTCGTCAGCCTTTGGACGCCCTTTACGCATCCGGATGTGGCGACACGCTGGTTTTCGCTGCCGAACCTCTTCTACCTCATGCCCGTGCCGCTGCTGGTGCTGATCGCTACCGGCCTGATCCTGCGGTCGCTCTCTCGCGACAGCCAGGCCGCGCCGTTCGTTCTGGCGCTGTTCCTGCTGTTCCTCGGCTATACCGGGCTGGCGATCAGCCTCTGGCCGCACATCATTCCGCCGGGCATCTCGATCTGGGAGGCGGCCTCGCCGCCGGAGAGCATGGGCTTCACGCTGGTCGGCGCGCTGTTCATCATCCCGTTCATCCTCGCCTACACCGCCTGGTCCTATTACGTGTTCCGCGGCAAGGTCCGGGCGGGGGAGGGGTATCACTGATGCGCTCCGCGTCTCACTCGCGCCGCCTGTGGCTCGGCCGTTTCGGCTGGCTGGTGCTGATCTGGGCGGCAAGCGTCCTGGCCCTTGGCGTGGTCGCCATGGCGTTTCGCTGGCTGATGGGGCTTGCGGGGCTGACGACTGGATGACACGCCAGACTTCCGGTCTCGTGAAGCATGACGATATTGCGAGCCGACTGATCTACGAGCTCAAGACCCGCGGGTTCGCGTATATTTCGTCGGCGCAGTGCGGCGAATTGCTCGGCGTGCCGTCCGGAAGCTTTCGTCCCTACGCCGAGAGCTGGGAACGGCTCGATCCCGATCGATGGATGGGAGACGGAGGGACTTACCGAAAGCGCCGGTTCGCCGCTTTTGCCGTCGAATGGGGTGCGGTCGTTCGCAAGCCGCACCAGCCGCATTATCAGAGCCGGCTTCACAACCAGCTCAATGGCGGCGTCGATCGTTGGTTCTCGCCAGTCGAACCGCAGATCGCGGACCAACCGATCACGGACGCACTCCTGCGCCTGGGCGACGCACTGGGACGCCGGATCGTGGACACGCCCAACCCATGTTGGCATGCCGAAATGCACCAGTTCCGGATTGAGGCGAAGACCTTCGAGAGTGCGACGCCGACACCCGAAGGCCTGCATCGGGACGGGGTCGCACTCGTCATCATGATGCTCGTTGCACGCCAGAATATGCTGGGTGGCGTAACCGGCATTCGCGGTATGGATGGCCGCAGGATCGCCGAAATCGAACTGGATTCACCATTGGAAATGGTGATTGTCGACGACCGGCGAGTGCAGCATGTGGTGACCTCGATCAAGCCGACGAATCCAAGCGCGCCCGCGATCCGCGACGCGCTGGTGTTGACCTTCCAGCCTCAGCAGATCAGCCAATCGCGATCGTCTGCCTCAGCGAACCATCGCTGACGAGGGATCGCCGGCGCGCCACATTGACGCATCATCTGCGACCGCGGTGAAGCGGCGGCCTCTCCACTATGCCAAGCGCCTCAATCCATGATTCCCGACAATCTACACGGAGGGCCTGACCACAGGGAAGGCAGAGGTGGCCCGGGCGAGCCTGCCGCGCAACCGTCTGCAGCGTCGCCCCATATGAGGGCGACGCTCAGCGGTGATCAGATCGATTTTGCGAGTTCGATCGCCGTTGCCCGAGCCGGACCCCGTGCGGCGGCATCCGCCTCAGGCCCGAACAACGTGCCCTCCGCGACGATCGCGTGGACTTCGGTGATCCCGACCATCCGCGCCCAGATGTGCATATAGGCGATCTGGTGGTCGAAATCCTTCTCGGGATAGTCTCCGCCCAGGCGCGCGCCGCGCGCAGCGGAAAGCACCAGTTTCCGGCCAGTGAGCAACCCGACCATATTCTGGCCGTCGAAGCTGTAGAGCACGTCCTTCTGGGTCACCGCGTCAATGAGATGCTTCAAGCGGTAGGGGATACCGAAATTCCACATCGGGACGCCAATCACGATGACGTCGGCAGCATGGAAAAGCTGGCCGAGTTCCCGGATCGTCGCCCAGACCCGCGCCGGCTCGCCCGTCATCTCGGTCCCGGCGAGGCTCGCATATTTCGCCTCGAGCGCCGCGCCGTCGAAACTCGGAAGGTCCATCTCCCAGATGTCGAGCCTGCCGACCGTCCGCGCGGGATCCTCGGCGGTCCATGCTTCGATGAAGCGCTCGGAGATATCCTGAGACGCGGAAACAGCGCCGCGTGGTGAGCCGGCAATATGAAGCAGATGCGGCGGCGACTTTCCCGACCCAATGGCGGATTCTTCCATCTTTCATTCTCCCGAATCGAATGAACGATCGTGTTCACTCGATTCTGGCGCTATCCGCTTGCAACACCTTGGTCAATAATTCAGTGAACAATAGTGTATTGTTAATATCGGATGCGATCCGGGGGGCCAGAAAACCGAACCTGCCACAGCTTCACGCTCCCCCGGCGATCGAGGAAACCGGGCTGGTCCAGCGCTCCAGTGGCGCGGCGTCCGGCCAGGACGAACCCACTGGCCACGACATCACCCAGGTCTCGGCCAGCTTGCCGTCCTCGATGCGATAGGCCTGCATGGCTGCGCGCGTCTGAAGCGCGCCACTGGCGCGGTCGGTCCAGCGCATCGCCACCCGATACCAGGCACGGTTACCCTGGAAGCTGTAGTCATAGGCCACGATCAGAAAATCCGGCCGTTCGCGCTTGAGCGCGACGATCTCGGCCGCATAGCTCTCGGGTGTCACGATCCGGTCTCCGCCTTCCTCATGCCGGAGATAATGCGGCGCTACGCAGGTCGGCACGAGGTCGAGCTCTCCATGGCTCCAGACGCGCTCCCAGCGGTCGAACAACGCGCGCGTGACATCGGTATCGGACATGATCTTCTCTCTCCATTATCGGTTGAAGGCGCTCCCCTCATGGGTGCGCGGGGCATCGCCTAGCGGTGGGGCGCGGGGGGCAGGGCGCTCGATACGCCGCGCAACCAATCGCAAACCAGGCCGGCGATCGCGGCGTCGTCCGGCCCCTGGCGCGCAAGCGACTGCCATGTCGGGAACTGAACGGCGCTTCCCAGCGTCACGCGCATACCATCGATCGCGGATATATCGGGCGCGAGGTGGTCGAGCAGGTCATCGCGGATACCGTCCAGGAAACTGCGCACGCGCCGCATCGGTTCTTCAAGCGCGGGCACATCCGCTTCGTCGCGGAATGTCACGGTCCACATCGCTTCGGTTCGACGATAATAGGAATAGAGTTGGCCTAGGGCGCGCTGGACCCGCGCCAAACCGGTTTCCATCGCCCAGGCAGATGGCTCTGGGATCGGGTGGCTGGCGAACCAGTGTGAGGTGCATGCCTTGAACAGCTCGTTCTCGTCCGCGAAATGACGATAGACGGTGAGCCGCTGCACCTTCGCCCGTTCGGCCACGGCGCTGATCGTCGTCGCTCGCGGACCGAGTGTTTCATGCAGATGGACTGTGGCCTCGACGATGCGGCGCCGCGTCTCCTCCTGGGTCGCCGCCCGTTGTCCAAGCGTGTAACGTCGTTTCGTCATTCGGCGAACATATATGTTCACTCAAAACATGCAATAGGCGTGACGATGCTGGCCCGTCATCGACCGCATCATCAGGATTGTGGCCTCCGGCACAGGTCAGAAGGCCTGGAGCCTATTCGATCGTGCACGCCGTCACCCGATGCCCTCCCATGACGATGAAAGGGCACCCGGTGACGGTCTGAGCCCGTGCTGGTCGTCTTGACCAGGCGGTTCGCGATTACATCTCCAGCGAAAGGCTCTCGCGCGGAGCGAGCCAGCGCGTGCGCTTGGCGGCTTCGCTCCGGGCGAGCACGCCCGAAGCGGCCAACTGGGCTTCGCTGAAATGATTCCAGCCATCGAAATGGAGCGGCACCATCACCTCCGCATTCAATGCGGCTGCATAGTCCGCCGCCTCGCGCGCCGACATCGAAAAGAAGATCCCTGCATCCGGAGCGGGGGTGACATGGCCCATGTGCATGAGGGCCAGCCCGATCGGCGCTGCGCGCTCGACGATCTCAGCCATGCCGGCGAAGGGCACCGTGTCGCCGGAGATGTAGATGGGGCCGCGTGACGTACGGCCGTCCCAGTCGATCAGGAAGCCGGTGACTGGACCGGTCAGCTCCTGCGTACCGTCGGGCCCATGCTGGGCGGGCGCCGCGGTGACGCGCAGCGTGAAGCCGTCGCGACTGATCTCGGCGTCCTGCCAGGGCGTGAGGCCAACTGCGGCCCCGCCGAGACGGGCGGCGGCTTCCGGCGTGGTGAGTATCTGGGGCACCTCGGCAAGAAACGCTCGGCCACGCGTGTCGAGATTATCGCTATGCTGGTCGTGACTCAGTAGAACTGCGTCGATCCGACCAAGTGCGGCGGGATCGATGGCTCGGGCGTTCGTCTTTTCCAGGGATATCACGCCGTCATTATAAGTCGTTCCGGCATCATCGAATACGGGATCCGTCAGAATGCGAATCGAACCGATCTCGATAAGTGCCATTGCTGTGTCGAAATAAGTAATCTTGACGTTCATCTGTGCGGTTTCCCATTGTCACCTTTAAGCCTATACAACCACCTGCGCGGGACTTAGGCTAGGCACAGAATGTTCTGAGTCGGTTGAGAACCATGACCTACCAGCCCAAGCGCGCACCGCTCGAGCCCTGCCCGGTCGAGGAGGTGCTCTCGATTATCGGCGGAAAATGGAAAGCGCGGATCCTGCTGCTGGTGTCGCGGGGACATGAGACATTCTCAGTGCTCGCCAGGATGCTGCCCGACGCGCCCGACCAGGTTCTCTCGACCCAACTCAAGGCACTCACCGACGACGGGATGCTGACCAAATCCGCGCCGACATCGGTCAATGGCGCTGGCGCGCGCTACGCGCTGACCGCGGACGGTCAGAGCATGATGGCGCTGCTCGACAAGATCTCCGACTGGGGCATGGCCCGGCTGGAGGGAAAAGGGCATGTCTGGTCGCCGCCGGCCGATCCCAAGGCAGCCGCCTGAAAAGGAGGAGGCATCACGACGCCTCCTCCCAATTATCATTCGGTAGCATCCAGGTCGTCCACCTGCGGTGACATTATGGGTTCGCGGCGGCCGGAACCGAACGTCATGCTCCGCAGCACCCCATCGCGCCGGATCAACCCATGCATGAGCGCGGCTGAGAGATGCGCCAGGATCAACGCGAAGAACGCGATCGCGACGAGCGTATGAAGCGTCCTGAGCGGGAAATAGAGCCGCAGATCGTGGGGGAGGATCGCTGGCAGCGACAACGCCTTGGTCAGGACGATCGGAAAGCCGCCTGCCGACAACATCGCCCAGCCGATCAGGGGCATTGTCAGCATTGCCGCGTAGAGCAGCACATGGGACGCCTTGGCCACGAACTGCTGGGCTTTCGGAAGATCGGCGGGTAGCGCAGGCGCTCCGGTAGCGAGGCGTACAGCGAGACGCAGAACCACCAGAACGAACAGCGCCGCACCGATCGGACGATGCATCTGAAGCAAGGCCGAATAAGCCGGCCCGACCGTGGAGACCATTCCGACCCCAATGAAGATCATGGCGAGGATGAGCGCAGCCATGGTCCAATGGATCAGCCGGAGCAGAATCGAGAAATGAGTGCGGTTGCCATGGCTCATCGTACCGACTCCCCTGCATGGAGGTCCTTGCCGATGGCGCTCGGCCCGGGGTTCTCGCTGGCCCTGCGGCCGAACGAGGTGGAGTAGACCTTGGCGCGGACGGCGAGCAGCGGATCATCGGACGGCGCCATACCGGCCGGCAGGACCGTGGGATCGAAATTGACATCCCGGCAATTGCCGACCTCCTCGGCGTTCACCGTTGAGACGGTGAGGGTGCCGACATCGACCGTCCGATGCGCGCCGGTCCACGCGACCGTCGCTTTGTTGGTCACGTCACCTGGATTGGCGACGACGACCACGAGATGCCAGCGCGATGGCGCCTTGGCGGTCCGGGCGACCATCTCCTTGAACAGATAATCGCGCGGCAAGCTGTCGAGCTTTGCCTTGTCCAACCCTTCGACCGCCGTCTCGGGGATCATCTGCCAGCGGACGAACCGCGTCTCGCCGGCCGCATTGGAGAAGCGGAACGCGTTGATGCTGTAATAGGTCGCGTTGGCGAAGCTGTTCGGCAGCACGGCTTGCTTGATATAATCCTGGAACGCCTTCGTCTCCGGATGGCGTGCGAGATAGGCCTTCATCAGCGCCGGATCGGGCTTGCCCGTCTTGGGATCGGGCGTGCTGGCCAACTGCAGATCCACGAAAGACTGCGGATCGGCCACCGGGAAGATCGGTGTGTGGTTCATGCCTGTCCGCCATTCCTGGCCGTCCGGCGTCCGCAGGATCAGCGCCATCGAATGGAACACATTCCGGCCGTCGATGGCGAGCGGGTTGCCGCCGGCGAGCGAGAAACGCCCGAACACCGGATAGTCGCCCCTGGCGAAGATGCTCGCCTTCGTGAGTGCCGCGCCTGCGCCGTTCGCCTGGAAGTCGCCCACCAGGCAGAGGCCTTTCGAATGCGCCCGGCGATAACCTGGATGCACGCCGCCCGCATTCTGCTCCAGAGCGTCGGCGACATCGCCGCCGTTAAGCCGCTTCGGGCCAATCCATCCTGCCGCCCAGGCGAGGCCAGTCGCAAGCAGGAGCACGATTGCGGCGATCAGCGCGTAAGGGGCCAAGGGCGGGGGAGGTGGGTTGTCTCGCATCGCGAGGCTTTCGGAAAAAAGAGATCGATGCTTGATGGACATTCACCATAGGCTTTTATTCCGCCGAGGGTACGAATTCCGCGATTGCCCACATCACCAGCGGCAGATCCACCCCGCCGATCAGATGGAAATCGCACGAACCAGGCCTTTTCGCCGCGCGTAGATTTAAGGATCCTGACGATATGATCGCGTCGCACTGCGATCATCATAGGACGCTCGGCTTGAACAGGCATCGTAAATGACCATCAGTCATTTTAGATGACCAATGGTCATTTGGAGGCTGCAATGAACAGAAAGATCGCACTGGTAACTGGCGCTTCACGTGGCCTCCGCGTGGCGTTCGCGCACGAACTCGTTGAGCGATGATATGAACTGGCGCTCACCGCGCGTTCGCGGGTTCCGATGAATGGGCTCGCGAAGGAACTGCGAGAAAGATGCGGGATTAAAGTCTCGGTTCATATACAGGATCTCTCCGACCCAGCTGGTCCCGCAAAGCTCGTGCGGCTTCTGGAAGATCAGGGGCTCGTGCCGGACCTCCTAGGGTCCAAACCCAATCAGCATCTTGAGGGATGATGGTATTTCTGATTCACTGGCGCATGGATCAAGAGGAGTGAGGCATGGCGCTGTTCTGGTTGTCGGATGAAGCGTGGGCGGCGATCGAGCCGCATCTGCCGAGGAACCAGCCCGGCGCGCGGCGGGTAGACGACCGGCGGGTGATCTCCGGGATCGTGCATGTGCTGAAGGTAGGCTGCCGCTGGTGCGACTGCCCGGCCGATTACGGGCCATCCACGACGATCTACAATCGGTTCAACCGCTGGTCGCGCCGTGGCTTCTGGCTCAAGCTGCTCGACGCGCTGGTGGATGCTGGCGTGGTTGCGAAGAGTACCGCGATCGACAGCACCTACATCAAGGCGCAACGCGCGGCGTTCGGCGGAAAAGGGGGCGCCAGATCCAAGCGATCGGTCGCTCGCGCGGTGGCTGGACGACCAAGATTCACGCGCTCACCGATGTCATCGGCCGTCCCTATGCGTTGATGCTGACGGCCGGCAATGTCAGCGACGTGACGGCAGCGCCCGCGCTTCTCGAACGTGCAGGCCGAATGCGTTACCTCCTTGCTGACAAAGGCTACGATGCCGACCGGCTGCGCCGTTCTTTACGTGACGCCGGAGCCGTTCCTGTCATTCCCGGACGGCGAAACCGCAAACGCACAATCCGCTACGACAAGGACAGATATCGCGGCCGCCACCTGATCGAGAACGCCTTCTGCCGTCTCAAAGACTTCCGCCGTGTCGCCACCCGCTACGACAAACTCGCCGCCAACTTCCTGTCAGGCGTCGCCATCGCAACCGCGCTCGCCTTCTGGCTATGATTGAGTCTCAGCCCTAGCGGATGTGCTCCACCTTGAGACCCTTGACCTTCACCTTCTTCCACTCGCGGTCGGCAGTGAGGGCAGGGACGCCCAGCTGCATCGCGAGAGCCAGGCAGGAGCGATCGCCCAGGCCGCGCCCGAACTCCTTTGTCTGGGCATGCATTCCAGCGGCCGCATAGGCGGCTTCTACGTCGTGAGCTCGGATATCAAAACGAAGCTCATCGAGTAGCTCGCGGATGGTGGCCGTGTCCAAACCGCTGAGCAGCAGCTCCTTGACGACCTCCTGGAGATTGACGGCCGAGAGAGCGGCTTGTCCAACATGCGGTGCGACCTTGTCGGCACCCGGTTCGTCACGAACCAGCGCCAGCACCGCGGATGCATCCAGCACGACGGATGTCATGCCGGATTCTGCAACCGCTTGGTCGGAAACGCCTCATCCGCCTCTGCGGCAGCTTCCGCCTTTCGGTCAGTCAGAAAATCGTCGATCGTGCGAGCGTGCTTGGCATGTTCCCGGTAGAGGGCTTGCGCGCGCGATACCCCATGACCGATCGGAGACAACCGAACCTGATCGTCCTCGACCGTAAGAATGACCTTGGCGTCTCCGTGTAGGCCCATCGCCTTGCGAACCGATGCCGGCAGGATCATACGACCGTTACTGGCCACCTTTACGTCTATGGACTGCATTGCCACGGTGGCACTCCTCGTCGGTGTCATACGCAGCTTCTATGCCATCGCAGGAGACATGGCTCAATGCGTTCTTTGGCATTGAGCTAGATCTATCTCGCAGATGGTGTCTAAGTGGGCATGCTCTGTTGGCACATTCCGGCCTGAACGCCGCGAGCGTATGATCAAGGTCACTTGCAGCCATATCGAACAGGTGCCGGACACGGTCCGGAAGCTGATTTTACATGGGTCATCTTTTTTCCAGGAAGAGGGGTTACTGGAATAAACATCGGGTTGGGCGAGGGTGGTTAGATCGCTTATCGGTTAGCTGGACTAAGCGAAATTGGTGCGCATGGGATGGTAATGTCGGTTAGACGGGTTATATGTTAGCGAGACTAACCGTAGGAGCTGTTCATGGCGATCCTCGCCAACGCTGTCGATCCGAGCGCCTTCGCCAATCTGGTGTTCGCCAGCCTGGTCGAGACCGCGCGCGCCAAGCCGGCCAAGCGTCGCGGGACCACGCGATCCGACACGGTCGATGACACCTTATATATAGCACCCACCGTGGAAGGCTTCTCCGAACAGTATCGGACGGCCGTCGAGCACGCGATCGAACAGCTGACCGCGACCGGCGCCGCGGCCGACCCGGAGCGCCAGGCGCTCTATGCGATCGTCGACAAGCTGCTGCCCGAGGTCCGGGCGCGCCACCTCGAGCGCAAGATCGAGCAGCTCCTCGACGTCCTGGCCGACACTCATGATCCGATGGCGGAGTTTCATACCGCAGTCGCGGCCGACAACACCGCCATCCGCCAGCGCTTCCTGCACGAGGTCGAGACGCTCAGCTCGGCCGAGGTCGCCGCGCGCGCCGGGCATGAAGCCAAGAACCGCCACCAGACCGCCGCGCGCTGGAAGGGGCAAGCCCGCGTCTTCGCGGTCCCGTACCAGGGACAGGACCGTTTCCCGACCTTCCAGTTCGACGCCGACGGCAAGCCGCTTCCCCTCATCAAGAAAATCCTGGAGGTCCTGCCGGCGAGCCGGACACCATGGCAGACTGCTTTCTGGTTCGTGTCGTCCAACTCCTGGCTCGGTGGTCCCGCGCCGCGGGAGATGCTTGAGGATGAAGCGGGCGTCCTTGAAGCAGCGGCGCACGAGAGCGACGAGATCAGCGGGTGACAGCGCTGGCGCCGACCGGCATCGTTCCCAAACCGCCGGCAGCCTTTCCGACCCACGTCACCGATCTGGCCGTAGGCGCAGTCCTCTGGCGCATTCATGCTGAGCGCCTTGCTGGGGACGCGTTCAACCCCGGGTTCGGCTTCTCGCGGTTCGCGCCGATCGGCCCGGTGCGCAAGCGGGTGCCGACTGCCTATGCCGCGGACGGGTTCGAGGCCGCAGTTTACGAGACGATCTTCCATGACCTCGATCCGGCGCAGTCCTTCAAAACGTATTCGCTGAGCAAGCTCTCCGGCGTTCGCTGCTCGCTGCTGCGGGTCGCCAGCCCGCTCGCGCTGCGCTCCTTTCTCGCGCCGGACCTGATGAAGCTGGGCGTCGCGCGCAATCAGTTGATCGACACACCCTCGCGCGAGTTCCCGGACACGCGGCGCTGGTCCGCGGCGCTGCATCGCAAGGATGCCGTCACGCACGGGATGGTTTGGGAGTCACGCGCCTATCCTTCGTCGCTGGCGATGATGTTCTTCGGCAATCGCGTTCCGCCCGGGGCGCTCGGCGTGGTCAGCACCACCCGGATTGACGCGGACCCGACGTTGGCGGTGCGCTTCAGAGCCCTCGCTGACCGTTCGGGGGTGACTTTGGTAGTCTAAGACTAAGACCCAGCCCCGGACGTTCGCGGCTCCTCCTCGGCTTCCCAACTTCGGTTGCTTGTTCAGGTCCAGCGAGCGGCCGCTTGCGGCCGTCGGGTCAAACGATTCGAAGGGCCCGACGTCGCGATCAGTGGTGAGCCACCTGTGCCTTAGCTCCGACCCGGCGCCATCTCCACCAAGGGTGAGCTAACGGTAGCGTCCTTCATCCCAGCTTAGCTCTTCCCAAATTTGGTGAGGATCATGGACTGGAAACTCCTAAAAGTCTGTAGGGTCGGAGGAGCGGGCGGCTCAGACCAATACTCTCTCGAGATAAGAAAGCGGTTGGCCAAAACGTACCTACTTCCTAGAACCCCGGAAGCATGGGGGAAAACGCACATCTCGAATTGCTCCGCTCAGTCGGGGAGGCGCTGTATGGCGAACGCTGGCAGGCACCTATCGCGGCTGACCTTGGCGTGTCCGATCGCGCGGTCCGTTACTGGATCTCGGCCGCCAACCCATGCCCCGACGACATGGGCGTCCGGCTCCTCGCGATCGTTGTTCGGAAGCACAAAGCGATGGCTGATAGACCGTCATGTCGAGGCGCGGGGGACGTCGTTCGATCCGGCAAAGCACGAGATGCTTCACGGCGTCGAATCCGATCGTGCCGCGATCGAGCGCGCTGCGTATTCCATGATGGACGTCATCGAGCGTGAAGGTCTCCAGCAGGCGCAGGACCTGAACGAACTCGCGCTTGCCTTGTCTGCCGATCCGCGCCTCCAGAAGGCGGCGCAGCGTTGCGAAGGCCTCCGGCAGTTCCCAGCCGACCAGCGGGGCAGCCTGGTCCAGCGCGTTGGTCTTCTGCTCGATCAGCGCCAGATAATGCAGCGGGTCGAAGACAAAGTCCTCCTTCTCCCAGGAACGGAGATGCCGTGCGACTATCTCCGCACCGCAGGCAATTACCACCTCATGGACGTAGCCGCGCACCAGCACCTCGCGATGGCCATAGGCACTCGGGACCGAATAGTCGTTGCCACGATAGCGCACCAGCGACAGCGAACTGACCCGTGCGGTGCGCTTGTCGCAGGCATCGTAGGCGACGACCGGCAGAGGTTGGAAGTGGGTGCAATCGCGTTCGAGGCGCTCTCCGATCGTCTCGCCATGACCACGCAGCCTTCACGAACGGCGAAAACTAATGCTGGCCATTGCCGCACCGGAACATCGTGAGCAGCTTGAACAGGAGAAATAGGCCGGCACCTTCCATATCCGGGCCATGCCTCTAAAACAGCTATATAAGTGATCCGACCTTCACCGGACATGCGTCCGTCAAGCTATGCCTCTCAGGAAACAAGACATGATCTGTCCGGCGTCAGCGCCAATGGCACAGATTTGAGGTTGTGAATTAAGGAGGATTTGGGCTTCGTCGTAGTGACGAAGGAACGAAGATGAAGCCCAAATCCTCCTTGAAAAAATCGGTGAAGGCTCCTGCGGAGCAGGTGGTGAAGGACATCCGGCGGGCGACACGCCGGCACTTCTCTGCCGAGGATAAAATCCGGATCGTGCTTGAAGGCCTGCGCGGCGATGACAGCATTGCTGAACTGTGCCGCAAGGAAGGGATCGCCCAGAGCCTGTACTACACCTGGTCGAAGGAGTTCATGGAAGCGGGCAAGCGCCGGCTCGCCGGCGATACCGCCCGTGCCGCAACCACCGGCGAGGTCCAGGATCTGCGCCGGGAAGCCCGTGCGCTGAAGGAATGCGTGGCCGACCTGACCCTCGAGAACCGCCTGCTTAAAAAAAGCATGATCGCGGATAGGGGCGACGACGAATGAGATACCCTGCATCCGAGAAGCTGGAGATCATCCGGATCGTCGAACAGTCGCACCTCCCGGCCTGGCGCACGCTGGAGCAGTTGGGCATCCCGCGCCGGACCTTCTATCGCTGGTACGACCGCTATCTCGAAGGCGGCCCGGAGGCGTTGGAGGATCGGCCATCGGCCCCGCGCCGGGTGTGGAACCGCATCGGCGACGATATCCAGCAGCAGATCATCGACATGGCGCTGGATACAACCGATCTGTCGCCCCGCGAACTGGCGGTGCGCTTCACCGACGAGAAGCGCTACTTCGTGTCGGAGGCCACGGTTTATCGCCTGCTCAAGGCCCATGATCTGATTACCAGCCCGGCCTTCGTCGTGATCAGGGCAGCCGATGCGTTCCACACCAAGACGACGCGGCCGAACGAAATGTGGCAGACCGACTTCACCTACTTCAAGATCATTGGCTGGGGCTGGGTCTATCTGTCGACCGTGCTCGACGACTTCTCGCGCTACATCATCGCCTGGAAGCTGTGCACCAACATGCGAGCCGAGGATGTCACCGACACGCTGGACCTCGCGCTCGAGGCCTCGGGTTGCGACAGCGCAACGGTGCTGCACAAGCCTCGGCTGCTGTCGGATAATGGCCCGAGCTACATCGCGGGTGAACTGGCGGAATATATCGAGGCCCGGAAAATGAGCCATGTGCGCGGAGCTCCGATGCATCCCCAGACCCAGGGCAAGATCGAGCGCTGGCATCAGACCCTCAAGAATCGCATCCTGCTCGAAAATTACTTCCTGCCCGGTGACCTTGAGGCCCAGATCGAAGCCTTCGTCGAGCATTATAACCACCGACGTTACCACGAGAGCCTGAACAACGTGACGCCCGCCGACGCCTACTTCGGCAGGGCCGATGCCATCATCAAACAGCGCGAAAGGATCAAACGGAAGACCATCGAACATCGCCGCTTGCTCCACCGCAAGATCGCCGCTTAATATCAACCCCAGGACGAGGCCCGCACTCCGCTAATTTACGCCGCGAGTTGTGCCAAATGTTCTGACGACGGACAACCTGAAAGGTTTTTCCATCTCGGGTTCCGCTCTAGGGAGGAGACAATGGAATTCCGCCAGCTCAGGTATTTCCTTGCTGTGGCAGAAGAACTTCACTTCGGGCGCGCCGCGACGCGGCTGGACATGGCGCAACCGCCACTGTCGCGCCAGATCGCCTCGCTGGAAGAGTCTCTGGGCGTGCAGCTATTCGACCGCAGCCGTAGCCAGATCCGCCTGACGCAGGCAGGAGTCGTGTTGCAGGATCACGCGCGGCAGATCCTCGACCGGATGGATACGGCGCAGCGCGAGACGCGGCTGGTTGGCGCAGGCGGCGCGGGTCGGTTGCGGATCGCCTTCGTCGGTTCCGCGTCGCACGGGCTTCTGCCCATGCTGATCAAGTCGTTCCGGTCGGTCTATCCGGAGGTGGAACTGGCGCTGTCCGCGCTGAACAATGCCGAGCTGCACCGGGCCCTGATCACGCGGGAGATCGACATCGCCGTTGCCCGCCCCGAACTCAAGGACGAGGAGTTCCGCCAGCAGCTTCTGTGTCGCGAGAAGCTGATCCTGGCGCTGCCCGACAGCTCTCCGCTGGTCGCGGAAGACAACATCACCTTCGCCGACCTGAGCGGCCAGACCTTCGTGCTCTATCCTCGCCGCCCGCGCCCGAGCTATGCCGATGTCGTGCTCGATATTTGCGAGCGAGAGGGGGTGAAGCCCGGCGGCCTCGAGCTGACGCAGGATTTTCAAAGCGCAATCTCGCTGGTCTCGGTCGGCGTGGGGCTGTCGGTCGTGCCCGAATCCGTCAGCCGGACGACGCGACCTGGGGTCATCTATCGCCCCTATGTCGGCCACAACCCTGGAACCGCTTTGACGGTCCATTCCCGGTTGGACAACCGCGCCCCGCAGGTGCTGAACTTCATGGAGATCACCCGAAAATTCACCAGGACGGCGCAAGCCGCAGTCACTCGGGCCGAATAGCGCGGCACAGCGCCTGAACCCGCTATTCCCCGTCTGCGGATTCGCGGATGATCAGGGATCCCTGCGTCGATGGCCCAGGCGGTCAGAGATCCGCTGCGCCGCATCGACGGTGATAGTACGGAAAGCGCGCGGCTGGCGCGCATGGCGGCTGGCCGGAACCGTCATCGACAGCACCGCGACCGCGCGTCCGACGTGGTCCCGAATCTGTGCCGCGAGGCAGACGAGATCGTCATCATCGCCAATTGGGCCGCTGTCGAACCCCTCGGCCGCCAGTGCGGCCAGTTCGTCGCGCAAACGTTCCGGGGCGTCGATGGGACCACCGGGGCGGGCATGCTCGTCCAGCCAGTCGTCAAGCCGCATGGGGCTGAAGGCAGCCAGATGCAGTCTGCCGGGCGGCGCCTTGTGCAGCGGCAGATGCGGGCCGATCACCCCGGACGACACCCGCAGGGGCCGGGTGCCGTCGATGGCGTCGACCAGCAGCAGACGGTCGTGATCGTGCATCGTGAGGTGCAGCGTCTCGCCATGATCGGCGGAAAGCTGGGCCATCACCGGCCGCGCCACCTCGACCAGATCGAAACTGTCCTCCAGCGCGTGGTAGAGCGTCGCCACCAGCGGGCCGAGCCGATAGCGCCCCCGCTCGACCTTGCGCAGAAGGCCGATCCCCGCCAGCCCATCCACCAGATCGTGGGTGCCGCTAATGGAATTGCCGATGGCCCGCGACAGGGCCGTGACGCTGTGTTCCGACTGCGTGGCGGAAAAGCAGCGCAGTACTTCGCCGATCTTGCGGATTGTCTTCATCGAGTGCTCCCTCGTCCTGCCGATCCCGCTGTGTTTTCCGGCAATGCCGGAAAAATGACAGGTATTACGCGATACCTTTCGGTGCGCACGCGTCGATGTCAGTCTTCACGTCGAGGAGCGTCAGGCAATCTGCCGCAGGGGAGGAAGACATGAAAGATCAAACCACCGCCACCCAGGCACCGTATACCGGTGCCGAATTTCTGGACAGCATCCGCGATGGGCGCGAGATCTACATCCACGGCGAGCGGGTAAAGGACGTCACCAGCCATCCGGCTTTTCGCAACTCGGCCCGTATGGTCGCGCGCTGGTACGACCGGCTGAATGCGGAGAAGGATACAATCGGCCGACCGACCGACACAGGCTCGGGCGGGTGGACGCATCCCTTCTTCAAGGGAACCAAGACCGCCGAGGAACTTGTGGCTGGCCGCGATGCCATCGCCGCCACCCAGCGGGTGGCGAATGGCTGGATGGGCCGCTCGCCCGACTACAAGGCCGCCTTCCTGGGCACGCTGGGGGCCAATGCGAGCTTCTACGGCGAATATGCCGGCAATGCGAAGACCTGGTATGACCGCACGCAGGAGCGGCTGGACTACTGGAACCACGCCATCGTTAACCCGCCGATCGACCGCCACCTGCCCGTCGAGGAGACCGGCGACGTCTACATGCAGGTGGAGAAGGAAACCGATGCCGGCCTGATCGTCTCGGGTGCCAAGGTGGTTGCCACCGGCTCGGCCCTGACGCACTACAATTTCATCGCCCACTACGGAATCCCGATCAAGGAGAAGAAGTTTGCCCTGACCTTCACGGCTCCGATGGACAGCGCCGGCGTCAAGCTGATCAGCCGCGCTTCCTACGAGCTGAACGCGGCGGTCATGGGCACGCCCTTCGACTATCCGCTCTCCAGCCGGATGGATGAGAACGACGCGATCCTCGTGTTCGACAAGGTGCTGGTGCCCTGGGAGAACATCTTCATCTATGGCGACATCGAGAAGATCAACGCCTTCTTCCCCGCCTCGGGCTTCGTGCCGCGTTTCACGCTGCACGGTACCACGCGGCTGGCGGTGAAACTCGATTTCATCTCCGCCCTCTTTTCCATGGCGCTGGAGGCGACCGGCTCGGGCGCCTTCCGCGGCCCGCAGACCGCCGTGGGCGAGGTGCTGGGCTGGCGCAACCTGTTCTGGGGCCTGTCGGACGCGATGGTGAAGAGCCCGGTCCCGTGGCAGGGAACCGATGGCTACGTTCTGCCCAACATGAACTACGGCCTTGCCTATCGCATCTTCGCACCGATGGCCTACAGCCGGATCAAGGAACTGATCGAGCGCCATGTCGCCTCGGGGCTGATCTACCTGCCGTCCTCGTCGCTCGACTTCGCTTCGGATGCGGTGCGGCCCTATCTCGACCGGTTCGTGCGCGGCTCGAACGGCATGGCAGCAGTGGACCGCGTCAAGCTCCTGAAGCTCCTCTGGGATGCGATGGGCTCGGAATTCGGCGGGCGGCATGAGCTTTACGAGGCAAACTATGCCGGCAACTACGAGAACATCCGCATCGAGACCATGCTGACCGCGCAGGCGACCGGCGAGATGGCCACCCTTCAACAGATGGTGCACAACTACATGGCCGAATACGACCTGACCGGCTGGACCGCGCCCGACCTCATCAACCCCTGGGACGTGAACCGCCTGAAGGCGGGTTTCCAGGGCTGAGGCCACGGGTTCAAGTCCGTGAGGGCGGCCGATCATCCCGGCCGCCCCTTGCAAGAGGAGGAGCGGATGGGTCTGGATTTCTCCGGGGTTCCGGCCCAGGTCGTCACCGACCGGCAAGTCATGCTGCCTGCCAGCGTTGCGGCCCTCGGGGCCTTCGACGGGGTACATCGCGGGCATCAGGCGCTGATCCGGGCTGCCGTGGACTCGGCGCGGGAGCAGGGTCGGCCCGCCGTGGTCTGGACCTTCGATCCGCCACCCAAGGTGCATTTCGGTCGCGCGGCGCAGCTTTTGCCGCTGGCGGAAAAGCTCGCGCGGATCGCGGCGCTCGGCCCCGACTTTATCGTCGTCGCCCAGTTCAATGACTGCTACGCCCGCCGTAGCGCCGACGATTTCCTGGCCGATCTGGGTCGGATCGGGCCTGTGCAGATCCATGTCGGCGCCGATTTCCGCTTTGGCGCGCGGCAGGCAGGCGATGTGGCGCTTCTGGCGCGGCATTTCAGCGTCGTCGAGGCCCCGGTCACCTGCTGCACGGCAGGAGAAACGATCTCGTCCAGCCGGATCCGTGGGCTCCAGGCCTCCGGGCGCGCTGCCGAAGCCGTGCCCCTGCTGGCCGCCCCGCTGCCCTTGCATGCTATCGGGGCCGCCCTTTTAACCAACGACATCCGCCATAGGGAGGACGACAATGCTTAGATTTGACGCACGTGATCTGCGCAACGCCTGCGGCAGCTTTGCCACCGGCGTCACGGTGATCACCACCCGCACGGATGACGGCGACCATGGCATGACCGCCAATGCCTTCATGTCGGTCTCGCTCGACCCGCCGCTGATCTCCATCTCGCTCGACCACAAGAGCAAGATGCGGGAGCGGATCCGCGCCTCGGGCCGCTACGCGGTCAGCATCCTTGGTGACGACATGGAGCATGTCGCCTGGCATTTCGCGGGGCGTCACAACGAGGCCCTGTCCACCATCCTCGAAGACCGCCACGATCTTCCAGTGGTGCCGGGCGCGGCGGCGGTGTTTCTTACCGAGGTGGAACAGGAGGTCGATGCCGGCGACCATACGCTCTTTATCGGACGCGTCACCCATCTCGAACGCCGGGCCGAAACCGGCCCGCTGCTCTTCTGCGGCGGCAAATTTGCGCGGCTGGCCGCGGCGATATAGACACGATGTCACAAAGGCAAGCGTTCGGAGGTCGATGGGGGTCGTGCATGGGAGGCGCCGCCTTAACCTGGGACCGGACGCACTTCTCTCCGCAGACCGTTTTTCACGCACTGATTGACGGGGCGATGTGTTGCCACGTTGCAATAGCCTGGGAGCGAAGTTTTCGGTGATCGGCAGCGGCCAGATGTCCGCGGTGAAGAAGGACGAGATTGGCGATCTGGCCATGAACTGAGACGAAACGCTGGCATTGCCGGGCCGACTTAAACCGCATCATACGCCACTCCCGTCGTCGCACGGGGAGATGTGAATTCTTTGCCCGGTTGGTGATGCCTTTGTGAGATCCATGCTCGACGCCCTGCATCAGTTCCGCCCTGGCTGATGCGTAGGATCGCAATTTGTCGGTGACCATGACCCGTGGAGATATGCCCTGACCTTTGAGGAACTTGCGCATCAGCCGCAGGGCTGCGCGTGTGCTTCTCCGGCTCTGAAACAGAGCATCGAACGCGCGGCCGTTAGCGTCAACGACGTGCCAGCCTGACATGGTCTGGGTGGCCGACTTCACGTACATCCGCATTACGGTTGGCTTCTGCTATCTCGCGGTCATTCTCGACGCTTGCAGCCGGAAGGTCATCGGCTACGGCCTGTCAAAACGCCTGGATACGCCCCTGGCATTGGCAGCGTTGCGTTCGGCGATCGAAAACAGGAAGGCTCCACCCGGCTGCATTCACCACACGGACCGCCGATGCCAAGGCAGATTCAACCGGTTGCCGCAACACCCCAACATGGAGGTGTTTATTGTGACGGGCCGCCGGAAATCGGAGCAGTCAACGCGGCAGAAACTATCCTCGCCAGGGCGACCACCGGTGTGGCAGCGTGAGAACCTATGCCGGTTCTGGCGAGAAATAGCGGCAGGCTTGTCAGCGAGGATGCCGCTTTGGAAGCCAGCGTCTCTGCCCCTGTTGGGAACCGGTGATTTCGGAGGTCAGGTGGCATGCCTCCCACACATTTGTCGCCCTCAGCGGCACTACTCAAAAGCAGAAGCCTGACTTTCCGAGAGCGAGAGGACATAGCTTTGGAAGCGCTCGCGGCGCTGGCAAGCGCACCGGCTTTGCCATCCCTGAGAGCGCCGGTGCAAAAATCCACCACTGAAGCGGCCGGATAGTCTGGCCGTTGGCCGGAGCAAAACTCCGCCAGTGGTAGCCTTCGCGCCTTTGGCCGAGGGCGGGGATGAAGAGTGTGGAGCTTTATGCGCGGGTGCGGCGTGCCGTTTTCATCGACGGATTGAGCCGGCGGGAGGCCGCACGGCTTTTCGGCATCGACCGTCGGTCGGTCAACAAGATGCTGCAGTTTTCCGTGCCGCCGGGGTATCGGCGCAGCAAGCCTGTCGTGCGGCCGAAGCTCGATCCGTTCATCGCCATCATCGACCGGATCCTGGAGGAAGACAGCGAGCGGCCGAAGAAGCAGCGTCATACGTCGAAGCGGATCTTCGAGCGGCTGCGCGACGAGCACGGCTTTGCCGGCGGCATCACGATCGTGAAGGATTATGTGCATGCCGCCAGGGAGCGCCAGCGCGAGATGTTCGTGCCGCTTTCCCATCCGCCGGGACATGCTCAGGTCGATTTCGGCGAAGCGCTGGCCATGATTGCGGATTCCGATGATCGCGCGCAGCCATTCCGATTTGATGGCGCGCAGCGTTCCGATTTGATCGCGATCAGTTGCGGTCACTCGGTCGACATGGGTTGGGTGTCATTTTCGTGAGGCAGGGTCAATCGCCGATGGACGCTTTGGTGCGCCGCAGGCTGTCGCCTTCGAGTTCGACGCGGTGAGCGTTGTGAAGAAGGCGGTCGAGGATAGCGTCGGCATAGGTGGAATCGCCGATGGCGTGATGCCACGACGCGGTCGGAAGCTGGCTGGTGACGATGGTCGACTTGCGGCCGTACCGATCTTCCAGGATCTCGAGCAGGTCGTGCCTGGCCTGTGCATCCAGGGGCTGAAGACCCCAATCGTCCAGGATGAGCAGTTCGACGCTGGCGAGGCTCTTGAGCCTGCTGGCAATGCGCCCGTCGCCGCGTGCCAGGGCAAGCTCGTCTAGCAGACGCGTGAAGCGCACGTAGAGGACCGAGCGGTTGTCGCGGCAGGCCTTGTGGCCGATGGCGCAGGCGAGCCAGCTTTTGCCGATACCGGTCGGGCCGCAGATCGCCAGATTGTCGTGCGCGTCGATCCACTCGCCGCTCAACAGCGTTTCGAACAACCGGCGCTCGAGACCGCGGGGGCTTCGGTAATCGCGCAGCACGCCGTTCTCGACCGCGAGCTTGTTGAGCGATCGCCAGTCCGATCCGGCCTCGACAAACGCGAGCCTCACCCAGGTCTGCCACTGGAGCGACGGCACCCGGTGCATCGGCCCTGCAAGCGGATCTCCGGGCAGCGGCATCTGGCCGATGACCTCGCCCACGCCCCGCAGCGGGTATTTACGCGGCTGGTAGATGAAGGGAGGCACGCGTTCGGCGTGGCGCGCGATGAGGATGAAGCGCTTGCGGCTCTGCGCAAGGTGGCCGAGCTCGCCGCAATCATGGCGATCCTCGTTGACCGAGTAGCCATAGGCACGCAGCAGCGCGATGATCTGGTCGAGAAGCCAGCGGCCTCGGGTCTGGATCCGGGGGACGTTCTCGATGAGAATGATCCGGATCGGATCGTCCTTGTAGGCCTCGAGGGTGAGCCAGATGCCGCGAAGCGTTAGTGCGTTCAGCGCCTGGTACTTGTCCGTCAGGCTCTTGGCCTGTGACAGGAGACCGCTGAAGCCCTTGCAGGGCGGGCTGAGCAGCATGCAGGTGAGCGCGCCTAGGGCGGCGCGGATGTCTGCGGGGACGGCCTCGCGCCAGTCCCAGTCGGGTTCGCGTCCGTGGAAGGCGCGATACTGGTCGCGGCTGAAGAGGTCCATGACCGTGCCGGGCACGCCGGTGAGCCGCTCGAAGTTGCGGATGGCGCCGGGATCGACGTCGATTCCTCCGGCGCACTCCCAGCGCGCGACCATGTTGCCCACGCGCGGGCGGGCCTGGTTGAAGCCCTTCGCGCCGGCACCGATGCCCGCAAAGAGGTGCCCGTGGCGGTAAATTCGGGTGATGGTAGACTGAAGCATGGGGCCTCCGGATGGTTGTCTGGGCGCAGGTCGCCCGCGCCGCTCACCTCCTCGATCCCCCTTCCCTCTCAGGCCGCTTCGCGGCGCTCGTTGAAGAGATCGGCCGCCCATGCCTCGACCCATCCGGCGGTGATTTCGTCGTGGTCGAGGTCGCCGCTCTCGATCAGGTCGCGGATCTGCTGGCGGGCGAGCGTGATCGCATCTTCCCATGGATCGACCGGGCCCGGCGATGGCGGAACCGCCTCATCGGCCTCGGGCAGGAGCCGCGAGGGAGATGCCGTGCGGGCGCATTGCTGGCGATACGAGCGTTCCAGATGGTCGGCGACGAGGAAGTCTGTCTTTCGGACGCCACGCCGATGGGCGTCGTGGCGTGCTGCGATCCCGTAAGCTTGGGAATCGATGGAGGCGACCCAGTGCGCGAAGGGGGCGAGGTACGGGAGGGCGTCGCCCTTCACGCCGAAGGCGTGCATTCTGGCGCCGATGGGGAAGTCGCGGCTGAGCCGCTCGACAACCGCGATCAGGCCCTCCGGTCCTTGGATCGGACGGCGGCACATGCTGCCGATGCCGACCACGGTGCCGGGGAGGACCAGACCGTCGAGCTTGTCGAGGCACCGCAGGTAGTCATCCGGGGTGCGGCCCTGCAGGACCGGCATGAATCGCTCTCGGATGCCAAGGTCGAGGGCTCGGGCGTGGCATTCCCGGTTGGTGGCGATCGTCCTGGAGATCCGGTCCCGGACCTCCTCTCGATCATGGGCGACCTGGACTTCGCAGCAGTAGTCGGCGCTGGCCACGCGCCTGAAGGGGTAAGAGGCGGCCAGCGCCATGTAGTCGTCGATCGACCAGGGCATGCCGTTGTACGCGACCGTCATGGTGTAACCGGCCGAATCGAGATCGATGCTGGCCAAGTCGGCCGCGCTCGCGAGCGTGCCTGTCCGCCAGCCCGTCCAGTCGCGCCAGCCATCGGCCTTGCGCCACCTGGACAGGCAGTTGGCCGATATCAGGACCGGGGCTTGCAATGCGATGGCTCGGGCGAGGAGCGCCCCTCTCGCGAGATGCGGCAGTCCGACGATGATCTCGATGCCCGACGGCGCGATGGTCGCGCAGCGGTTGGCGACCGTGCCCATCACAAGTCTTCCCGCAACATCATGGTGAGCACCCGGCGGGTAATGCTGGCGTCGGCCGGGTCTTCCGAGCCCCATTCGAGAGACTGGTCGTAATAGTCGATCGTGAAATAGACGCGCGTGTCGTCGATCGTGAACTCGCCGCGCTCGCGCAGCACGTCGCCCTCAGCGAACTTGTGCCGGCGCAGCTCCTGCAGGAGGCGGGCTTGCGCGACAGCCTGGGAGGCGAGGCTGTCGGTCGAGAGCGACGCGAGGCAGGCTCGCGTCACGGTGACGCGTGCGGTTCGGTCGAGGCCCTGCCGGCATCGGTCGTTCAGGCGGCCGATGGTTTCGCTGCGGGTTTCCGTGCGGGTGTCGATCATGGCGATGTCCTTTCGCCTTGGATGTTGATGGTCAGGCGGCCAGCGCGTCCGGCGCGCTGCGGCCTCGATCGGGGAAGGCAGCGTGGAAGCGATCCAGCCAGCTGGCGAGCGTCGGCCGCTCGCCGATCGGGATGGCGCCGGCGACGTCCTGGAACCGGATCAGTTCGGTCGGCGCGTCGCGCATGATGCGGTCGATCTCATCGGCCGGCAGCAGGCGCTCCTGTCGGATGAACTGTGTCATCGACCCAGGGCGCGCGCGCGTACCGCGCCGCCAGAGGCCCTCAACGGTGTGAAGGCGCGGTGCTGCCCGCGCTTCGACCAGAACGATCAGGCGAAGGCACCACGCCGGGAGTTCGCGGATCTCTTGCGGACTGTTCGCGATACAGATCCATTATGCCGTCATTGAGACGCTTCATTAAGGCTTTGACGGTCTCCTGATCCTGCCCCATCTTTGGCCAGAAAGAGAC
>NZ_JARFNJ010000073.1:0-512 GCF_029167165.1 Sphingomonas pollutisoli
ATCGACGCTCAAGTCAGAGGTGGCGAAACCCGACAGGACTATAAAGATACCAGGCGTTTCCCCCTGGAAGCTCCCTCGTGCGCTCTCCTGTTCCGACCCTGCCGCTTACCGGATACCTGTCCGCCTTTCTCCCTTCGGGAAGCGTGGCGCTTTCTCATAGCTCACGCTGTAGGTATCTCAGTTCGGTGTAGGTCGTTCGCTCCAAGCTGGGCTGTGTGCACGAACCCCCCGTTCAGCCCGACCGCTGCGCCTTATCCGGTAACTATCGTCTTGAGTCCAACCCGGTAAGACACGACTTATCGCCACTGGCAGCAGCCACTGGTAACAGGATTAGCAGAGCGAGGTATGTAGGCGGTGCTACAGAGTTCTTGAAGTGGTGGCCTAACTACGGCTACACTAGAAGGACAGTATTTGGTATCTGCGCTCTGCTGAAGCCAGTTACCTTCGGAAAAAGAGTTGGTAGCTCTTGATCCGGCAAACAAACCACCGCTGGTAGCGGTGGTTTTTTTGTT
>NZ_JARFNJ010000074.1:0-503 GCF_029167165.1 Sphingomonas pollutisoli
TTAAATTTGGACTCTATCTTAGTATTTTTTTTATTTTTATGATACAAGTTGCAAAATACTTACCACGTGTAGTCTCTGAGGATCCTACTAATAAAAGATTAGTTTACTTTGGTTTCCTGCTGATTGTCTAGATATACTTAAGATTTTTACTTGTCCTTTCGGTTAATTTTAGATACTAGATTGCTTAATGAACCTAGTCCTATAATTTTTTTGTCTTAATTTAATCATAACATGGATTTGGAATAATTGAATAAGTAAAAAATTATCGAAAGATTAACAAATACTTAAGCCTTATGAGACTTTCCAGCATATAGAAGGATTGGGAGGGGCTAACAATACTAATTTTGTCTAGGTACAGATTGTATTATTCAATCTTCACCTTGAAGATGGATTCATTGTTTGCTGTCTATATTTTTTTTGATGCATGTTCATCTAACCTTAAAATGTTGTTTAGCTGCATTAATAGAAGGGAAGATTAATTCTTCGTTTGTTTTATTATAACA
>NZ_JARFNJ010000009.1:0-219037 GCF_029167165.1 Sphingomonas pollutisoli
GAAGGACGTGGCGAAATGTTCCGCAGCTTTGCAGGACTACGCCGCGCTCCTCCGCATTACCGCTTCCTCGCGATAAGAGATCTTATGCGCAGCTCGCCATAACAGCGCCCAGCCGTCGGCATAGGCGTCATAAGTCTCGATCTGGTCGGGCGTCAGCTTGTGCTCGAGCGGGATATATTCGACGTCGCGCAGGCTGAGCGCGCGGGCCGTGTAATGGCCGAGCGCCTTCAGGTCGCGGGCAACGATTTCCATCGCCGCGACGCCGCCGCCTTCGATAGCCGTCATGAAGGCTTCGCGGGTCTCGAACGCATCAGTGCCCCAGAGGGGAAGCCGAATGGCGTAGCAGAGATTGGCAGGGTCGGAGGCGCCGGTCGCGCTGTTGTAGAGAATGCGCGCGCGCGGGAGCAGATTCTGAAGCCGAACACCCGCAAGACCCTGTTCGGAGCCCTTCTGCTTCCCGAACTTGGTCTCGGTGCCGGCCGCGTTCGACATCTCATGAGCCTCGTCGAACGCGACCAGCCCCTCGAAATCCGGACCGAGCCAGGCGAGGATCTGCTGGAGGCGCGAGGCGCCGTCGTCGCGTTGGGAACGCAGGCTCGCATAGGTGAAGAAGATGACGCCCTGGTCAAGCGCGATGGGATCGCCCAGCGGAAAGGAATCGAGGGGATGGACGTCGATCGCAAGACCGCCGAGCGCCGTCCAGTCGCGGCGGGCGTCTTCGATCAAGTCGGCCGTCTTGGAGATCCAGATCGCACGGCGTCGGCCACGATGCCATTGATCGAGAATGCAGGCGGCAATCTGCCGGCCCTTGCCGACACCGCCGCCGTCGCCGACCATGAAGCCCATGCGGTACGGAGAGCCCGCGGCATTGGCCACGAGAAGCGTTCCGGCGGCGTTCGGAAGATAATTGCCGGGCAGGTCGCGCTCGAACGCCTGGCCGGCATAGACCAACGTTTCGAGCTGGGCATCGGACAGCGCCGCCACTGTCGATCGCGGCAACATGGACTGGTAGGTTGGGAACGGCAGCGCCACCGACGCCATCGCGACCGACTCGACCAGCTCATTGGCGTGGGGCTTGGCAGCGGGGATCCTGAGACGTGTCGAACGCCAGGGCAGATAGATACCGATCGGCTCGCCGGCGTCGGGCGCCTCGGCGAGGACTTCATAGTCCAGCAGTTCGGGCTGGTCGTCCGGCCGGGGCTTGGCCGCGGGCGGGAGCGGCTTTTTCGCAGCGAGCCCGGATAGCAGGCCACCCGGCCGTCGCACGGGGAGCGGCCGCACCGGAGCGGCGGCCGACGGCGTGGGATTACTCGGCGGGTGGTCCGGGTCGTCGAGCCGTTCGGGGACCGTCGCGAGCAGCGTAAGCGCGTCGGAGAGGCTATCGGCGACATGCCATTGCGGCGTGCCGGTCCAGCCCTTGTCGTAGATCAGGATCCGCACCGAGATGCTGGTGCCGTGCTTGGCATAAGGCTGGCCATGGATAGTCAGTTCCCAGCGCGGCGCCGCGACTTCCGAGACGACGCGGTAACCCACCGCACCGGTGCCGTCGCGGGCAAATGCCGGCGACATGATCGCGACGCAGCGCCCGTTCGGCGCGAGCCGCCGCAGCGCGGATTCCAGATGGCGTGCGCCGGCGTGTCGGTCGCGGCCACGGTTTTCGCTGCGCGCGAAGGGCGGGTTGATCAGCACGACGCTCGGTCGGCGGCGATCGGCCAGGAGATCGTCGATGAATTCCGCATCATGTTGCGTGACGGCTTGGCCGAGTGCGAGCGCCAGCAATTCGGCTCGTCCGGAATCGCGTTCGTTGAGGATCAGCTCGGCGCCGCGTTCGCGGGCATGGACGGCGAGCATGCCGGTGCCGGCGGATGGTTCGAGCACTAGGTCGGCTGAGCGGATCTTGGCTGCGCAGGCGGTGAGCCAGGCGAGACCCAGCGGCGTCGAGAATTGCTGCATCTCGACTTGCCGTTCGCTGCGGTAACTTTGGGTGGGAAGACGCCGCGCCAGATTGTCGCGCGCGGCAAAGGCGACGCCGGGATCTTCCCATTGGATCAGCTGGCTGGCGGGGTCGAGCGCGTGCAACATTTGCGCGGTTTCGAGCGCGTCATAAGCCTCGCGCATCGACCAGTCGCCCCATGCATCAGAGCCACCGACATGCTGCTGCATGAGGCTCTTGAGAGTCTGGCGCGAGACGGATGCGCCGCGCTCGAAGCGTTCCTTGATCGCCCGGGCAACTAGGAGAAGAGACGCGGGCTTGGAGCGCGTGTCGGGGACGCCGGCGGCTGCGGCGACGAATGGCATGTTCATGGCGGGGACTCCTGGATTTGTCCGAGGGCTCCAGACCCTCCCCCAACCCCCGCTCCCTCCCCTCCTCATATTGGCCGGCGGCGGAGTAGAGATCGGCAGATCATCCCCTGATCCAGCCGATTATCACTTCGTCATGTGCGAGATATTGGATCCGGCCAGGGATCAAGTTGGAGACGCTGTACCGACGTGTTTCGGACGCTGAAATCGAGAGATCTATCCAAATCTAAAACGATTCTCGTCTGTGCGTCGGGACGCGGGCAGGCTAGGATTTAGTCGCGGCGCGGATATCTGGATTGAGTTTCGTGACGATAGGACAAGCCGTCGCAACCAATTTTCAGGAGAATGGCTGTGGCGGCGAAGGTGGCAAAACAGGTTGGTACACCGAACGCCATCCAGGCGCTCCTTCGGACCAGGATGAAGCGGGCGCTTCTTCTCGCGGTGGCCAGCACGACAGGATTTTTTCCCCTGATGACCTCGACCGCCGCAGTCGGGCAGGACAAGGTCTCGCCGGGGCCGGACAAAACGCACCGCCAGGTGCAGATAACATACGTCGGATCCACCGAAGGGTGGGCCGCGGTCCCGTTTGAGCGGTATCGCAACGAGATCTTTTTCAAAGCGACGATCAATGGGGTCGAGGCGAATGTGCTTCTCGACAATGGGACAGGTTCTAGCGAGCTCGACACGGGTTTCGCGGTACGGGCGGGCCTCAGGCCCGAAGGACCGAACCGGGGTGTCGATACTGGATCAGCCCGAGTTCCGGAGCGTTTAGTCAAAAATGTGGAAATGGCGATTCCCCATCACTTGACGGCGTCCGGGACATTTATGACCAGCGATCTCGCGCCGTTGGCGAAAATCATGGGCCATCCGATCGACGCGGTTCTCGGCGGCGATGTGTTGAATACGATGGCGGTGGGCGTGATTACCAGCACTCGCTCATTGTATCTGATGCCGAGCGGCAAGGTTACGCCAAATGCGGGAATAGCCGTGCCGCTGATCAATGGCACGCAGGTCGAAGCCGAGGTCAACGGCAAGCCGGTCCGGTTGTATGTCGACCTAGGATCAAACGGCATCGTCAATTTGTCGGATGATGCCTGGCAACGCGTCATTCCGAGCACCTCGCCCGTCGTGAAGAGCCAATTCACGAACGGCGAAGGGGTGATCAGGACCTCTCTAAGGTCGTCCGATAATACCCTAAAGCTCGGTGCTGCCACATCCACCGGGATAGACATCGTCAATAGGGGTCGCGATCCCCGTGGATCGGATGGTTTGCTTGGCGGCGGATATCTGGGCCATTTCGACGTCGTGCTTGATGTCCAGGCAAAAAAGTTATTCCTGATCCCTATCGCCAGTCGCTGAGCGACTGACGATCGAGCGCCGGACAGACGGCAGCTGATTGCCGCGAACGGGGTTTAGATCAGGACTTTGCATCCTTCGGGCATGGATAGCGGTCATCCATAATTTTCCCGAAGCTGTCGGTGAACTCGCGTGACTGCCAATCGGCCGGCAGCTTTTCTGCGGCCGCAAGGATGTCGTTGAGCTGAAGATTCGCATCTTTCGGGGGACAAGAGCGTGGCACCGCGTTGTCCGCGCGTGCCTTCAGAATCGCTGCCTTGTATTGGTCAAACGCCTTTCCGAATTCCGCGTTCAAGGCCTTGACCTCAGGCTGGTTCGCGAACTCTTCGGGTCGTAGATGCTGCGCATTCGGAATGACCGCCTTCCAGCGGGATACAAACTCCGAGGTGGGCATAGCGAAACACAAGGTGGGATAAAAGATGGCCAAGAAGAAGAGGGCTGGTCGCTTCATGCTTTGCGCTCCGATGGTGTGACGCCTGCGTCGAACGGTTGGTTGGCACGGAACATGGCCCGAGCCAACCAACCGCAGGTGTCGACGTCTTAGAATTTCAGAGTATAGCCGATGCTGACCGAACCCGAGCTTCCGTCGGTGCTGCCGCTCACGGTGAGCGTCTGTCCGTTCGAAAGGGTCGCCGTGTAGGACTCGCCGACTATTCCGTGCGAGAGGTCAAGAGTCGTATGGAACGTGTCGCTTCCTTCCTTCAGGTCGAAGTTGAGCGTCTTCAGGCCGGTATCGTCGACAGTAAAGCCGCCTGAGGCGGTCGTGCCCGGGATCGGAATGGAGACGGTCGCAGCGTGGTGCGTCGGATCGGGCGTGACGGTGACCGGAGGAGTCGGCGGAGGTGGCGCGGGAGGGGCCGTATCCCCGCCGGTGATGCCGTCACCGCCGTAGTCGCCATAGTCGCCGTAATCGCCATAATCCCCGCCATAGTCGCCGGAGTCGCCGCCCCGGTCGCCGACAACCACAATATCGCTGTCGTTTCCGCCTGCGACGAGTTCGAGTTCTTCAAGTGTGAGGTCACGCATGATGAGTCTCCTTGCCAGATTGGCATATAGAATCTCCAAGGTCGCCTCTTCTCCATCAAGGACGAAAGTATTCAGGCTTGGCTTGGATTTCCGGGTTTCTCATCCATCTAGACAGTGGATCCCTGGGCAGATGTCCATCGGGTCGCCAATCTTTGCTCCACTGACTTGATTTCGTATCCTTCGCCCGACGCAAGGGCGGGGTCGCAGACTTCAGTTCGGTGCGCAGCATGCTCTCCGGGAGGCCTGAGCCCCGCTCGCGGAGACCAAGCTTATCCTTGGACGACGCGCATGGTGGCGTGTAATTCCGCGTTTGCCCGATACTCCGCGCCCGAACCGAGTTCGACGACGCCTTCGGGTGTCAGGAGAAGTACTCGGTCCGCAGCGGAGATGGTCTCGAGCCTGTGCGCGACTACCAGACGGGTTATGGCAAGAGAGCGCAGATATTCATTGATCCGGCTCTCGCGCTCGCCATCGAGATGCGCGGTAGCCTCATCCAGGACGAGGAACCGCGGCTTCTTATAAAGGGCGCGAGCCAGGAGGATCCGTTGGCGTTGGCCGCCTGATAGCGCCGAGCCAATGTCGCCCACATAGCTGTGTTCTGCCATGGGCAATCGGCGGATCTCATCGGCGACGGCCGCCTGGCGCAGGCATTCCCAGGCGCGATCGACATCAATCTCCTCATCGAAGAACCCCACGTTTTCGAGAACCGATCCCGGAAGGAGATCGTCATTCTGCATGACGACGCCGAAAGCGGAACGGATTGCGCGAGGTCCCCACACGGAGAGCGGAAGCCCGTCCACGCCGATCTCTCCCGCCGTCAGGGGATAGAGGCCGCAGATCACCTTCAGGAGGGTGGACTTGCCGCAGCCTGAGCGGCCGACGATGGCCACGGATTCGCCGGCCTCGATGGTGAACGACACATCCTTGAAGATGACGGGTTCACCCGGACCATATCGAAACGCGGCCGATGCGACTTCGAGATTGCCTCGAAGCTCGGGGAGACTGTTGGGCTCGCTCTCGATGCCGTGCTCGATCGGGGTGAGCACTACGTCGGCGATCCGAGTGTTATAGACGTCGAGCAGACGCCACGAAATCATCTGGTCCACCATCCCGCTAATCTTTGTCGAGAATTGCTGGCGGTAAGAGACAAAAGCGTACAGGGCGCCTACGCTGAAGCGACCCTCGATGATCTCGCTGGCCGCAAGATACACGATCAGGATGATCGTCGAGGTTTCGATGAGCTGCTGAAACACGCCGATAAGGCTTGTGACCAAGGTGTTTCCCTGCTGCGCCTTGACCAGAGCGGCCTGCTTGTTTGCCCACACGCTTTCGCGCTGGCTCTCGCCTGACATGATCTTGATCGTCTGGATCGATCGCAGGGTTTCCATCCGCTTGCCTTGTTCCGAGATTGAGGCCCGGAAAGCTTCGGCGGCGTAACTGACGGTGAGTCGAATGGTCGCAACGCGCACGATGAGATAGAGGAGAAAGCCTGTGAGAGCGACGGCGGCGAGCGACGGCGAGTAGACGAACATCAGTGCCAGCATGCTGATCGACAAGAACCCATCGAGCATAGATCCGACCAGCCCGGTGGTGATGAGCGTCTTGATCGGCTCGATTGCCTGGAAGCGCGTCATGGTGTCCGCGAGCTTGCGCCGCTCGAACCATGGAAGCGGCAACCGAATGAGGTGGTGAAAAAGGCGACGACTCATGTCCCAGCTAAGGACCGCGCTCAGTCTCTGCAGGACGATCGCTCGCAAGGCCTGGGCGCCGGCATTGAACAGGGCAAAGCAGGCAAAGCCGATCGCGAGCGTTATCAGCAGTCCCTTGTCGCCCCGTAACGCGCCACCGTCGATCGCTGTTTGCATGTAGAGCGGTGCGGCAATCATATAGACTTGCAGGACGAACGACAGCAGCATTGCCTGGATCAGGCCGCTCTTCACTTCGCGCGACCAGCGGATGAGGGAGAAAGGGCTGAATGGTGGGCGCTCGGCTTGACGCTGGAAACTGGGAGATGCCGCGAGTTCCAGTGCGACGCCGGTGAAGCACAAGTTCACTTCTTCGGCGCGCACATTTCGGTATCCGCGCGAGGGATCAAATATTCTTATGCGACTGCCGCGGGCGCGTTGCAGGACCACGAAGTGATGCAGACCCCAATGGAGAACGGCGGGCGTTTGAAGCTTCTGGAGCTCGTCGGGTTCGCACCGAACCGCGCGAGCCGTCATGCCGATCGAATGGGCGACGTCGCCCATCTGACGCAAATTCATTCCCCGGATGCTGGAGGGGAAATGCTGGCGCAACCAAGCGAGGTCGATCTCCGAGCCGACCATGTTGGCGGCCATCGCCAGGCACGCCAGCCCGCATTCGGCGGCTTCAGATTGCAGGTTGCGCAGCGAGGGGGCGCTCACAGTCCCCGTCCCTTGATTGCGCGCAGAGGATCGAGAATCCAGTCGAACAGCGACTGGCGCTCGAGAATGAGATCGCCGCGAAGTCTGCTGCCAGGCGCCAGCGGCCAGCTTCGTCCATACGCGGTGATGGACTGGCTGGTCAGCGCGACGCGCACGCGGAAAAGCACCTCCTTTGCCTCGACAGGCGCGGGAAGCTCCTTCGGGTCGACAGGTGTCGTCGAAATAGAGATCACCCGCCCCTTGCCCGTCCCAAATCGCTCGAAGGAGAAGGCATCAAACATCAGCCTTACCTCATCGCCGACCCGCACAAAGCCGACCGCCCGCGACGGCACCCATAGTTCGGCCTCCAGGTGCGAGTCCGTGGGAAGGAGGGTTGCTAGCGGCGCGCCGGGCACAACGGGTGCGCCGGCGGTAGCGCGCAGGGTCACGATGCGGCCATCCTGCGGCGCGGGAATGATGATGGTCCGCTCAGCATCGTTTTGGGCGAGCTTCTCTTGTAGCGCTGCCCTTCCCTGACGGAGCTGCGCTGCCGCCTGGGACGCATCGAAGCGTTGACGCGCGAGCTCGGACTGCGCCTCGGCGATGTCGGCCCTGCTTTGGGCAGCCTGGCGCTCTGTCTCGTTAATCGCCTGTTGTGTCGTCAGCACTTGTGCGCGTTGCTGGCGCACGAGGACCTTAGAAACGAAGCCCTTGGCCCCAAGCTCCTCGTAGTTCGCGAGCGTCGCGCGATCGAGTTCAAGGCGCGCGCGCTGGAGTGAAATCGACCCTTCGAAATAGCGAACTTGCGCTTGGTCGCTCGCGATCTTCTCTTCGCTCGTTCGTTGCTGCGATCGGGCTGACGCGCTTGCGGCGTTGAGTTGGAGCTGAAGCTCGTCCGTCTGCTGCTTGTTTGCCGAGAGCAGTCGCTCCCCCAGAGTCCGTCCGTCGGCCAGCGTCTGTTCAAGCGAGATGACGAACAGACCTTGGCCTTTGCGAACGAACTGGCCCTCGGTTACCCGGATACGGCTGACCACTCCGGATCGTGACAGGCTGATCGTTGCCGTGCCGGCGTCCGGCTGCAGCCAACCCTCCACCGTCTCTTTGCGCGTGAATGTGGTGAAGCTGAAGAACAGGCCTACTGCGAGGAGCAAGGCGAGTACGAACGCGACCATGATCCAGATCGACACGTCGACCAGTGGTGCCGGCCGCCCGTGCTTATTGCGCAGGCCATCGAGCGCTTCGGGCCGATACAGCTGGACTGGCGGCGGTTCGGCCGGTCGATCTTGCGGATTGGGTTTTTGTCGCTCAGCTATGGGACCGTCGTTTTCGCTTTGAAGGGCATATGCCTTGGTCGACATCAGTCAAATCCTACGCGGCAGCCGTGAACTCGCGGTCCGGTCGAACTTTCCCCCCTTCGTTGGTCCCGAGCGAGAAAGTACGCCGCTGAACGCGACGCCCTACATGGCGCATATAAGCGACGTGCAGGAAGACGGTTTTCTGTCCAACCGGGCAGCGTTTCTCGCTGAACTCAGTGTAGGATTGGATCAACTTCCGTCGATCGGGGCAAAGCCGATAGCAGTATTGATCGGTGGCAGCGCGATTGGTCCGAAGCCGGACCCATCCGATTTAGATTGCGTGGTCTTCTACGAGGTTATCGAGGGCGAATCTCCCTCGAAGCATCTGTCGAAGTTCCAGAAGCAGCTTAAAAGCCGTCGGATCGACGCGCGCCTTATACCGATCGACGGCGATCCTCTGTTGTTGATCAAGGCGGTATCGTTTTTTACCACACTCTACAGCAAGAATAGCGGTTCACTAGAAATTGTCCGGGGGCTGGTACTCCTGGATTGCCGTCCCCAGCGGACTTTTTAGAAAGGTCGCGGCACCCGGGACTTGCGCCGGGAGGCGAGCGAACGGCGCGGGTGACAAAAAGGAGCAAAGCTTACAGCGCCGAGGCTGTGGCGGCTCTGTAAAGAGCCGCCACAAGATGATCGCTGCCGCAATCGACGCCTACTCAATTCGCGTCAAAGCTCCCATAAATTACTGCAATAATGGACCTAATATTTTTGGTAGCAAACTTCAGGTTTCGATCGGGTGATGATAGGCTGCCGAATCTGGCAGAATTCAATGTGATACGGGGATCTCGATAGTATCCATTCAGGGCTTATCTAACCAAACTGCGGGTGTCTTCCCCGCGGTGGCTTGTCCACTTGATGGATAGAGGTCGATTAGTTGGTTGCGTAGTTGGAGTTGACTGATGTCTGTCGAGTCGCATCACACCGACGCCCGGGACATTTCAGCTGACAAGGCGGCAGGCGACGCTGACCTTGAGCGTAGGATTGGTCGTCTAGTAGAGCGCGTAGAGGAACTAATGGGGCGCGTGTTTCTGGCGCCCGATGTCTCCAACGATAACCTGATTGGCGTGGCTCCGTCAGATGAACAGCAAGAGGATATCGCTCTTGCGAATGCGAAATACGCGCTCGCAGTGCGACGGATGCGCGACAAGGTTCTCGGCGGCGAGCTGTTCTTTGATCCCGCTTGGAACATTCTCATCGAACTCTATGTGGCATATGGCGACGGAATGCCCGTAACGGTCGGCAATGCGTGCATCGCGGCCGCAGTGCCCCTTACGTCTGCATTGCGGTGCTGCCAACTCCTGCAGCAGAAGCGCATTGTGGTGCGCGAGCGAGACCCGAGAGACGGCAGGCGCGTGTTTTTGCGGCTCTCCGAGGAGAGCTATAAAGTCCTCACCAAAATCTTCGTAGGCGGTCCGGCCAGGAAATAAAGTCGCGCTTGGCATATAAAGTACGCCAATTCCCACCAGTTCCGGAACCATTCGAAGTTGCTTTGTCGGGCGACGAGGCAACAATTTGGACCATCGCAATTCGATGACGGCGAGGTTTCCGATGATGATTGCACAGCAGGAGCTTTTAGCGGGAGAGTCCAGCTCGGGGGCGGGCGGGGAGGCTCTGGACTTTCTTCTGGGCCGGCCTGGAGTTCGCGCGCCCCATTCGGGCGGCACGTTGATCGAGCATTTGCTGGCTGTGCACGACAAGCTGAAAGTTTGGGGCGCCCGCGACGCACTTTGTCGGGCGGGGCTCTATCACTCCGTCTATGGAACCGACAATTTTCGCCAACAGACGGTGTCGATGTCGGAACGTCCTGCGGTGAGCGCCGTGATTGGAGAGGAAGCCGAGAAGCTGGCCTATGGCTTTTGCATGCTCAATACCCGATCGTTCCTCGCGGAGATCGAGGCCGATTTAGAGGCGTCGGGCGGTCAACTACGCGACAGCGACCGGTTCGATGCGGCCAGCAAGCTGGATTTGCTCCACATCTTCATGGCTAATTGGCTGGAGCAGCTGCCGCGCATGCGCGCTATGCAACGGTCCATGCATGTCGGACTGTTTCGCCGGGTGAAGCCATTGCTCCTGCCGCTTGCGATGGAAGAGATCGAGGCAGCGTTCGGCTTCGACGTCATACCGAGCCGGCGGCTCGCGGTGACGCCGGTCGTCACGGGCAACAGCGGCGCCGGCGAGATCAGCATCCTTGACGACTTCGTGCCGAAACATCTTCGCGACGGCCTCACTGCGCTGACCGAGCGCAACATCTGGAGATATGGATGGAAGGCCTCACCGACCCAGACCGCGCACCATTTCTGGCATTCCCATTTTGCCGGAGACAATGAGGAGGCAGAGGCGTCCTGCGAGTTTGAGCTCCAAGATCGGCCGCTGATGGCGCCGGTTCTCGCCCTCTGGCAGCATGTTCGCGACAACCTGGCTCCGGGCCATATACCGGTGCGCGTTTACGCAAACGGGCACACCTTCGGATCGGACGGTCACGCACACACCGATAGTGAGCGGCCAGGGCATTTCACGTCGATCTATTATGCGCACCCCGAATGGAAGACAAACTGGGGGGGCGAGACTTTGTTCTTCGATCCGAGTGGCGAAGATGTGGTCAAAGCAGTGTTCCCGCGCCCGGGCAGGCTTGTTCACTTCCCGGGCAACATCCTGCATGCGGCGCGGTCTCCGAGCCGCGACTGCGGGGCGCTGCGCGCGGTCATCGTGGTGAAGACCTTCTGCCCTGCATTGGTCTGACGCGAAGCGTGCTGCCGGAAGCTATTCCCCGCGCAAGAGAGCGCCGGCCGCTGGACTTGCCGCGTTTCGATCAACTTTCCGAGGAGACTCGCGGCGCTCTCTGGCGGATCGATGAGGCTGTCGAGCGCCTGGCTGAGAGAACCAAGTCTTACGCGTGGGCAGGACTAGACCGTTCGCTTCCCGCGCCTCTCGAGGGCATTCGGGGGATACATCATCGACTAACGCCCCTCTTTCCGCCGGTCACCGAGGAATTGGCGTTGGACCGCTCGAGAAGCGAGTTCTCATTGCTGAACCGTCACTTCGATGATCTCAGCGCATCGATGAAGGGCACCGGGCGGCCAAGCATGACCGAGGTCCTATGCGAGATCGCGTACGGGGCTGTGGGCATCAGCACGCTGCGGGGACAACCGGTTCGCAATCGGCCGGATCGATGCAACCGGTTTGTTGTCTACCCTCCTGCCGAATCCGTGCCGATACAGCTTCAACTGCTCGAAGCGTCGATTGCCGCTCCGGCCACCCGCGCGCGCAGCTTTGACGCTGTTGTCTCGCTCGTGGCCCTGACAAACTGCCACCCGTTTCTAGACGGAAACGGGCGCGTGGCCCGTATCGTCGCCAATAGGCTGCTTGATCGCACCGCGTCTGCGGCTCGTGTATATCTCCCACTTCGAGAGATCGCGATATTCTCCCGCGGAGGATATATACTCAGAGTGCGGGAAGCAGAGTTGCAAGGTAACTGGCTGCCCCTGGCATATTTCCTCCTTGCGGCGGTCGAATTCTGGGCTTTGCAAATAGGCGCTGAGCCGCTCTCCTCCCCGCAATAGACGCTCTGTCACGAGAGCATTATCTCCCCTGCTGGTTGCGAGCTCAGTCCTCGCCGAAGGGCCCGCGTTTGCGCAGTCGATGACGAACATGCCCGGCATGGATCATGGTGCCCAAGCCACAAGGTGCCGCGGCGATCGAACCTGGACGAGAGTGGAGGCGTGGCTCACGCGTCAGCCCGATCGAGTTGCGTCCGGTAAAGATCGGCAGCCCATTGCTCGATCCAGCCGATGGTCATCTCGTCATGTTCAAGATCGCCGCTTTCAATTAGCGCCCTGATCTCGGCGCGCGCTTCGGCGATGGCGACTTCCCAAGGATCCAGGGTCAGCTCGGGAATAGCTGGCGCGACGATGGGCGCCGCGCGCCGCGCCGGTTCGCGCAGGCGCTGAAACTGGAGCCGCGTCCAGCGCTGGAGATGCTCGGCGACAAGCGCGTCGGTCTTGGAGACGCGGCGCCGATGCGCGTCGCGGCGCGCGGCGATGCCATAGGCTTGGGAATCGATCGAGGCGACCCGTTCGCCGAAATCCTTGAGCCACGGCAAGGCGGCGCCCTTGGCGCCGAAGATGTGGAGCCGGACGCCGGTGGGAAGAATGCGGTCGAGATGCGCGACCACCGCGACAAGGCCGTTCGGACCGGCAATCTCGCGCCGGCACATCGAGCCGACGCCGACGACGGTGCCGGGCTGCATCGACCACCACAGGCCTTCGGCGCAGCGCTCGTAATCGGCGGGCATTCGACCCTGCAATACGGGCATGAAGCGGTCCGCGAGGCCGAGATCGCGGGCGCGATCTCGGCAGTCGCGATTGGCCCGGATGGTGCGCGAGATTCGATCGAGAACTTCTTCGCGATCGCCGGCGATCTCGTGTTCGGTGCAATAATCGAGGCTGGCGATCCGTCTGAAGGGATAGGCGGTCGCGAGACGGAAATAATCGTCGACGCTCCAGGCATAACCGCCATAGCGCTTCATGGCGACGAAGCCGGCGCTATCGAGGTCGAGCGAGGCAAGGCCCTGGGCATTGGCAAGCTGCGCGAGCCGCCAGCCGCGCCATTCGGGCCAGCCTTTGGCTTTCGACCAGCGGGACAGCGCGTTCGCAGAGATGAGCGCGGGTTGGACCATGCGGCGAGCGCGCGCGAGGATGGGGCCCTCATTGAGGTGGGGCAGACCTATGACGATCTCGATGGCCATCGGACAAGTCCGCCGGGGACCATGGTGCGAGACCATGATCCCCGGCAGAAGCTTTCGATCAGGCGGCCTGGGGCAGGTCGTCGATCGCGTCGTCGTTGACGCCCGCCGGCTCGGTGACCGGGTCGAGATCGACGTCGGCCGCATCCGGATCGATCGGCGTCACCACCGTGTCGACCAGGACGATGTCCGCGTCCGTATCATCGGACATCGGCTCATTGGTGCCGGCCACGACATCCAGCGCCTCCTCGTCCCCGGCCGCCGAGAGCGACGGGAACTGCATCGGCTCGGGCAGCCAGACGATCGCGCGTGCTTTAACCTCGGGCTCGATGATCGCTTCGCCGCTGAACAGCCGCTCCGCCGAGGTGCCGAGATCGATCTTGCGCGAGCCCGAATAGCGGCTCCGAAGCTCCAGCCCGCCGATCCCCTGGAAGAGATCGAGGATCTTCGACCTGGTCAGCCTGTCGAAGAAGTTGCGGAAGGTCGGGCGCCACCATTTGGCCGAATCGATCCCGAGCTTGGTCCCGAGATGATCGAGGAACGACCGACCGGTGCCGCCATCGCGCGTCGCATGAAGCGTGCGCGCGACCGCCCAACCGAGCCATGCCGCCCGAGCTTCGTCAGCAAGGCCACAAAAGGCGTCGTAGCGCGCCTCGAGCGTCTTGTGATCCAGCCAGGACCGGTCGAGCGCATCGTCGAGCTGTTTCCAGGCCTGGGCGGCGGGCGAGTCGTCCTGGAAGCCGTTGACCGGAAGCGAGGGCTCGCGGGCGCGCAGATCGCTCGGCATGCCGTTCCACCCCTTCTTGCACGCATCGTCGACCATGATGAACGTGCCGAGATCGAGCGCGAACTGTGGATCGCTCGCGACATGGAGGGAGAGGATGGTCCTGCGCATCATCGCCATCTCGTCGCGCAGCTTCTGGCTGTAGCCGATCGCGTCGCCACCCTCGTCGTCGTCATCCTCGCTTGCGTCGCCAGGCGTGGCGTCCTGCTCGTCTCCTTCGTCGTCACCGTCGCCGTCCTCGGGCGAGCCGTCCTCATCAGCATCCTCGGCGGTCGGGTCCGCATAGAATTCCGTGTGGAGGTGCGGCTTGCCGTCCTTGTCGAGAAGGACATAGGCGATCGAGCAGGCCTTTTGTGCCTCGGTCAGTTCCGAGCCAGTCTGGACCAACTCGTCACGCTCGGCTTCGAGGATCTCGATCCGCGCGATCTGTTCGTCGGTGTAAGCGTCTTCGTCCTCGGCCGCCTTCTCGATCTCGGCGAGTTCCGCCTCGATCTCGGTGTGACGCGTATTAGCCTCTTCCGACATCGGCAGCGGCTCGGGCTCGATCGTGCGAAGCTGATAGGTGTCGAGATAGGGAATGACGGCGGCGGCGAGCGGTCGGACCTCGGCGAACCCGCTTTGCTGGCGCAATTCCTCGGCAGCGACGGCCATGGCCTCGTCGGCGAGCCGGTCGACAAGCGCCCCGTCCCGCCAGGTCTCGGTGTCGTGGTCCGAATAGAGGTCGGCATCGATGCCACCGCCGGCGGCCAGATAGACGTCGCGACCCACGAGACGGGCCTTGGGATCGCCGCCTTTGTAGGAGCCGGCCGTCACCATGCGCTGGATCTCGCCGGCACTGCGCGAGTAGCTGCTCTTGATCTGTTCGAAGACCTTGGCCTGCCGGTCGGCGTCACTGGTCCAGCCATAAGCCTTGGCGATGTCGAGCGTGATCTCGCCCATCCGCAGCGCCTCGAAGACGACAGGCGCGAGGTTGGCGAGGCGAAGCCGTCCGAGCACGAATTTCTCGGACATGCCGTGCTGCGCCGCCAGGTCGGCCGCGGCGATCTTTTCCGCCTTGATCACGGTCTGGAAGGCGCGGCACTGATCGGCCGGGTTCATCGGCAGCGGATGGAAATTTTCCGCCAGGCTGAGCGAAAGTGCTTCGGCTTTGCTGCGCGCCGGGAGCAGCGGCACTTCATAGTCCTCGGGGAGTTCGCCGGCCGCGATGCTCGCATGGACGCCATCGATGCGGCGGCCGCCGGCGTAGATCGCATATTTGCCCTTGTCCTTGCCGCGCATGGCGAGGCCGACAAGGTTCTGGATCACGATGGCGGTCTTGCCGATATGGGTGGCAAGCTCGGCGTCGCGGGCGGCGTTGCTGACGGTGCGAATATTGTCGTCGGCCCGCACGCAATCGAGCGCACGCACATAGATGATGCGTGGCGCCGTCTTCTGGTCGTTCGTTCTGGTCATGGTAGGTCTCCAGGTGCGGCGCCGTGTGCCAATCACGCAGCCAACCGCACCCCACCCACCCCCTCCCTCCCCTCCCAGAGTTCGGGTCGGCGCAGGACGTCATTCCAATCGTTGAGGCCGAACCAGGGCCATTCGAGATCGAGATCGAAAGGCCGGCCGGCATAGGCGGTCTCGGCCCGTCCGACCGCGATGCTGCCGGCACGATCATTGTCGGGGAGCAGAAGGAGCCGCTCGACCATGCGCGGAATGATGATCTGGTGGAGCCGTTCTGCGCCGAGTGCCGCCCAGACCGGGATGCCGAGCAGGAATGCGGCTGACATCGCGGTCTCGACCCCTTCGGCGAGCCCGAGGATGGGTCCGGGCCGGAAGAGCTGGACGGCGCCGCCGAGCGGTCGAGCCAGCCCGCGCTTCGGTTCGGGGAGGTCACGCGCGAGCCCGGACCCGTCCGGCTCCAGGGGAATGCGCTGCAGCCCGGTGAAGCGTCCCGGCTCGGCGACCGCGGCAAGAATCGACGGCCGGCGCCGGGGATAGCGGCCAGGGCCGAAGGGCGTGCGCGGATGGAAGCGGAGTGCGGCGGGCCGCATCTCCAAGCCTCGGCTGAGCAGGTAGCGGTCGGCGATCCCCGTGGCGATCGGTTGTGCCTCGTCCCAAAGCTCGCGGGCGCGCGCGCGCATTCGATCGCCCGCGGGATCGTTGTTCGTGGATGGGGTGGCCGAGCCGTCGATGGGCACCGCCATCTTCATCACGCGAAGCTCTTGAAGGACGTCGAGCGTGTTGCAGCCGGCGAAACAGTGGAAGAGCAGGCTCTTGTCGCCGACGCGCACGGAGAGACTTGGGGTCTTGTCGCCATGGGCAGGGCAGCGGCACATGCCTTTGCCGGCGTGCCAACGTCCCCCGAGGTCTTCGACGATCTTCTTGCCGGCGGATTCGAGAAGCGGATTATGATGTACAGCCATGGTAGGGGTTCCGGGAAAGGGTGACGTGATGCCGGCTCACCGACTCCATCACCCCGCCCCCTTCTCTCCTCGATCTAGCGCCAAGGGGCGGCTCAGCACGAAGGCCGCGGCTTGGCTAGCTTGGTTCCCCCGTAGGTGCCTATTCCAGCAGGTTAGCCGGAATTCTTGAGGGCGGATTCCATGCCCATGCGGTGGTCTTGCTCGCTACGGAATGCGTGTCCGTGAACGGTTCGACCACTGGCATTAGGGGTTCAGTGCGAGCGGATGATGATCGACGGCGGCGGCATGGCACCGGTTCTGGCACGAATCGCTCGGATTTCCGGGATCGCCCTTCGCAGCTTCTTGGCCACAGTGTCTGATATGGCCCGAATGTGGGCTGGAGTTTCGAGGCCCGGCACACCTTCCAGGAACTCGGCAAGGACGATGATCAGCGCGTCGCAGACTTCGGAAGTGCCAATATACAGCGTATCGCCGCGCGCGCCGGTGGCAGGGTCCGGCTCCGGTACTGAGGCTTCGCAAATGGCTTTCACGAGCGCGCGACGAAGCTTACCGACATAATCTTCAGTGTTCTCGTCTGTCATTGTCGTCTCGCGATTCGGAACCATGGCGCGCACGGATTCTAGCGAGCTTGGTCACGAACACATAATCCTCCATCGGGGCGCGGCCTATTCGAGCAGGTTGGCGAGATTCTTGAGCACGGACTCCATCCCGGCGACATGATCACTGTCGTTGATGCCGGGTGGTACTTCTTCGGCGAGGAAAGTGACCTTGGTTCCGCCAGTGACCGGTTTCATCGTGGTCGTGAGCCGCATCGTACCGCCGAAGGCCGGTTCAGCGCTTTCGAAACTGATCGCCTCGACGATCCGTTCTTCAGCCTCCAGCTCGACGAAGCGCGCGACCACAATATTGGTGTCGGCGGTCGACTTGCCGCTTCCCTTCGCGTCGAGATAACGCAGCGCCATCGTGTAGCCGCCGCCGAGGCGCGGATCGAAAGCCAGGAGTTCCGCTTCCATACCCGTCGGAGCGCGCCATTTCACGAGCACCTCCGGATCGACGAACGCGCGGAAGATCGCACGGGGCGTGGCGATGATGATGCGGGATGCTGAATGTGACGGACTGCTCATGGTTCGATGTTCGTAATCGGACCAAGCCGATGCGCCAATGATTCTTGATCCGGTGTCGCCGCGGCGTCGTGTCGCACAGGGGATCGTCACCGTCCCGGACTCGCTCTCTTCTGGTCGCTGTCGGAGCAACTATAGCTGCCGCTGAAGACCGAACCCGGTCTCCGGCGCGAGCATGTGATGGATGGGCAGGAACGCGGCGCCAATCGCCCCCGCCTGTCCCTGAAGGCGCGAAGCGCGGATTGCAGGGGTGTCGGACCTGCCCAGCTTCTTCGCCCAGTCGACGGAATTGAGCTGTGCGGCGAGTGCCTCCAGCACATGGGCTGGTAGCACGCCTGCGAGGACGATCGTCGCCGGATCGAACCAGCCGATGCCGCTCAGGACGGCAAGCCCTAGCTGCTGCGCAGCTCGGGCGACCCACGTCTGCACCGTCTCAGGGTGGCGGTCGATGCATGAGGCGAGATTGAACAGGTCGATGGGATTGCCCTCCTCCGACTGGAGGAGCCTGGCGAGATCGATGGCGGACGGGCGCGGCTGGTCGAGCGGATAGAGGATGCCGATCTCACCGGCATTGCCATGCTCGCCCGAGAAGAGTTGCCCCGCCACGACGCACCCGCCGCCCACGCCATGGCCGAGGAACAGCACCAGCATCGAGGCGCCCGTCGCGCTGCCGTCATCATAATATTCGGCAACGGCTGCCGCATTGGCGTCATTGTCGATCCAGACCGGCCCTCCGAGGATCTCGCCCAGCAGGTGCGACAGGTCGACATCCCGCCATGATCGCATCCGCTCGACCGTGTGGCGCTTTGCTTGCGACCCTATCGAAAAACCTGGAACGCTGACGCCGTAACCGAGGAATCGCGAATGGCGCAGCCGCAATGGCGCGGTGATGGCCTCGACCTCCTGCGCTACCATCCTGGCGAACTGCTCCGGTTCTCCCTCGTCCCATCGAACGCTGTGCTGCGCGAGCGGCGTGCCGCCAAAATCCAGGACGCAGATGTCGACACGGCCAGGATGGGTCGCCAATCCGATCGCATATGCGCCGTCGGCACGAAGAGAGAGTGGCAGGGTCGGCCGGCCGCGCGGCGTTGCCTGGGCTCCGGCTTCCGACACCAGGCCCAAGGAAATCAGCTCGCGGCTCAGCCGCGTCACGACACCATTGTTGATGTTCAGCAGCCGCGAAATTTCGATGCGGGAGCGCGGGGCCTCCGCGCGCAGGAGGTGAATGAGACGCTTCTGCTCATCGGCAAGCTGGATCTCGGGTTGCGGGCGCACACAGTCTCCTAAGGCGATATTGGCCGAATTTGGCCTACTAAATATATATCTGCAATAAAATGTCGAGGCGCCATCGCGCGCGGCCTCGGCATTTAATATTTATCTGCATTCTTAAATTTAAAGTGTCACAATCCCCTCGTAAGGGCACTGCATCCGGGCAATCGGCTCAACGACTCGATGGGGTGTGACGATGCGACAGTGGTTTTTGATGGGGTGCGGGTTGGCGGTGATCGCCACAGTGCAAGCGGCGCAAGCGCAGTCGACCGACGACGCGCCGCCCGCCGATAGGGCGCAGGACGCGGCGAACGGCGTCGATCAGAAACCCGGCTCCGATATCGTCGTGACCGGCTATCGTGAGAGCGTCGAGGCCGCGCGGGATGCGAAGCGGGATGCCGTCAACGTCTCCGATTCAATCATCGCTGAAGACATCGCCGAGTTTCCCCAGAAGAATCTGTCCGAAGCCATTCAGCGCATTTCGGGCGTCCAGATCACGCGCGATTATGCCGGCGGCGTCGGCAACGAGATCAGCATCCGCGGCCTGGGGCCCGACTATACGAAGGTGACGATCAACGGTCAGTCCGCGCCGACCAACGGCGACGGCCGGACCTTCAATTTCAACATCCTGCCGGCCGAACTTTTCCAGAAGATCACCGTGGACAAGTCGCCCACCGCCGACATGGTCGAAGGCGGCGTCGGTGGCACCGTCGCGCTCGAGACGCTTCGCCCTCTTTCCCTGAAAAAGCGGCTGTTCACCGTCTCAGTTGGGGGAAACTATAACGAGATCACGGGCAAGCTCGATCCCGAAGTTTCCGCGGTCGCCGGCGGACAGATCACGTCCCGGCTCGGTGTGGTCGGCGCGATCACCGTCGGCAAGTTTTCGGCTGCCTCGGACTCCTATGACTCGGTTCGTTGGGCCGCCACCAATATCGACGTCAATGGCGACAAGAAGGTCGATTATCCGGGCGCCCTCATCATGTATCCCCGGCTCATCCATGAAGAACAGGATGTGCGCCGGATCGCTGCCGCCGGCCGCGTCGAATGGAAGCCGACCGACAATCTGACCATTCTTGCCGATGGCATCTATGCCGATTTCCGCCAGAATTATTGGCGCGATAGCCCGATCTGGAACTTCCCTGCGGGCAAGACGGTCCTGGATATCGATGTCGACCCGACCAACAATGCGGTCCGGTCCGTTTCCTTCGGATCGGTCACGCAACGGTCCGAGAACCACTACCTGACCAATCAGTCGACCATGTATCAGGGCACGCTGAGCGCCGAATATAAGTTCGACCGCTGGAAGCTGAAGGCTTTCGCGTCCAGGAGCGAAAGCAAGCAAAACTCCGATGAATATGTCTATTTCGGCGACGCCACCGGGCCTGCGTCCTACGATACGACGGGCGACAACTTTCAATATTACAAGATCACGTCGACCGATATCGCGGACCCGAACAAATTCACGACGTCCGAGGCCGATCGAAACCTCATCTACACGCGCGACCAGGACTTTTCGGCCGGCCTCGAACTCAAAGGCCCGATCTTCCCCCATGTCGAACTGAAGATCGGCACGAAATTCGAGGAAGAGGAACGGACACGCCAGCGTTACGGCGTCAAGAAGACGAAGGTCAACGAGCCCTTCTCGCTGATCGGCACGACCTATGATGGCTTCATGGACGGCTCCGGTTCCATGCATTCGTTCGCGATCGCCGACCAGGACAAGGCCTATGAGCGATACGGCCAGTATCTCGACGTCTCGTCGGCCGAGGACCTCACAAACTATTTCGATGTCGATGAGAAGACCTGGGCCGGCTACGGCATGACGACCTACCGGCAAGGTCGCTGGCTGGCCAATCTCGGCGTCCGGGTCGTCCACACCTCGCTGAGCTCGACCGGCACCGAATATGACCAGACCTCGAAAACCTACACGCTCCGCGATGTCCAATCGGACTATACGGACGTGCTGCCGAGCCTCAACCTGCGCTACCGGCTTGCCCGCGGCCTGTTCCTGCGTGCCGCAGCGGCTCGGGTGATGTCTCGTCCGCCCCTCAGCAATCTCGCCGCCTATCGGGTGATCGACGACAACGCGAAGACCATTTCCGCCAGCAATCCCGACCTCAAGCCCTTCCGCGCGAACCAGGTCGATGTGTCGGCCGAATGGTATTTCGGGAAGGGCGGCCAACTCTCGGTGGGGTATTTCTACAAGGACATCGAATCCTTCATCATGACCGCTTCGGGGCCCGTCACCTATCAGGGCGAGACCTACGTGCAAACGCAGCCGGTCAACGGCAATAATGCGTGGCTCCAGGGCGTCGAGGTGAGCTATCAGCAACCCTTCACTTTCTTGCCTGGACCGCTCAGCCACCTTGGGATGGTCGCCAACTACACCTTCACCAACAGCAATTTCAGCCAGACGGTGAGCGGCACGACGCTCACCTACGAGTTGCAGAACAACTCGAAGAACACGGTCAACATCATCGGCTATTATGAGGACGGCGACTTCAGCACCCGCCTCGCCTATAATTATCGCAGCAAATATCTTCGCGCCGCCCCCAATGTGACGGACGGGATCAAATACCGTGCGGGATATGGGCAGCTGGACTTCTCGGCCCGGTATAAGCTGCTCAAAGGCATCACGGCGACAGTCGACGTTCTCAACCTGCTCAACACACGCCGCTACGAATGGGTCTATGACCCCAGCCTGACCGATGGCCTGTTCACCTCGGGACGGACGGTTCAATTCAGCCTTCGGGCGTCATTCTGACCAGCGGAGGCGATATGAAGGACCTTTCGTTTGCGGCGCTTGCCGTCATGGCCGCGATGCTTCCAGTCGGCGCGGTGGCGAAAGACACTGCGCTCGCCTCCAACGAGCGGTTGCTGCGCGACCCGACGCTTCCGGGCGTCCTGGTCGCCAGCCACCGCGCCTGTTGGAAGCAGGCGTCCGAAAATTCGATCGACGGCATTCGCGCCTGCATCGCGCTGGGCATCGACATGATCGAGATCGACGTCCGCGCGACGTCGGACGGCAAGCTCGTGCTGATGCACGATGCCACGGTCGATCGGATGACCGATGGCCACGGGAAGGTGTCGGAGATCAGGTTCGAGGAGATCCGCAAGCTCCGGCTCAAGCCTGCCGATGGTGGCCGTAAGGCGACCGAGTTGACTGATCGCCAGGTGCCGACGCTTGAGGAAGCCCTGCAGGCCGCCAAAGGCCATATCCTCATCAACATGGATACCAAGGATCCCGTGCAGGAGCGCGTCTTCGAGGCGGTTGAAAAAGCCGGCATGGCGGATCAGGTCGTCATGAAGATGCAGGAAGACCCCGCTGTCCCGGCGCTGGCGGACAGCAAATTCGCGTCCCGGTCCATGTTTATGCCGGTGATCTTCGCCTGCGACGCCAAGATGCAGATCGGAACCTTCTGTACCCGGGCGCTCGGCGAGCTGCTGCCGCGCTACGCGCGCTACCACCCGGTCGGCTTCGAACTGAATTTCGAGAACCCGGCCTTCCTCACGCCGGAAGTTGCCGCGGCGGCTCGGAAGTCTGCCCGCCTATGGGTCAACTCGCTCAAGCCGGAGCAGGCCGGGGGCGTGTCCGATGCGACGGCACTGGAAGATCCGGACGGTGTGTGGGGCAAGCTCATCGGCCAGGGGTTCACGGTCATCCTGACCAATCAGCCCGAGGCGCTGCTGCGCTATCTGCGACGTCACGGCCTTCATCGTTGACCGTCCGTCCCCGATCTGATGTGCCGCTCCGGCGCGTGTTGTTAGTTCGCTGCGAAGCGAATTAAACTGCATGCGCTGAATCGGCGTCAGAGCGGAACTCGCGTGCCCGCGCGGCCCGCCCAGGCATGTAAGCCGATCGCCGCGATGACGCACGAAATGGCGCCGGCCAACGAAATCGCCATCATGACCGTGATTAGATCGAGCCCATCGGTTCCGCGAAGGTCGACCCGGACCAGGGCTGCCGCCAGCAGCAGGCCGCCAGCAGCCAGCGCGGCCTTGCCGGTCGCGGCGAACAGGCCGTAGCTGAGGCCGGCGCGATCGGGCCCGAGGCGAGTCACGGACGCGCTGAACGCCGCCCATTGCACCATGCCGACGCCGCCGTTACCGAGCCCGAAGGCAAATGCCGCCGCTGCGGCGATGGCGGGCGCCGATGCGCCGGTCAGCCAGAAGACAAGCAGCGCCACAATTTGTGTGACCGCAGCGATCAACATCACCGCGCCGAACGACATGCGCCGACACAGGTGCACCCATAAAGGCTGTCCGGCGAAGATGCCGGTCGCCATGAGCAGGATCACGATGCCGCCCCACCAGGCGGAACGCAGCACATAAGTTGCGTAATAAGGTTCGAGCTTGGAAAAGGCGGGAGTGAACATCGACGTTACGAACATTACGAACAGCAGCCACCAGAAATCCGCAGGCAGCGACGATCCCCTCGGCGACGGATGCTGCTTGGGCGTGACCACTGCCTCCGCGTCGCCGAGCAGCCGGAACAGCAGCCAGGCGCTGCTGATCGCCACGAGCGCGAACAGCCCGGTCAGGCCCAGCAGGAGCCAGGACCCGCCAGCATTGCCGCGCATACCGATGACGGGGCCGACCGCGGCGGCGACGATCAGGGTCGCCGCGCCGCTGAACCATATCCGGGTCGATGCGACGCGAAAGCGGCTGTCCGCATCGCGCGTCGCCAGTGCCATCAACGCATTTTGCGGAATGTCATAGGCCGCGAACGCGAACCGGAACGTCACGCCTGCGCCGAGCGCGTAAAGGAAGCGCGCTTCGGCTGGTATCATCGCACCCAGGAACACCAGCGCGAGGGCCACCGAACACAGCACGGCGCCGAGCAGTTGCATACGGCTTGCCGACCCTGGTGCCGCCAGCCATCTTCGCAGGCCAACGCCCATGGCGATGTCGATCAGCGCGCTGACCAGGAAGCCGGCCGCGAGCACCATGCCCATCCGGGAGGCGGACAGGCCGACATATTCGGTGAGGAAATACGCGAAGAGGATCTCGCTCGAATACCAGAACAGGCTCTTGCCCAGATGGGCGAGGCCATACACCATGGTCGATCGCCAATTGTCCGCCTGGCCAAGGATGTCGCGCCTCCCGTTTCCGTGCTGATAACGCTTTCCCAGACACCAGCTTTGTGACGCGCTGGTGAAGACGAGCAAGTGCGCCGATCGGGAAGGTGCGCGAGCAGCGGGAGCATTTCGGCTCGGCGGACTATCGCGGAAAAGATAGCGGTTTGCTCGTCAGCGCGATGGTCTTGCCTTCCATCCTGGCGGGATTTGTTTGGGTGCTGGTCGCGTCTTGGCAGTCTAGCCTCCCACTGGCACGGCGGCAAATCTAGAGGAAATAGCGACCAAAGCAGAGCGCTCCGGCACCCAGGGCAGCAGCATCTCCCGTGAGCGTAGATACCAAAATCTCAGGAAAGCGCCGCTCATCTCCCCGTACGGGAACGCTATGGAATTGGAGATTGCGGGCCAATTCAGCAGCGAGCATAGGAGGGAGCCGCCCTCCGATCACAACCGCATCTGGATCGACCAAGGCCCCGATCGCGGAAACGATGTCATTGGCGACGGGCGTAGTCGTCTGGATCCATCGCTGGACCGCCGGCCATGCCGGGTCGAATCCGCGAACCATTTCCGCGATGCTGTCAAAGCGGATGCCATCGTCCGCCAGCAGGCTTTGCAGCAGCGTGAGTGTCGGTCGGTTCTTCCGCTCCTCCGGCCGCAACATGCCGGTAAACTCCCCGGCGTTGCCGCGCCGGCCGCGCATCAGCTTCCCGTCCAGAACAACGCCGCCGCCCAGGCCGCGATCCACATAGAGATAGGCGAAGCTCGGATACCCGTGTCCCTCGCCATAAAGATATTCCCCGAAAGCGGCGGCGCTCCCATCGTTTTCAATGAGAACGGGCAGGCCGAGGGCGTCGCGCAAAAGCTGTTCGAGATCGGCGGCCGCCCACGCCTCCATGCCCAAGGGCGCATTGATGCGCCGAGGATCGGCCATGAAGAAACCGGACAGGGCAAGCCCGATGCCACACACGCGATCCGGCGGGACGTCCGCACTCGACGTCAGGCTGCCGATCAAGCCGATTATCCGCTGCACGACGCCATCACGCGAGGTACCATCGTGGATTTCGGTGCGATCGGCGATGACCTTCCCGGAAAGATGGACCAGATTGACCGACAAACCGTCGGCGCGAACCGAAACACCGAAGGAATAGGCGGCATGCTCGGCCAAGCTGAGCGGCAGGCTTGGCTGGCCCATTTTTCCCATCATGACCTTTTCTTCGGCCACGATCAGGCCGTCGCCCATCAATCCGTCGGCAAGGCGGCTGACGGTGGGAAGCGCGAGGCCGGTCCGCCGCGCGAGTTCCGCGCGGGACAGCGGGGCTTGCTGCCGAAGCAAGATCAGGAGTTGGCGCTCGTTTGGCGACAGAGGGCGAAAGGGGTCCATAAACGGGGCAGGCCTTCCAAACGCGGGTCGCGGGTTTTCCGGCAAGGATCGGCGAGGCATGGCGGTAGCAAATCCCGAAACTAACTTTATGCTACTTTGTTGGTTGAAAACCCCTTCCATGTCCAGATTTGAAATTGGAAAGTCCTGGGGGCGACCTGCTCGGTTGCCCGGCTGAGACCGCTCCAAATCGCCGTTCAAGTGATCCTGCTCAAGCCAGGAAGAACTGCCGTTTGAACGCGAACATATCGCGCAACACGCAATACTCGGGCGCTCCGAGGGTGATGACAGGCACCCGTTGGGCCAGCAGTTGCTTCCAACGCGTCAGTGAACGCCGATAAGCTGCGTGCTCCTCGGTCGAGAGATCGGCAACGAGATAGCCAAGCGTGACGTGGAAGCGATAGCTATCGTGCCCGGAATCGTGGATGCCAAGCGTGACAGCCAGCCGATCACGCAGCCGCCGTAGCCGCTGCTCGGTATCCTCGTCGGCGCTCAACAAACGGATATTGAGCGGACTCTCATTGGCCGGTGGTTCAGCCAGGTTGACGCGCATCCGATAGGGCGGCGCGTCCTCCCCAAGTCGAAAACTCTTCAACCGCTCTCCCAATATCCGGTTGCAGTCTTCGATCGGCACATCGAGAGGCAGGCCCGCCGGCCAAACCGGGTAGCGTCTGTCCCTGTCGTCCGCTCCGCCGAATACGGTCATGTGATAGCTTGAAGGCGGCGTCGCCGTGAGCTTCCGGGTCCAGGCATCGCCGGGCAGCTCGCGGTAGATGTCGAGCAGCGCGTCGAATGCCTCCGATCCCTCGCCCTGCTGCGGCAAGTGACAGATGATCGTGTTTCCGAGGAAGGGCAGCACGCGCCCGTCGCTCGAGAACTTGCGCCCGACATCCGGGAGGGGACGGGTTTGACCGCCCACCCGATCCGCCATCATTCCGGCGAGGACCGCGCCCGCGACGCCCTTGAGCAGGTTTCTGCGCTGGGTCACAGCTTCACCTTTACGCCGAACAGAATTTGCGTCGGTATCTTCCAGGTGGACTGAAGCCATTCCTGCGAATAGCCGAAGCGATAGGACGCGCCCTGCGCGGTCAGGTTCTGGGCATCGAAGCTGACCGAGACATTCCGGGTCACGTCGTAGGCCAATTGCAGATCGACGTTGTTGGTCGCCTGCTGGATGCGGTTGGCGTAGAAGCCGGCAGGCGTGAAGTTCGGATAGCGGTCATCCCAGAGATTCCCGAGATGGTTCCAGGCAATCCGGCCATGCAGCTTCCTTTTGTCGTAATAGAGCGACACATTGTACATGTGCCCCGGCTGGCCGGCCAGGTTGCTCAGCACCTGTAGGGAACCATCGCTGAGCGTGATGGGGAAATGGGCGCGGGTGAACGTGGCATTGGCGCTGATTCCGAAGCCATCGAATGGCGCCGGCAGGAAATTCAGCTCATGCGATGCCGTCACTTCCAGGCCATAGGTCCGCGTCATCCCGGTCGCGTTTCGCATTTCGGTCACGAGGACCGGCTGCGAAACGCCATCGATATTCTCAAGCTGCCCGAACGAATAAATCTCGTTCTTGATCCACTTGTAGAACCCGGCAACGGCAAACATGCCCCTGTTGTGATCGAAGTAAATTTCTTCGCTCAGGTCCAGGTTCTTGGCTTCGCGGGCCTTGAGATCGGGATTGCCGGAGCTGAGCGTCGGGGGATTGGCGGTCGTATTCAGGGCACCGCCATGCAGCGCCTGCGCGCTGAACGGCGGACGCCCCATGCTCATGCTGGCACCGAAGCGCAATTTGCTGTTGCTGCTTGTATCGAAGATCACGCTCAGCGACGGCAGGGCGTTGAAATAGGAGGAGTTGGCGCTGATTGGGGCAAAGACGCCATTGGTCGCCTGCGTGCTGCTGGACGAGAATTTGGTTCCCTCCAACCGGACGCCGCCGATCACCAGCAGGCGGTCGGCACGATACTGGCCTTGCAGATAGCCCGCCCAGATATCCTCAGCCAGGCTGTAGGTGCCGCCGTTGTTCGACGAAACATTGACAGTGGTTTTCCCGGCGGAACTGTATTGATTGAAGAATTGATCTTCCAGTCCGGGGTCGATGGCCGGGATCGGCGTATCGCATTGGTAGCCACAGAGACCCGCCCCCTTGGCGACATCGGCAAGCGTGTAGGGCAGCGCGGTATAATCGACCTGATAAAGACTCACGGACTGGCGGGTCGCAGCAAAGCGGACGCCGGCCTTGACGCCAAAGCCCATGTCGTCCTTGCCGGCATTGCGCCCGATATTGGCCTGAATGTCATAGCGGTTCGACGACAGCGAATATTGCTGGGTCGTGCGCGAGGTCGTGTTGTAGCGGCTGTAATCGTTGGCAAGCGCTGGATTTACAGCGGTAAAGATCGGCGCATAGCCGCTGGTATCATAGTTGAACGCCAGCCCGTTCTGCACGTAGGTATCGCTGATCTGCGGGTTGTTGACCGAGCTATGGCTCCAGCTCGCGCCGAAATCCGCCGCCCAGGCATTGCCGAGGTCTGCCTTGACCCGCCCGTAAAGGCCATAGACCTTGCGCTTCCAGATGTAGCGACCGAGCTGCTCTGTCTGTTGCACATTGCTCAGTGTGCCCGAGGTTGGCGTCTGATTGCTGACGGTGGCCGAGGACTGCACCGCCGCGTTGGTGGTCTCGCGGTTGGAATCTTCCTGCTGATAGAAGTTATAGCCGGTCAGGTAGGCGCTCACTCGGTCGCTGGGCTGCCAGTCGAGCCGGCCCTGGACACCGAAGCGCTGCCGGGTGTTCTGATAGTTATAGTAGAGCCGACCAGCCGGAACGCCATAGCCGTTGCCGCCATAGGCGCTTGTCTGCTTGCCGGCATCGGTGAAAAACAGTCGCGTGCTGCCCGCTTCCTCCTGCGGCACGTTGATTTCGCGCCGCCAATAAGTCGCGGAAACATAGATGCCGAACTGCTGGTCGCTGCCGAAGCGGGTCGCGCCGGAAATCTGCGCCTGGCCGCCGAAATGATTGCCACCGTCACCCTTGTCCTGAAGCGCGATCCCGCCGTTCACCGCCGCCGAAAGCGTCGGCTTGGAGAAGTCGAATGCGCTCGGCGTTGCAAAGTTGACGAGGCCGCCGATGAAATTGCCTTCCGTTTCCGGCAGCGCCGACTTGATAACGTCGATGTGCGACGCGAGGTTGGCCGGCAGCACCTCCATGGAAATCTGGCGGCCGTTGGTCGTGGACATCCCCATGTTGATGTCGGTTGACGCGAGGCCGAACCCATCCACGAGAACATCGTTATAGCCCTGGTTCAACCCGCGCACGATCACGAAGCGCGGCTCACCTTGATAGAGTAGCGTATTTACACCAGTCACCCGGCGAAGCGCGTCGCCCGCATTGAAGTCGGGCAACTGACCGATTTCGCTCGCCGACACGGTGTCGATGATCTGCGCAGCATTTCTCTTGATCTGAATGCCGCGTTCGACCGAGGCGCGCATGCCCGTGACAACGATATCGCCTTGCCGATCGGCCTTATTCTGGGGAGTGTCAGCTTGGCTTTGTATGCCATCCTGCGGAACACCAGTTTGGCTTGTCTGAGCGAATGCGTTGGACGGTATGCATAGAATAGCCGTCGAGGCGAGTAGCAGGTGGTGCGCGCGAATCATGACGGTCCCCAGGACAGTTAGTAACGAAGTGTTCGTTAGTTTCTGCGTGTGACAAATTCGGGTCAGGCAACGTGATCGCTGGGGGAGGCGACAGCCGCAGACGAACTGGCCCGGCTCCTCTTTGATCTCATGGAATGGCGTTAGGACGAGCGTGCGCCGAGATTGCTCGACGACTACATGCCCCTCGCTGCTTCGCAGCGCCGGAAGGAACCGGCTGTTCATGGCGCTGCTTTCGGGAGTCAGCCGCGTGATAACCTGCTTGAGGCTCGCTACTCCGCTTGAGGGGCCTCAGGCAGCGCACACTTTTTGCCGTTATGCCGAAAGGCCCCGTCAGGCCGAGAACACAATCAGCTCGGAAAGAGGTGGGGCCCAGTCGAACAGGGTGCCTTTGCCCCGCTCAGCGGCAGGCATGCGCCGAAATCGGCAACTGAATGCCTCATTCGGCATCTCAATGCCCTACCTATTGAATGTTCGACAGAGCCTGCGCATCACACCGTACATCGAGGCAAACAGCGGACGTGCCACAGGACCTTTTTGGGCGCTGAACTGCCGCAGAATGCTTTCAATCGGACTTCCAGCAAGTTCACTGGCGGTTGCTCTTTGACAATGTGAAATGCAATATTGGGTGTCCAAACGCTCGCAAGAGCGCTGAATTGCTGAACGTCACTCCACCTGAAGCGCCGAACGATCCGCCCCGGCTTGGCTACCGCTCGGATGTGCCACACACTCGCAAGAGTGCTGAACTGCCGAACTCACTGCCCAGCCGGATTTGTCATCGAACGGCGCGGCCCTGCCCACCTTGAAATGACGCGCAAAGCTTAGGCTGCATCCTGTATCGCGGCCCGATAGCGATCGACCAATTTTCGAGACTCCACGGATGGAACCAAGAAAAAGTTCGAGACGTGAACAATCTGGCTCACCAGTCAAGCGATTTATCGCGTTCATTTTGCGTGATAATTTGAGAAATCACGAAATCCGATACCACAGGCGTTCCCACATTTTCTGTGGGCACTGATGGCATGATTCGGAACATAACGGGACATTTGCGAGGTGGCCACAAAATGTCTCCACAATTCGATCGCTCAACTCGCGATGGAACTCGTTCATTCCCTAATCATTAGCGGTCTTTTTCGTCAGGGTTCGGTCAGATTCGCTCCCTAGCCGGGAAGGATGCAAAGACGAACCTACCTGCTTGTCGCTGCCTCTGCCGCCGGATTGATCCTGATCGCCCTGTGGTACGTCGCGGGCCGAACCGGGACGGAAGGCGCCTCGCCCAAAGCACCCCCCTCCCCACGTGCGGGATCGGGAACGCCGAACATTCTTTCGGTCGATGCAAGTCACGCTGGACAGATTGGCATCCACCTCGCGCCGGTCACCTTGGCGGACCGGGTTCCCATCGCGACGATCCCCGCGATCATCCAGCCCCCGGCCAACGCGCGCGTCGCGGTCGCGGCGACTTTCCCTGGGGTCGTGGCAACAACGCTCGTGGTGGAGGGCGAGACCGTCCGGCAGGGTCAACCGCTTGCCATCGTCTCCAGCCGCGACATGTTTACCTTGGGGGCCGATCTCACCCGCGCCAACGCGCGCCTCGGCGTGGCAAGGTCGAATGCCGCCCGCCTCTCACAGCTTAGTCGCGAAGGCATCATCGCGGGCGCGCGTGCCGACGAGGCCAACGCAATGACCGTCGAGGTTCAAGCCGATGCCTCGGAAAAATCACGCATCCTGAAGAGGGTCAACGGCAACGGGCAGCGCGGCACCTACACGCTGACCGCGCCGATCGCCGGACGCGTCACCTCCGCCGCCATCCAGGCTGGAACTGCGGTGGACGGCACGACCGCACCCTATGTCATCGACGCGGCCGGTCGCTACGAGGTGGTCGGCCAGTTGCCCGAACGTCTGATCGGCTCGGTGCATCCGGGCATGATCGTCCAGATCGCCCCCGATATCCGCGGTCCCGTCATCGCTGTGGGATCGACCATCGATCCGGCGACTCGTTCGGCGAGCCTGAAGGCTGAAATCCCTGCCGGGCCGGATATCGTTTCAGGGCGGACGACGAGTCTGACGATTTTCGACTCCGCACCACCGGGCGCGGTGATTGTGCCGGAGGCGGCCGTGACGGTCGTGAACGGCAAGGATGTCGTGTTCGTGGCGGTGCGAGGTGGCTTTGCGATCCGCGAAGTCACGCACGGTGCGGCGGCCGGAAACCAGGTGGTGATCCTGTCGGGGCTAAAGCCCGGTGAGCAAGTCGTCGCCACCGGAACGAGCGCGCTGAAGGCGCTCGCCCTCTCGCGCTAGGAGCACGCCATGTTGCGTTCACTGGTCGCGACAGCCCTGTCCTGGCGGCTGCTCATTATCGCCCTTGCATTGGCGGTCGCGGGACTCGGCGTCTGGGCGTTCATCAACCTGCCCGTCGACGCCTATCCCAATATCGCCCAGGCGCAGGTGAAGATCATCCTCAAGGCGCCGGGCATGACGCCGGAGGAGGTGGAAAGTCGCGTTATCACGCCGATCGAGATGGAGATGCTCGGCATTCCCAATCAGGCGATCCTCCGATCGAGCGCGAAATACGCCATCGCCGACATCACGATCGATTTCGCCGAAGGGACCGATATCTATTGGGCGCGTCAGCAGGTCGCCGAACGGCTGTCCGGCGTGATGGCGGACCTGCCTGCGTCGGTGAGCGGAGGGCTGGCCCCGATCTCGACTCCGCTGTCCGATGTGTACATGTTCACCATCGAAGGTCCGCTGTCGCTTCAGCAGAAGCGGGAATTGCTCGACTGGACCATCCGTCCGGCCCTCCGCACGGTTCCCGGTGTCGCGGATGTCAACGCGCTCGGCGGCTATGTCCGCACTTTCGAGGTCAGGCCGGATCCGGTCGCGCTTGCCGGCGCGCAGCTTTCCATCGCGGACCTGCGCACAGCGATCGAAAGCGGCAACCGCAATGACGGGGCCGGCCGCCTGAAATCGGGCGAAGAGGCGCTGATCGTCCGGGCCGTGGGCGCGATCCGCACTGTCGATGATCTGCGGTCGCTGGTCATCGTCAGCCGGAACGGCCGGATCGTCCGGCTGGGCGACGTCGCGACCGTCGCAACCGGCAGCCTTACGCGCTATGGCGCGGTCAGCAAGAACGGGCAGGCCGAGGCGGTGGAGGGCCTGGTGATCGCCCTGCGCGGCGCCGATGCCCGGCAGGTGGTTGAGGGCGTACGGGCGCGGCTCGCCGAGGTCACGAAGGCACTCCCGGCGGGCACGCGTATCGATGTCTTTTACGACCGTTCGGATCTGATCGAGCGAGCCGTCGGCACGGTCGAGGAGGCGTTGATCGAGGCGACCATATTGGTCGTCGTCCTCCTCATCCTGTTCCTCGGCGACTGGCGCGCGGCTGCCATCGTCGCCGTCACGTTGCCGATGGCCGCGCTCATCACCTTCCTGTTCATGCGCGGCATGGGCCTGTCGGCCAACCTGATGAGCCTCGGCGGGCTGGCAATTGCGATCGGCATGCTGGTCGATGGCGCGGTGGTCGTGGTGGAGAACATCGTCGACCGGCTGGGGCGCCCCGGCGAGGAAGGCCGCCCACGCCTGAACCTCGTTTTCCAGGCGGCGAGCGAGGTGGTCGTGCCGGTATCGGCCGGCATCGCGATCATCGCGCTCGTATTCCTGCCGCTGCTGTCTTTGCAGGGATTGGAGGGGAAGCTGTTCGCGCCCGTGGCGCTTACCATCATCTTCGCGCTCGCCGGATCGCTGCTGCTCGCGCTGACGCTGGTTCCGGTGCTGTCTTCCTTCGGCCTCAGGAGCGGGCATCACGGCGAGCCATGGGTGATGCGCCAGCTGGCGCCACGCTATCGCCGCCTGCTGGACGCCGCATTCGCCCACAAGGCGCTGGTCTACGGCCTTTCCGTCGCTGGCCTCGTGATCGCAGGGATGGCCTACGGCGCCGTCGGCAAGGCGTTCATGCCGACCATGGATGAAGGCTCGGTGATCGTCCAGCTCACCAAATTGCCGTCGATCAATCTGGACCAGTCGATCCAGGGCGATATGGCCGCCGAACGCGTGCTGCGAACCGTACCGGAGGTCCAGGACGTCATCGCTCGTGTCGGCGCGGACGAGATCGGCCTGGACCCGATGGGCCCCAACGAAACCGACAGCTTCGTGCGGCTGAAGCCGCAATCGGAATGGCGCGGCGACAAGGCCTTCGTGGTCGGCGAGATCCGCAAGGCCATGGCCGGATTACCGGGAATTACGCCAAGCTATACCCAGCCTATCGAGATGCGCGTTTCGGAAATGCTGACGGGCGCGCGCGGCGATCTTGCGGTCAAGATCTTCGGCCCGGATCTGGGGACGCTCGCCTCCCTTGCCGGGCAGGTGCAGCATGCCCTGTCAGGCGTTCGCGGCGCGTCCGAAGTGCTGACGGTCGCGAACGACAGCGTCGACTATCTCCAGCTCGACATCGACCGTGCGGCGGCAGGCCGTTACGGCATGCCTATCGATCAGATGCAGGATGCCTTGCGTGCCCAGGCGGAGGGCGTGCGCGCCGGGATTGTTGCCGAGGGTCAGAAGCGCGTGCCGATCATGATCCGCGGCGACGAGAGTCTGCGCTCCGATCCGGCGCGCTTCGCCGATCTGCAATTGCGCACGCCGGACGGCATCCTCGCCCGGGTGAGCGACATGGCGCAGGTCCGGCGCACCGAAGGCCCGGTCAAGCTCGATCACGAGAACGGTTCGCGCTTCGCGCTGGTGCAGGCCTTCGTCTCCGGCCGCGATCTGGTCGGCTATGTGGACGAGGCCAAGGCGGCGGTCGCCGCGAAGGTGAAGCTCCCATCGGGATATCGCATCGTCTGGGGCGGGCAGTTCGAAAACCAGCAGCGGGCCTCGGCGCGGCTGATGCTGGTGATTCCGGTGGCGCTGCTGCTGATCTTCTTCGTGCTGCTTGCCACCCTGCGTTCGCTTCGGGCGTCTGCTCTCATCCTCGTCAACATACCCTTTGCGATGGTGGGGGGAATCGTTTCGCTCTGGGGTTCGGGCGAATATCTCTCTGTCCCGGCATCGGTGGGGTTCATCGCCCTGCTCGGCATCGCCGTCCTCAACGGCCTCGTGCTGGTATCCTATTTTCGCCAGCTGCGCGCCGAAGGGCACCGCATGGCGGACGCCGTGCGCCTGGGCGCCGAGCGGCGGCTTCGGCCGGTGCTGATGACCGCGAGCATCACCGCCTTCGGCCTGGTGCCCTTGCTGTTCGCCAGCGGCCCCGGCTCGGAAATCCAGCGACCGCTCGCGATCGTCGTGATCGGCGGGCTGGTTACATCCACCCTGTTGACGCTCATCCTGCTGCCGATCCTGTTCGCGCGGTTTGGCGAGGGCGCCGAGGAAATCGCCAATGGCTGACGTCCTGCTGACTTTCCACTGCGCCTTGCCGGACACCGAGATCGTCACGGATACCCTTCGTGCATGCTCTCAGACGCCTGTCCATATTTCCGAAAAGACCGTGCGAGGCTGGGACTATGCCGATGCCAGCACGGCGGAACAGGTATCCGGCCTGCTGCGCCGTCACGCGGTCGAGCTTATCGTCGATGAAAAGTCGCTGACCGATCTGGTCGATGCCGTCTCGGCGGCCAAGCGGGAACTGCCGGTGCGCTGGCACGCCGTCCCGGTCCTGACGCACGGGAGAGCCGCATGACACCTCGCGCCCTTGCTGTCGCCCTCCTGAGCAGCTGCATTCCCGGCACAATATGGGCGCAAACGATAGACCTGCCGCCTGCCGAACAGGTCAACCAGGCACTCGACAGGCATCCGACTGTCGAGGCCGCTGCTGAACGGGTTGCGGCAGCCCGCGCGCATAGCGGAATGCTCGCGAGAGGTCCGCATGAAGTGACGTTATCGGGTAGCTATGTCCGCCGCAATGTCGATGGGTTCGGTGGCCGTGACGAGTTCGACGCGACCATCACCCGGGCGTTCCGCCTGCCCGGCAAAGCCTCCCTCGACCGTGAGGCCGGCGCGCTCGAAATCGAAGTCGCCGAAAACCGGATGGAGGACGCCCGCCACCAGACCGCGCTCATCCTTTCGGGTCTCTGGTATGACTGGCTGACCGCCGGCAGCCAGTATCGAAACGACGGAGATGCGGTGGGCGGCCTCGAGCGGGCATTGGTTGCGCTTCGTCGCCGCGTGGCGCTGCGCGATGCGGCCGAACTCGATCTTGACCAGGCGTCGGCGGCACTCGCCCAGGCCAAGGCACAGGCAGCGGCGTCGCTGGCGGCGAGGGAACAGGCCAGAGTCACGCTGGCAGCCACCTTTCCCGACCTGCCGCTTCCGATGGAACCGCCCGATCTCGCCATTCCCGGCCCTGCACCGCAGGGCCTTGAGAGGATGCGGGATCTGGTGGTCCAGCGCAGCCACGAAATCCGTGCAGCTGATCGGGAGGCGCAGCGCCTGGGCGTCGTCTCTCAGCGGGTGCGTGCCGACCGGATCGCCGATCCATCGTTTGGTATCCGCGTGTTCAGCGAGCAAGGCGGGTTGGAGAAAGGCGCCGGTGTCGTGGCGTCGATACCGTTTGGCGGCGGTTATCGACGGGGTGCGGCAGACCAGGCGGCTGCGGAAGCGAGCGCCGCCCGGCTCGAACTGGCCAATATCCAGCGCAATATCGCCGCGATTGCCGATACCGACCTGTCCAATGCGCGGACCCGCCTCGAAGCCTGGCGAAGCGCCGAGGATTCTGCGCGGAGCAGCCTCGATGCTGTTCGCCGGACCGAACGCGGCTATCAGCTCGGGCAGATCGACCTCGCCGATCTGCTCTATGCCCGGCGCCAGGCCAACGATGCGCGTCGCTATGAAATCGACGCGCGGTCGCAAGCGGATCGCGCGCTCCTCAAGCTTCAGATCGATTCCCACAGCATCTGGGCACCGGACGAGGAAAAGGAAAATAAGGAATGAGCGATACGGTGCAGGAGCAGGCCATGACCGACGAGAAATTACGCTATGACCCTCTCACGATCGCCTTCCATTGGGTGACGGCATTGCTTGTCGTCACGCTCTTTGCACTAGCTGAATCCTGGGGCTTCTTTCCGCGCGGCACCCGTCATAACCTTGAGGCACTACACATTTCGCTGGGCATCCTCCTGGCGGCCGTCCTGATCCTGCGGATCGTCTGGCGCGTCAGCCGTGGCCGTCGCCTCCCGGCAGTGGAATCGCAGATACCTTATTGGGCAGCAAAGGGCGCGCACCATCTGCTTTATGCCCTGCTGATTGGCCAGATCGTGCTGGGCTTCCTGTTCCGCTGGGCGCAAGGCGAAACCTTCACCTTTTTCGGGCTGTTCGCTGTTCCCTCGGCATTCCCGCCCGACAAGGCTTTCGCCGGGACGATCGGCGAGGCCCATGACCTTGTTGGCTGGGCGATCATCCTGCTGGCCGGCCTTCATGCTGCGGCGGCCCTGTTTCATCATTATGGACTGCGCGACAACACACTCAGGCGCATGCTGCCACATTGATTTCATTCGCAGGCGATCGCGCGGCGATGCGCGGTTTCTGCCGATCCTGCCAGCGATCGTTTCTCGGCCGACTCTTCGTCGAGTTATTCGGAGCGATGTCGAGCATGCAGCGCATCAATCTCTGCCTGACGCGCCTGCAGATAGAGGGCGCGCGACGTCGTATAGGCATGGGCCGGATCCTCGTGCAGCCTTTGCAGGCGATCGTCGAATTCAGCGCGCCGGTCGATGAGCCGGATCGCGGTTGTCGGGACAGAATAGGCCAGCCTGTTGAAGGGGCGCCCCACACTCAAGGGCAAAGTGAGTCGGTCAACGACATCGCCAAACAGGTCGCGCGCGCTCGATGGACCAATCAGCGGTAGATAGAGGAACGGCCCAGATCTTACACCATAAAAGCCAAGCGTATCGGCAAAACCATTGGGGCGATGCGGAAGATTGAACCTGTGGGTTTTCGCCACATCGAACAGGCCCGCCACGCCGATCACCGAGTTGATCGTGAAGCGCCCGAACGTCTCCGCCGCTTTGCCGGGATGATGTTGCAGCAGATAGTTGGCGAACACGACCGGCTCATTGAGATTGGTGAGAATATTGCGTAGTCCGCTGCGGACCGGCCTGGGCAATCCATGCCTGTAAGCAAGCGCGACAGACCGGAAAACGGCCTTATCGACCGTATAGGTCATTTCAAATGACTTGATGTTGACCGATTGCAGGGGATCGCCGGGGGTTTCGCGGCGGATGGCCGTCACGACGATGCTGTTCTGCCCCTCACCTTGATCACCCTGCAAGGGCGATGTCGCTTCCAGCTCTGTCGTAGGGGGCGTGGATGTCTGGCCCGCCGGTTTCGGCATTATGCTGTCCGTTAGCGTCTCGGTCGGGCTTGTCTGTTGCGCAGGGCCTGTCTGCACATTGTCCGGTGAAGAGGCCAATGACGGAGATTGCAGCAACAGGCAGGCAAGCACCACTGCGGTCATTTTTTTGCCTCGGGCTTGGCTGCCAGCGGCTTGCCTTGCCAGGTGCCGGTAAGGGTATTCAGGAACGCAACGATATCGTTGATATCCTGATCTGGCAGGGTGCCTTTCGGGGTCTGGAAACGCACCATGAGCCTGACTGCCTCGGGCAGTGTCTTCGCGCTGCCATCGTGCATGTAAGGCCCGGTCAGGGCGATATTGCGCAGGTTCGGCACCTTGAAGCGAGCGCGGTCCTGGGCGGCGTGTGTGACCGTATATCTGCCGAGATCGGCATCGGTCGGCTTGCCGTCACGCGCCGCGACATAATCGCCGTTCAGCCCCATGATCTCCATGCCTTGGCCGCCCAGCGATTGGCCGACATGGCACGAAGCGCAGCCATTCTCCTTGAACAGCGCATAACCGCGCTTCTCGCTTGCGTTGATCGCCCGGGCATCGCCTTGCAGATAGCGGTCGAAGCGGCTTCCAGGTGTGGAGAGCGTTACTTCAAACGCGGCAATCGCGTCGGTAATGCGATGCTCGTCGATTGGCCCCGGGCCGTAGATTTTGAGGAATACCGCACCATAGCCGGGCTGCGCGTTCAGCTTCGCGGCAACTCCGCTCCATGTGTGCGAGCCCATTTCCAGCGGGTTCATCACCGGGCCAGCAGCCTGCGCCGCCAGGGTCGGTGCCCGGCCGTTCCAGAACTGTACCTTGTTGAACAGCGCATTGAAGACGGTGGGCACATTGATCGGCCCCTTTTGCCCACGGATGCCGGTGGCCGTCACTAGACCGTCCGCGCCGCCTTTGCCGAGCCCGTGGCAGCTCGCGCAACTCACGCTATTATCACCCGACAACAGCGTATCGAAGAACAGTCGCTGCCCCAGCTCAACTTTCCCGGCATCGCCGGGTGATACCTCCATGATTGGCTGAACCGGCTCCACCGCGAATTGCGGGGCAACGTTGGCAGACGCATAATATCTGCGCCTTGTCGCCGCCACCCAGGTCAACAGGGCATTCCTGCCTGCATCACCAAGCCTCGCCCGCCAATGCATCAACGTGTAAGGCGACGGCGGCATCCGGCCCTGCCGTGTCACCCATTCGATGCGCGCCAGATCCTCTTCGGGCGGTGGCGTGCCGTCCTGCAGTGCCTTCAGCACGGCCTCGATGCGAAAATGCCGCAGGCCCTGCACCAGATCCCGCTGCATCAACTGATGGGCGCCTGGTACATCGGCATAAAATGGCAGCGCCGCGCCCTGCGTATGGCAATAATCGCAGCGGGCCTTGGACAGTGCCTGGAACGCGGCCAATGCGACCGGCTCACGATTGGTCGGCGAGGATGAGGGCAAGGTCGGCGCCGTCACGCGGTCATAGTGCGCCAGATAGCCGACAGTCCCGCCAAAAATGGCAACGAGCGCTCCGGCGCCGATGAACAGAATCTTTCGACTGGGCATATCTCCCGGCTAGGCACTGAGTCTGACGGAAGCCTGACGGAGGGGCAACGACGGGTGTGTTCAGACCCCAGGGAATTGCAACACGAGTTCGCGTCGCCCTGGGTCACTTGCCAACTGGCCTCCATGCGCGGCCATGATCCGGTCGACGATAGCCAGCCCAAGGCCCGCACCATCCTTGCTCGCATGGTCGGCGCGCCGGTGCCGGCGCACGAGATCGCGCAGGCGCTCCCGATCGAGACCCGGGCCTTCGTCCCTGACGCCCATCGCTGCTCCGGGACCAACGAAGACCTGGACCGTGCCGCCAATTGGCGTCACGCGGACAGCGTTTTCGATGAGGTTGCGCAGCGCCGCCGCAATCGCTTCCGTGCGTGCCCGGATGACAGGCACCTCGCCATCGACGTCAAGCGCGATCATCTTGCCCTCGGCAAGGATCGTCGGTGCGACCTGGCTGACGACATCGCGCGCCAACTCGACAAGTCCAATCGGTTCCGGCGCCACCTGCGCGGAGGCCGCGGCGTCGATCTGGGCCAGAAGCATCAACTGATCGATCAGGCGCCGCATTGCCGCGACATCGCCTTTCAGCCGCTGGGCATGAGGATGATCGATCTGGTCGAGTTCAAGCGACAGCAGCGCCAGAGGCGTGCGCAATTCATGCGCGACATCGGCTGCGAAAGCTTCCTGCCGCTTCGCCGCCTCGTCGAGACGTTCCAGAAGATCGTTCACCGCCCCGGTAAAGGGCAGCGCCTCTTGGGGCATTTGCGAGGTATCGATGCGGAACCCGCGTTCATGCCCCTTGACGGCTTCAATGCTCGCGGCCGCGTCCTCCAGCGGAACAAAGGCCTGCCTGATGACCCGAAGGCCGAGGACGGTGACCGGCACCATGAGCACCACCACCGGCAGCGCCACATGTTCCAGCGACTCCAGGATGGCGCGTCGCAGGGCGGCGCTCGCCTCGAGATGGCTGAAGGTCAGCCGATAGAAAAAGACCACCGCCGCGAGCAGTAGAAGCGTGCCGACCAGCCCGACCTTACCCAGGCCGCGAATGAGCCTGCGCGATACCGAATTCCTGCGCATCATGCGGCGGTGTCCTTGAGAATATAGCCGACACCCCGGATCGTCTGGAGCACGCCGCGCATCCGGGCATCCTCGAGCTTCCGCCGCAAGCGCGAGATCGCGGCTTCCACCGCATTGGGGGTCACCTGCTCATGGAAATTGTAGAGCGCATTCTCGATCACCTCCCGGCGGACCACGGCCCCGGCACGGCGCATCAGCAGTTCCAGCAGATCGGCCTCCCTGCGCGACAGATCGATTTCGTGATCGCCGACATGCGCCGTTCTGCGCGCCGTGTCGAAACGAAGCGGGCCGACCTCGACCACCGTCTGTGCCCTCAGACCCGGTCGCCGCAGCAAAGCGCGAAGCCGGGCAGCCAGTTCCTCCACCTCGACCGGCTTGACGACATAATCGTCCGCCCCGGCATCAAGCCCCAGGACCCGGTCCTCCAGTGCGCCCCGCGCGGTCTGGACAATCGCGGGTGGCATATTGCGAGAGCGACGGGCCGCGGCGAGCCATGCGACCCCGTCACCATCGGGCAAGCCCAGATCGAGGATGATCGCGTCATAGATGGCGCTCGCCATGGCATCGTCCGCAGCCGACAGACGAAGGGCAATATCGCAGGAAAAACCGCGGCGATGAAGGCCATCGACCATGAGTCGGGCCAAGCGCTCATTATCCTCAATAACGAGAATGCGCATCTATGCGATATTCCCTCTCCGACCGAAACAAGCCGAGCATTGTTCAGGCGACAGTACCGAACAGGCGCCCGATACCTGCCGTCACGGCCAGCGCCAAAGCTCCCCAGAAGCCGACGCGAAGGACAGAGCGTGTCAGCGGCGCGCCGCCGGCCCGCGCACCAAGCGCGCCGAGGATTGCGAGACAAAGAAGCGTGGCCGCGATTATCAGCGGGATCAATCCATGGCGAGACGAGACCGAAACGAGTGCGAGGGGCAGAAGAGCGCCTGCGCTGAACGTGATGGCTGACGTGAAAGCCGCTTGAAGCGGTCGGGCCGCCACGATCTCAGACATGCCAAGTTCGTCACGCGCATGGGCGTCAAGCGCGTCATGGGCCATCAATTGATCCGCGACTTGCAGGGCCAGACTATCGCTCAGCCCGCGCCGGACATAGATGTCTGCCAATTCCCGGCGCTCCAACTGGGGGTGTTCGGCCAGTTCCTTCCGCTCCTTCGCCAGATCGGCCTTTTCTGTCTCGGATTGCGAACTGACCGAGACATATTCCCCAGCCGCCATCGACATGGCCCCCGCCACCAGGGCCGCTCCGCCGGCGACAAGGATGCCATGCCTGTCGGCGCCTGACGCCGCGACCCCAACGAGGAGGCTTGCGGTGGATACGATACCATCGTTAGCGCCGAGCACTGCTGCTCGCAGCCAGCCGATCCGGGAAACGGCATGGCGCTCAGGGTGGGATCGCAATCTGGTCATATTCTCTTCTCGTATGCTGGGAGGGACTATCCATCAAAATTACCTGACCGGAGCCTGACGGACGTTCGCGAGGATCGCGACCCATGTTCGGCGCATTAGCCGACCGGGGCCTGCGTGGTTTGAAGCGGGTGATCGCCGATGATCACAAGGGCTTGCACGCCGCTGCCGTCAAGGTGTCCCGTTTTTTGGCACGCAACACGCTGTTGCCCACCAGCGGAGACCTGTGGTGATCAAAAACATTTCGAATGCGATGGCGCACCAGCGGTAGGAGCAGGTGACTGACGACCTGCGCGAGAAGTTCCATAGGTAGCTCGACACGATGGAAGGAGCACGCAAGGATGTACTCGCGTATGGGGCCTTCTCCAAGAACGACTAGGCGCAGATCGTGTCCACCAATCCGTCGAAAGGCACGAACAGGGAAATCAAGCGACGGGCCGACTTGCTCAGCATCATTGCTCTAAGGGCCTCTGCGGCGGCCATGCAGCGAAGCCACTTCTCCGGCAGAGAAATCATCTAAAGGCGGCACAGTCGAGATTATGGTATCCCCACCCTGACCACGCATTGGACCGGAGCCTTGACCTTGGCGGCGGCCTTCTGACAGGCGGCGAATGCGTCGCGGTTCTCGCGGGCCATATCGGCGGCGTTGACGATGGCCTGCCACGCTTCGGGATTGTCGGCACGCATGAGCCGGATACCGGCATCCCATGCGGTGGCGTCACCCAGCGCCCGACGCGCCGTGCCCTCCGGCCAATGCCAGCTTCGCGGGCCGATGCTCGCCGCCCAGCCCGGATAGACCAGCCACAGGAGCGATACCGCCAGCGCCGTGCTGATGCCGCTATAGAGCATATGGAGGCGCTGCTGCTGCTTGGTGCGGATAGCGCCGATCACGCGCATCTGGTCGGCATAGGCTTGGCGATGGAGTTCCTGCGCCTGCCCGATGGTCTCCCTGTCCCCCTCACGGGCAGCCTTCGCCGCTGCTGTGATACGCTCGGCCATGCTCTCCGGCGTCAATTGCATGGCGGGCGCGTCGGCAAACCTCTTCATCTGTGGCGCAAGCGCCGCGAGGTGCCCGCCGATCTTGGCAAGGGTCGGGCTATAGTCGGGTATCTCGATGCTCTGCTTCTCGATGGCGATATGTTCGAGCGCGCGGGTCATCATCGCCATGCGCCCGTCCAGTCGCTCCTCCATCCCGGCCACACGCTGCGACAAGGCCGCGAACGCCTCGGCGGCGGTATCGGGCCGGGTGTCGGGTTCGGGGTCATTGAGCAGCGATTGTTCTTCGTCGTCCATGTCGTCGTCTCCTTGGGGATTAGCGGCTCATGCCGCGGCCATGATCGAAGGGGATGGAGGATGCGAGGTCGTGGGAGATGCTCCGGCCCATCTGCTGGCCGATCTCCAGTCCGAGTTCGCGGCTGCGCAGTCCCAGCACCGATTCAAGCTGGGCGTCGCGCTCAAGGCTCTTCGCCATGTCGGCCATGTGCTGGGCGGTACTCTTCGCGCCCCGGAAATCGCCGTCGCGTACAAGCTCCTGATGTTGACGCTGCAATTGCTGCCAGCCCTCCACAAACCGATCTGCGCGGCTGTAGGGATCGATGCGGATTTCCGTCTCAAGCTGCATGGCGCGCATGGCGGCCTGGCCGCGCCCCTCGGCGGCCTCGCGGACAAGCTCCGGACTGCTCCTGAACGCGCTGTCGAGGTCGGATGCCCCTTCGGGCCGCACCGCGTTCAGCGCGTCCCTTGCTTGGGTAAGCGCCTCCCGCTGATGCGGCATGGCGTCCAAGCCCTGCGCGCGGGTCTGCCAGATCGCGTCCACCGCCTTGGCGTAACGCTCCACCGCCCCGCGCATGCCGCCCGCGCGGAGTGGCTGCGGGTCATGGTCACGCTGCTGCTGGCGGGCAGGATCATTTTCCGACGTGGTTACGAACCGGCCAAGGTCGAGGCCATCGAACATGCTGCGCCGGGGTTCGGGCGAGGCCGATGGCGCGCGATCTTGCCCCGGCAGCGAGAGGCGCAAGCCATCGAAGATCCCGCGCGCCTTCTCGACCACGGGGCGCATGATCTCCGCGACGCGCTCGCCGAAGGTGATCCCGCGCCGCTCGGCAAATTCCTTGGCCGGATCGGCCTTCGCATAGTCGGTCGCCATGTCCTTGCCGCGCTCGCGCGAAAGCGTGTGGACAAGCCGCGACTGATCGCGAAAATCATCCTTGCCATAGTGAAGCTGCACGTCGTCCCGATGGCGCGACAGGGCGACGTAGGCCCCATGCCGATCCATCCCCGGCGTCGCCAGCACATGCGCCCTGTCCACGGTCATGCCCTGCGCCTTGTGGATCGTGGCCGCATAGCCATGATCGAGGTCGCGATAGTCCTTCACGTCGAACGCGATGGAACGCCCGTCATCGGTGCGGACGGACATGTGGCCGTCGCTTACCTTCTCGATCGTGCCCAGCGTGCCGTTCTTCACCTCAAGGCTGCGCTCGTTGCGCAGGAACATGATGCGGTCGCCTGACGCGAATAGCCGGTCGCCGCGCTCGGTCTTCACCCGAACATCATCGCCCAGCTCGCCCGTCGCCCGCATCGCCTCGCGGGCCGCCTCGTTGAGGTCGCGCACCTCGGCATTGGTATGGGTGAGGATGATGCGGCTGGCGTCGGGGCTGGCCTGCCGATCGCGGTCCCAGCGTTCGACAAGATCGGCGCGCGCCTGTTCGCGCGTCTCGGCGGCATGGACCATGCCCTTGTCGGCATAGGCGGCAATGGCCTCGCCGGTCCTGCCGGTGGCGAGATGGCGCGTGACGTCCTGCTGCCAGTCTTCGTGCTGGCGGCGAACCTGTGTGATCTCGACGCCGCCATGCCGCTCATGCAGCGCACGGAATGCCGCGCCCGCCTCGATCGACTGCAATTGCTGCGGATCGCCCACCAGCACGACCTTCGCGCCAGCCTCGGCGGCATGGGACAGAACGCGCTCCATCTGGCGCGTGCCGACCATGCCCGCCTCATCGATCACCAGCACGTCGCGGAACGTGAGCATGTCGCGCCCGTTGGCCCAGCCATGTTCCATACTGGCGATGGTGCGCGACGCAATGCCGGAGCCGTTTTCCAGACCCTCGGCGGCAATGCCCGCCAACGCCGCGCCGCGCACGTTCAGGCCGGAAGACTCCCACGCCTCGCGCGCCACGCCCAGCATCGCGCTTTTGCCGGTCCCGGCATAGCCCACGACGATGCTCAAGCCCTGCCGGTCGGTCACATGGTCGAACGCCGCGCGCTGCTCGCCCGACAGGCCCAATCCGCGCGCCGCCGCTGCGCGAAGCGCCTCTTCCCGGTCGTCCTCCGAAACACGATGCCGCTCGCGCTCGGCGATCATCTCGGCCGCGCGCTGCAACCGTTGCTCGGCCTCGATCATGTCGCGGCTGGTAAAGCGATCATCGCCGCGCCCGTCCTTACCCAGCGCGATCAGGTCGGGCGAGCCGCGCACCGCGCTCATCGCCCGGTCATATTGGTCCTTCCCGTCGCTATGCCGATGCACGAACATGGCAAGGTCGCGCGTGGTGAACGTCGCCTGCTGGTGCGTGATCGCATCGAGCGCGATGCCGGGATCGGCGATGATGCGTTCGCCATTCTCCCGCGCGATCTCGCGGTGCATCTCGGCGCGGTCGGCTTCTAGCCCCCGCGCGTCCATGCGCTGCGCGGGACCACCGATCTTGCTTTGCGGCTCAAGGTCGATGCCCTGATCGGCAAGACTGCGATGATCGATGCGCGCGTCTATGTCGAGTTCGGCAAGGCGATGATTGACGTGATCGGCCCAGCGCTCGCGCCATTGCTCGACATTGCCATGCTCGTTCCATTGGCGGACCTTTGCCCCGAACCCGTCCGGCCCAACCTCGCGCAAGGTGAGCATGACATGGGCATGGGGTTTCTCCATGCCGCTGGCGTCTATGTCGCGATGCACGTTGAGGTCCGCGATCATGCCGCGATCCACGAACTCGGCCTGCACAAAATCCCGCGCCAGTTCGATGCCCTCGGCCTTGCTCATCTCGCGCGGGATGGCGAACTCGACTTCGCGGGCTAGCTGCGCATCCTTGCGCTTCTCGGTCGCTTCGACCTCGTTCCAGAGGGTTTCGCGGTCGGATAGGCGTTCGGGCGCACCCTCCGGCAGCATGATTTCGCTATGCTCGACGCCCGCGCGGGCGCGGAAATCATGGTCCCGGTCAAGGCGCTCGTCGTGCAGGCGTTCGCCCGCACGATAGGCGGCGGCGGCGACGCTGCTGCGCCCGCTGGCGCGGCCGATGACCTGAACGGAGAAATGGTATATCGCCATAGCGACATCCATTTACTACTGCGAAGCGCACGTCGGAACGACGTATAAGCGCGCCCTCCTCGAATAAAATCCGAGCAGGGACTAGGCGGTGTCATCACGTCCCGGCGACTCTACAGCATTACGAAAAGCAATACTCTAGAATCACTCCATCCGCAAAGAATGGAGACTGCAATGCGTAAACCGCGCGACTTTGATACGGAGCTAAAGGCGCTGGCCGACAAGGCGAAGGCGCTTAAGGAACGCCGCGTGCGCCAGCTTGGCGAACTCGTCGCGGCAACCGGCGCCGATGCGCTTGACGCCGATCTGCTGGCGGGTGTGTTGCTCGGTGCCGTCGCCAACAACGATGCAACCGTAAAGGAGGGCTGGCGCAAGGCAGGCACGGCCTTCTTTCGCAGCAAGCAACGCAAGTCTGCGCCGCGATCTGACCAACAGCCGGAAGGCGCTCTACCGCTCGAAGGCGGCGCGGCATCGCGTTGAGGCACGTAAGGCGCGAACCGACACGCGGGAATGGGTGATGAAACGGCGAGAGCGAACGCGGCATCTGATCGAATTGGGCGGCCTGATCGTCAAGGCCGGGCTGGTCGATCTGACCGACGACGACCGCGCCACGCTCTACGGCGCGTTCCTCGCCATCGCGGGGAAGCTGCAAGGCGAGGAAGGAGCGAACACTCTTGCGCTATGGCAGCGTAAAGGCAAGCGCGCATTCGAGGCGGAAGCGGAGACGGAAATCAATGCCGAACCTAGCAGGCGATCACGTCCAGATAGCCACCGTTCTCCGCCGCGATCGACTGCATGATTTCGTCTCGCGTGACGATCGGTATGCCGCGAACGCGGGCGGTCGCCATCAGAAAGCAATCGCCGGGGTCTCTATGCCCGGTGTCGGTCACGATGTTGGCGGCTTCGCACGAAATCCGCTGCTGGATCGGAATGATCCGCGCTGACGTGACGCGCACCGCCTCACGGAACCAGCGGTCGGGCGGGTCGTCGCCCAAATGCGGACGGCCTGCTACGCGGTTCTTCCTGGTCGCGACCGCAAGTTCCCATGCTGTGATCGGTGACACAAACAGCGTTCCGGCTTCCTGGTTCTCGCCGATCGCGACCAGGGCTTGCTCAAGCAAATCTTCCTCGCCGCTCACGAGCCAATAGAGCGCGTGCGTGTCGAGCAGGATTCCCGGCAAGGGGTCAGTGCTTTGCGTGGGCGGGTTCGAGCTTGCGCGTTTTCGCGCCCTTCATGGCCTGCGAGGCAATGGGCTTGGTAAGATCGACGCCCTTCTTGAGCGTCAAATGCCCTTTGAGCGCGCCGACGCCGCGCACGACAACAGACCGCCCGGACTTGGAATCGCGGACGATCTTTTCGGTCGGTGCTGCGTGTGCCTTGGTCATGGAGCCAATATAGCGAGCAAACGGCAACCTTCCAAGGCCATCATGTGCCATGCCCTATGACGGCCGTTTGCCGGAACGGACAAGATTGTGCTCTGTGCGACTGTATTGGCGCATTTACGACTGATTTCGCGCTTTTGCTACTAAGTTGGCGATGGGCGGCACTGTAGTGCCCCCCCTCTTGCGCGGCGGAATGAACTGATACAGCATGGTTTCGTGGCAATGGCGGGCCACCTGAAAGGAAGGCTCCGCCGTGTCGTGCGAATCGGAATCACGCCAAGTTCATCGGGTCGTATTGATTGCCAGAAAGTCGCATGATGGCGTGGCTTATTTGTCACGATCGGCAAATAAACGTACAAGTATAGACCACCTATTACCGCCGGTCGCCGCCGTCCACCGCCATACGCCACCGTTTGCCGTAGTTCGCCGCCGTTTCCCACCGTTGCCTACACTTAGACCGCCGTGAGCTGTATCTTCGTCATATCTCGGTCGGGTGGCTCTTGCGCCGCGAATCCCGGCCACCAATTCTGTTCGTAGGGGGTTTGTGCCAACGCCATAAACGGAAATTAAGCTATGCCTAACAGTGAAAGGATTATCCGCCTCAAGACGGTTCTGCAACGCACCGGCCTTTCCCGCTCCACCCTCTATCGCAAGATCGCGGACGGGACATTTCCCCGCCAAGTGTCAATCAGCATCCACGGCGCTGGCTGGCATGAGTCCGCCGTCCAACGCTGGATCGCCAATCCCGCCGCCTATCGCGCCAACGGTGCCGAAAGGGTCGCCCATGACCGCGCCCCTACCTCCTGATCCGATCTGCGTTCGCGTTAATGACGCGGCGCGCATGATCGGCGTCGGCCGGACCAAGCTCTACGAGCTGATCGCGGCCGGTGAAGTCGAGACGGTGAAGTTCGGCAAATCCACCCGCATCACCACGGCCAGTCTGCATGACCTCATCAGGCGGCAGCGCGGAGCGGGATAGGCTCGGACGCCGTGGCGGCGGCGTCCTTCCCCTTGCGGTCCAGATACTCGGCCCAACGCGCCATCAGGTTCCGGCGCTTCTCAAAGAAATCGGTGCGGCGATAGGCCGCTTCCACCTTGTTGGGCAGCTTGTGCGCTAGCGCCTTGTCGGCGACCTCCTTAGGGAAGCGCGTCCGCTCCGACGACCAGTCGGTGAAGGCGGAACGGAAGCCGTGAACGGTCACACCCTTGATGCCGTCATCGCGGAGCAGCTTGGTCATGGTCATGTCACTGATCGGCTTTTTGCCATCGTTGCTGAACACAAGGCCGGTGTCGCTGGTGCGTTCCTTCCACCGCTTGCGAAGCAATGCGACGGCGGGCGCGGACAGTGGCACGACATGGGTTTCGCCTGCCTTCATGCGCTCGCCCGGAATGGTCCAGATAGCTTTGTCCAGGTCGAACTCGGTCCAGACGGCAAAGCGCGTCTCGTTCGACCGCACGGCGTTGTAGATCGTGAAGCGCAAGGCATCGCGGCCGGTCGTGGGCGATGCCGCCGCCAGCTTCTGCATAAGCGCGGGAACGTCCGCATAGGGCATGGCTTCCAGATGCCCGCCCTTGTCCACCTGACGCGGAAGCCCCTTGCGGACGGAGCGCAACGATACCTCATCGGCAAGCCATCCCTTGATATGGGCGAAGTCCAGCACCGCGCCGATGCGTTGCAGGATGCGCCGCGCCGTGTCGGGGATGGTGAGCCAGATGGGGGACAGCACCTCGACCACGGCGGCGCTGTCCACCTGATCCACCGGCCGCGTTCCGACCATCGGAAAGACGTGGTTCTCAAGGCTGGAAATCCAGTTGGCATGACGGCGGTTCTTCCAGCCCTCTTTCAACGCCTCGTAGCAGTCGCGCGCGGCTGTCTCGAAGCTCGGCATGACCTTGCGCGCCTTGCGCCGCTCGGCCACCGGGTCGGCTCCCTCGCGCACCTGACGGCGCAGCGCCGCCGCTGCGTCCCGCGCTTCGGCCAACGATACGTCCAGCGCCGACCCCAGCCCATAGTCGCGCCGCTTGCCATGCCGCTGCATCCTTAGCAGCCATGTCCGCGCGCCGCTCGGTTTCACCAACAGGCAAAGCCCCCGGCCATCGACATGGCGACCGGGCTTCGCGTTCTTCACCTTCAATGCTGTAAGTGCCATCGGTTCGGTTCCCTGTTTGGGCATTGCGGGCGTTCCCACATTTTCAGCGGGCAAGCGTTCCCACAATCGTTCCCACATTTTGAGCCAAATTCAGGCAAACCGGAGCGACCGACCGCGAACACCTTACAAGAGAAATCATTGATTTTACAGTGTAGTTAGAGACGTCCCGGCATTGCCTGAGACAAAAGTTCTACACTCGTAGGGGTCACCATTCGTTGTTTTTCAACGATTTATAAATTCGAAGCGGCGGCAAATCTCCAAGCTCAAGTGGTTCGGGCGCAGGCATGATCCGCCGCGCCACGTTCCGGCAGCCGGGACAAAGGGACGGCAGTCGCCACACGCACCCAAGCGCGCGGCTGGATCTTTTTCGATTGATCCAAGTTTAGATCATCGCGCTTTGTGACGAATCTTCAAAGTCAACGATTTCGCGCGCCGGCGGGCGTAGTTTAGGATCGGTGTTTTCTGGCGAATGGCGGGCAAATGTCGGGCAACACCATCATATCCACGGGCAATGCCGGTCTGAACACGATCCTGAAGGGTGGATTGCCCGCGAGCCGGCTGTATCTGCTGGAAGGCGCGCCCGGCGCGGGCAAGACGACACTGGCGCTTCAATTCCTGCGCGAAGGCGTCGCTCGGGGCGAACCCGTCCTGTACATCACCCTGTCCGAGACCAAGGAGGAACTCGCGGTGGTCGCGGCCTCGCACGGCTGGGGGATCGACGATTTCGCGATCTTCGAGTTCGATTCGGCCGCGGAGATTCTCGGGGACACGCGCGATCAGTCGATCCTGCATCCGTGGGAAATGGAGCTGAGCGAGACCATCAAGCTCATCCAGGACGCGGTCGACCGCGTCAAGCCGACGCGCGTCGTGTTCGACAGCCTTTCGGAGATGCGGCTGCTCGCGCAGGATCCGCTCAGATATCGTCGGCAGGTGCTCGCGCTCAAGCAGTTCTTCGCCGGGCGCAGCGGCACGGTGCTGCTGGTCGATGACATGACCGGATCGGAGACCAGCCGCGATTCCCAACTGCACAGCCTCTGCCACGGCGTCATCACGCTGGAGCGGTTGACGCTCGATTTCGGCGCGGCGCGGCGGCGGTTGCAGGTGCAGAAGCTGCGCGGCGTCGATTTCATCGCCGGCTATCATGATTTCGTGATCCGCAAGGGTGGGCTCGATGTTTTCCCGCGGCTGATCGCGGCCGATCACCACCGCGACTATGCGGACGAGCCGGTGGCGAGCGGGGTGGCGGAGCTCGACGCTTTGCTCGGCGGCGGGCCGATGCGCGGCACCAGCACGCTGGTCACCGGGCCGGCCGGCACGGGCAAGACGACGATCGCGCTGCAATATGTCCACGCCGCCTGCGAGCGCGGCGAATGCGCCACGATCTACGAATTCGACGAGCGGATCGGAACGCTGCTGACGCGGGCGACGGCGTTCAGCCTCGATCTGCGAAAACATCTCGACAGCGGTTGCCTGCGCATCGAGCAGATCAACCCGGCGGAAATCTCGCCCGGGGAATTCGCGAGCCGGATTCGCGGCGAGGTCGAGGCGCGCGGCGCGCGGATGATCGTGCTCGACAGCCTCAACGGCTATATCGCGGCGATGCCGCAGGAACAGCAGCTCATCCTGCAAATGCACGAGTTGCTGTCCCACCTCAGCCAGCAGGGCGTCGTGACGTTCCTCATCAACCCGCAGCAAGGCTTGCTCGGGAATATGACGAGCAATCTCAACGTCTCGTATGTCGCCGACGCGGTGCTGCTGCTGCGCTTCTTCGAGGCGGGTGGGCGGCTCCGCAAGGCGATCTCGGTCATCAAGAATCGCGGCGGCCAGCATGAGGACGCGATCCGTGAGTTGCGTATCGACCCACGCGGCGTTCGCGTCGGGGAGCCCTTGACCGAGTTCAAGGGGGTGATGACGGGCACGCCCGAATATCGGGGCGGAGACGATCCGCTGATGGAAGACCGGCTTGAGCCATAGGCACGCCCCGCTCGGCCACCGGGTTCTGATCAGCGCGCCTTATGGGCGTGACGCCGAGAGCGTGTCCGCGCTGCTGGCGGGAGAAGGGTACGACGTATGCGTTCGCGGGAGCGTGCCGGACCTCGCCGCCGCGCTCGACGAACGAACCGGCGTCGTCCTCGTCACCGAGGAGGCGTTGCGGGGCGGCCTGGAGCCGCTGCAAGCCGCGCTGGCCGCGCAACCCGCCTGGTCCGACATACCGTTCATCCTGCTCGCCTCGCGGCGCGACATCGAGGGGCGATCGAGCGAGCGGGCGCGGCTGCGGATCGCCGAGGTGCTGTCGAACACGATCGTGCTCGAACGGCCGCTCGGCACCGCCTCGCTGCTGAGCGCGATCCGCTCGGCGATGCGGCCGCGCCAGCGGCAATTCGACCTGCGCGACCGGCTGCGCGATCTGGCGACCAACGAGGAACGGTTGCGGCTGGCGAGCGGCGCGGCGGACATCGGCACCTGGGAATATGACCCGGAACGCGACGTGCTGAGCTATGACGCGCGCTGCAAGGCGTTGTTCGGGCTGCCGGCCGATGCCGAGGTGACGTATCAGGGGTCGTTCGTCGCCGGGCTGCACGAGGACGATCGCGCGCGGGCGCTGGCGGCGGTCGAGCGATCACTCGATCCCGATGGCGACGGCCATTACAACATCGAATATCGCACGATCGGCTTGCAGGACGGAGTCACCCGCTGGGTGAATGCGCGCGGCCGCACGATCCGCGACGCCACGGGCCGCGTCCGCTTCCTCGGCACCGTCGTGGACATTTCCGCGCGCAAGGCGGCCGAGCGCGCGCTTGCCGAATCCCAGGAGGCGCTGCGGCGCGAGGGCGAGCAGCTCGACCAGTTGAACCGCACGCTTGAGCAGAAGGTCGCCGAACGTACCGCCGAACTCGAAGCCGAGATGGCGAACCGCAGCCGGATTGAGGCGGCGCTGCGGCAGAGCCAGAAGATGGAGGCGGTCGGGCAGCTCACCGGCGGCATCGCGCATGATTTCAACAATATGCTGACCGGCGTGATCGGCGCGATGGACATCATGAAACGGCGGCTCGCGAGCGGCCGGACCGACGACCTCGAACGGTTCATGGATGCCGCCGCCGCCTCCGCGCAGCGCGCGGCGGCCTTGACCGCGCGCCTGCTGGCATTCTCGCGGCGGCAATCGCTCGACACCAAGCCGACCGACGTCAACGCGCTCGCGCGCTCGCTCGACGATCTGCTGCGGCGCTCGATCCGCGAGAACATCTCCCTCGACTTCGCGCTGGCGCCCGGCCTTCCCTTCGCCGTGACCGACGCCAATCAGCTCGAAAACGCGATCCTCAACCTCGCGATCAACGCGCGTGATGCCATGCCCGACGGCGGGCAGCTTACCATCGAGACCGGCGTGGTCGAATTCGATGCGGCCTATGCGGCGGCGAAGCCCGATATCGAACCCGGCCGCTATGTCATGATCGGCGTGTCGGATACCGGCGTGGGCATGTCGCCGGAGGTGCTGGAGAAGGTGTTCGAGCCGTTCTTCTCGACCAAGCCGACCGGCCAGGGCACCGGACTCGGCCTGTCGATGGTCTATGGATTCGCGCGGCAATCGGGCGGGCAGGTGCGTATCCACAGCCAGCCGGGACAGGGCACCTCGGTGAAAATCTATCTGCCGGTCGAACAGGCTCCGCTCGCGCAAGGGCCGGACACGCCGCCGCTGGCGATCGACGGACACGGCCAGACGGTGCTGCTGGTCGAAGACGACCAATCGGTCCGCCTGCTGGTGGGCGACGTTCTCGAAGAATTGCGCTATCATACCATCGAGGCGAGCGATGCCGACGGCGCGCTGCCGATCCTGCGATCGAACCAGCATATCGATCTCATGATCTCCGACGTCGGGCTGCCCGGCATGAACGGCCGCCAGCTCGCCGAAGTTGCGCGCGAGCATCGGCCCGACCTGCCGATCCTGTTCGTGACCGGCTACGCCGAGAATGCCGCGATCCGCGCGGGATTCCTCGGCACCAACATGGCGATGATTACCAAGCCGTTCGCGATCGAGGCGCTGAGCGCCAAGATCGCCGAGATGGTAGCACCGTAAGAGGGCCGCTTCCCGTGCGGAGCGGTGGCGCGCATTGGCGCGACGGAGAGGGCTCTCCGCCAGCGATATCGCGCGCACAAGCCCACCATCCCGCAGCCCACGCGCCCTTTCCGCGGCGACGTGGGAAGGATCAGACGGTGGCGCGTTTGCGTTCGAGGAAGAAGCGCACCATTTCGCGCGACGCGTCGGGGCCGGCCGGGTCGGTGTAGGAGCCGGATGCGTCTCCGCCCGACCAGGCATGGCCGGAGCCCGCGATCGTCCAGCGTTCGATCAGCACCCTGCCCCGCCCGTCGGCGCTCGTCTCGCGCGTGTAGGAGCGCCCGGCCGGATTGCGGACGGTCTCGACCGTGGCGGTGAGCGGCGCCGGCGCGACGGCGGCGGCCGCCGCCACGATCTCGCGGCTGTTGATCTCGTTGACGGTCGCGTCGCGGTCGCCGTGGAAGGTAATGACGGGAACGAACCGCCGCCCGGTGTCCGTCGCGCGCGTGCCGCCGCCCCGCTTCATCGCGTGGAGCGCGCTCGGCAAGTCGCGCGCCACGCCGCAGGCGAGGCCCGAATGGATGCCGACCGCGGCATAGAGATCGGGATATTCCGCCGCCATGATCGCCGCCGCCGCGCCCCCCGCCGACATGCCCGCGACATAGACACGCGCGGGATCGGCACGTTCCTCGGCAATCACCTGACGGGTGACGCCGGCGAGCAGCGCCGGCTCGCCGCGATCACGCCGCTGATCGCCGGGTTTGAACCAGTTCCAGCATTTCTGCGCGTTGGCGGCTTGCGTCTGGCGTGGATAGGCGACGAGGAAGCCGTGTTCGTCCGCCAGCCGGTTCATGCCCGTCCCCCGCGCGAAATCCTCGGGCGATTGCGTGCAGCCGTGCAGCATCACGATCAGCGGCATTCCCGCCCTCGCCTGCGCGGGCCGGTAAAGCCGGTAGTGCATCGTCCCCTCCGGGCCGCTGTAGCTGCGCTCCTCGAAGCGCGCTTCGCGGCCGGGCGCGGTGGTCGTGTCAGGCGCGGCTTTCGTCCGCCCGAACGGGACGTTCTCGATCAACGTGCCGCCGGCCGCGCCTGCCGGAGCCGGCGCACCGCCGCCGCGCGTGAAGGCGGAGCGGAGCAAGGCGGTCGCTTCGAGCAGCTTGCCCGATCGTGTCAGGCGCAGCGCCTCTTCCATCGATGTCTTGAGAGCCATGTTGATATCCTTCGATGGTCAGGCGATGCGATCCGCGAGCGCGGCCTTGACGGCCGGCGTCGCGTGCAGCGCGCCGAGGATGGTGAGGGACGCGATCGTCGCCCTCGCGAGCTCCGGGGAAACCTCGGGATCGATGCTGGTGAGGCCGAGCACACGGATTTCGAGCACCTCGCCCGCATCGCGCACCGCCTCGAGCTGCGCGCGTGAGAAATAGCTGATGCCGAGATCGAGGCGCTTGCGCACGACCGACTTTTCGGCGGCCTGGCGATGGCGTTCGAGCTGGTTGCGGATCGCCGTGCGGATGAAGTCGGTGCGGTTCGAATAGAAGCCGTCGCGCACCATCAGGTCAATATGGCCGAGATCGACATAGCCGAGATTGATGGTGATCTTCTCACTGTCGGCCTTGGGCCTGAACTCGTGAACTTCCGCCATCGCAACCGCCCTACCATCTGTGTGGATGGTATATGGATGATTAGAGTCTATTGTGCAAGTGCGAGATGGTGACGGGTCTCGCAATGGCCGGGCTTTCGGCACCTTTGCGCCCGCAGCGGGTTTCATCCCTATGAAATCAAAGGGTGAAGATGACCGCCAGCCGCGACGAACTCGCTGAGCGACACCGCCTTCTCGCTGATTTCGGCGCGTTCGCGCTGCGTTGCGACGACCTTTCCGCCGTCCTTGCCGAAGGCTGCCGCATCGTCGCGCGGGCGCTGCGCACCGACGTCGTCAGGGTGGTAGAACTCGACGCGGATGGCGGCGCGGCGCGGGTCCGCGCCGGCATCGGCTGGGCGGCGGATATGGTCGGCACGCATCTCGACGCGGACGAAACCGCCTTCGCGGTGCGTTCGATCGGGCCGGAAAGCCCCGCCATGACGCAGGACACCGCCCCGCCGACCCGGTCCCTGCGCGCGCGGGGCGTGAGCGCGATCGTCGGCGCGCCGATCATCCTGCCGGGCGGCAAGCCCTATGGGGTGTTCCAGGCGCTCGCGCGCGCGCCAGGCGCGTTCGACCAAGAAGACATCGCATTCCTGCGCACCTATTGCGCGGTGCTCGGGCTGATCGTCGACCGGCTCTTCAAGATGGCCGCGCTGGAGCGCACCGACGAGCGTTTTCGGCTGGTCGTCGAGAACGCGCATGGCTTCGCGATCATCCTGTCCGATCAGGATGATATCATCACCGATTGGTTTCCCGGCGCCACCGAGGTGTTCGGCTGGAGCGAGGAAGAGATGATCGGCAGGACGATGGCCGACATCTTCACCCCCGAAGATCGCCTCAGCGGTATCCCGGAGCGCGAGAGCGCGGAAGCGCGCGCCAACGGCAAGGCGCCGGACTTCCGCTGGCACGTCACCAAAGGCGGCGGCCGCGTCTTTGTCGATGGCCAGACCATCGCCTTGCGCAACCCGGACGGAACGGTCGCGGGGTTCCTCAAGATCGGGCAGGATCTCACCGATCGCAAACGCAACGAGGAACGCCAGACCGTGCTGCTGGCCGAACTGCAGCACCGCGTTCGCAACGTGCTCGCGATGGTGGCCTCCGTGGTCAAGCGCGGCGACGCGGCGGTCAGCACGCAGGAGTTTCGCGACCGGCTGAGCGGACGCATCGCGGCGATGGCCCGCACGCAGGCGCTGCTGACGCGGGGCCCGGGCGTCGGCGTCGCGGTGGAGGGCATCATCCGCGACGAGTTGATCGCGCAGGACGCGGAGGAGAGCCGGGTCAAGGTCGCCGGGCCGCAGATCTCGCTGTCGCCCAAGGCCGCCGAAGTGCTGACGCTCGCCATCCATGAGCTTGCCACCAACGCCGCCAAATATGGCGCGCTGTTGCAACCGCGCGGCCGGATCACGGTAGGCTGGCGGCTCGATCGGCGGGACGAACGCGACTGGCTGGCGCTGGAATGGCGCGAGAGCGCGGTCGAGAACCCGGCGGACGCGGGGCATGGCCGGGGCTTTGGCACCGAACTGATCACCCGCCGCGTTCCTTATGAGCTGGGCGGCGAAGGCGAACTCACGGTCGCTGCGGATGGCCTGCGTTGCCGCATCGCCTTCCCGCTCGCCGCCGGCGACAGCATCCTGCAGACCAATTCGCCGCCGCTGCCGAACATACGGGAGACCGGATCGTGACCGCACCATCGCTTGAGGGCTGTTCCGTCCTCGTCCTGGAGGACGATTTCTACCTCGCCGACGATATCGCCGAGGCGCTGAGGCGGGCCGGCGCCCGCGTGCTGGGCCCGTTCGCAAACGCGGCGGGCGCGCTCGCTTCGCTGCGCGGCGCGCGCCCCGATCTCGCCGTGCTCGACGTCAATCTCGGCGCCGAGACGAGCATCGAAGTGGGCCGCGGCCTGCGCGGGGACGGCGTGCCGATCCTGTTCGCGACCGGCTATGACGCGTCGGCGCTCCCCCCGGACCTCGCCGATGCGGCCTATCTGCCCAAACCAGTCAACATGACGGCGCTGGTGTCCCGGCTGCGCGACTTGCGCGGCGAGCGTCAAACGCTTCCGCTGCGCACCCCATGACCAGTCAAGACGCTGATCTGGTCGGCATCTGAACTCTTTCCGGGCTATTTTGCGTAGGTCCATCTCGGTATCAGCGCCGAAGCCACTGGCATGCTGATCTTTTCGGCCCGCGCGGTGATAATCTTGTCGGCACCGGTGTAGATGCTGATGATGGCCCAGCAGACCACGGATACGAACGCGCCGCGCGCCGGCACACCTTGGGGAACGCATGATGCCCGAACTCTATACGCTGCGCCTGCAATGCCCCGATCGCCCCGGCCTTGTCGCGCGTGTCGCCACCTTCCTGTTTGAAAGCGGTGCCAACATCGTCGATGCGCAGCAGTTCGACGATGCGCTAAACGATCGCTTCTTCATGCGGGTCGCGTTCCGGCCCGGCAGCGACGCGGGCCTTGATGCGGTACGCGCGGCATTCGCGCCGATCGCGGGCGCGGCCGGGATGGATTGGTCGCTCAACGATCAGCGCAGCCGCAAAAAGGTGCTGCTGATGGTATCCAAATGGGACCATTGCCTGGGCGACCTCCTGTACCGCATGCGGCTGGGCGAGCTGCCGATGGAGGTGGTGGCGATCGCATCGAACCACCCGCGCGAGGTGCTTCACACGTCGCTGATGGACGCGATTCCCTACCACCACCTGCCCGTCACCCGCGAAACGAAGGCGCAGCAGGAAGCGCAGATCAAGGCGCTGGTCGAGGAAACGAGAGCGGAATTGGTCGTCCTGGCGCGTTACATGCAGATACTTTCCGACGATCTCGCCGCTTTCCTCTCCGGTCGCTGCATCAATATCCATCACAGCTTCCTACCCGGTTTCAAGGGCGCCAAGCCCTATCATCAGGCTCACGCCCGCGGCGTCAAGATGATCGGGGCCACTGCACATTACGTCACGGCGGATCTGGATGAAGGACCGATCATCCTCCAGGACGTCGAACCGATCGGCCATTCGGACACACCTGACGAATTGGTGCGCAAAGGCCGCGATATCGAGCGCCGTGTGCTGGCCGAGGCGGTACGGCTGCATCTCGACGATCGCGTCTTCCAGAATGACGGGCGTACCGTCGTCTTCCGGGGCTAATCGCGGCAGCACGGACCGATCGGCGCGGGCTCGGGCGCTGCGCGGCCGGGCGAACCCGTATCGAGGCCGAACCGCTGGCTGCAAACGGCATCCGGCCGGCGACAGCGGATAGACATGGTGGCATCCAGCCACATTTCGCCGGACTTGGGAGGTTGCCCAGAGGCACAAGCCAGGGAGAAAACGCAAAAAGCCGCCCTGAGGTATCTCGGGCGGTCATGGGCGTGTGGTGATTGGTTGCGGGGACCCGATGCCCCGTCAGTATAACAGTCTTCGGTTTTATACTGACGATGGTTGCGGGGGCTGGCTTCCCCTGTTGGTATAACATTGTTTCCCGGAGTTATACCGACGTTGGTTGCGGGAGGGCGCAGTCCCCGTTGGTATAGTAGTAGTTGCCCTCCGCCCCCGCCTTCCTTGCTTACAGCATTGAGAATTCCCATAAGTTCTCCGCACAACTCGGCGTAAACCTGCCCGCGGTCGGGGCCGGGTGAGATAATGATTTTCCCAACGATCGATCGAATGTCCTGGGCTACCTCATCACGAAGAGCCGGATTTTTCAGCGCCTCAATCAGATATGCGACGCGCCGCCGGTATAGCTCAGCGACGTTCGGGTGAATGTCCGGAACCACCACCGAATGTTCGACGTGTCGATGCTGAAGCTCATCCCGCTGTTGTTCGAGATCGCTCAATCGCGCCTTCATGGATGGCTGATACATGCCATCCTCAATCGCAGAGAGAATTCCTGCGATCGCGCGTTCGACCTTGTCCAAACTGCGGCGGTCCAGTTCCGCCTGAGCACGCTGTTCCCGGTTAGCGGAATTGATTTGCTCAATGTAGCTGGCCACGGCCTGCTTCACCGCATCCGCAGAAACTAGGCGCTCCGATATTCCGTGCAACGCACGTTTCTCCAGCATCTCACGCCGGATTGTACGATTGTTGCTGCAGGTACCTTTTCGAAAGTGGTTGTTGCAGCCGTATCGATCATTCACGATGATGGTACAGTTCCCCCCGCAAACGCCGCATTCTATCATTCCCGAAAACAGGAAGACGGGCCGATGCAGGTCGCGAAGTCTCTTTCCCTTTGAGACCCGGATACCGTCCGCAACAGCCTTATAGCGCTCTCCGATTTCGTCCGCCCGCTGGCGCACGGCCTGCCACAGTTCGTCAGTCAGAATGCGCAATTCGGGCACATCCTTCTTGATCCATTCAGATTCAGGGTTGGGCCTGGAGACCCGCTTCCCAGTCGACGGGTTTTTGACAAATCGTTGCCGATTCCAAACCAGAACGCCGATATAGAGTTCGTTGTGAAGGATGCCGGTCTTGCGCGCCGCATGTCCCCTTATTGTCGTGTCCGACCATTGCTTGCCAAATGGTCCGGGAACGTTGTCACGGTTGAGATCCCACGCGATCGCGCGGGGGCTCTTGCCATTGGAGAACTCTCGGAAGATCCGTTGAACGACCAGAGCTTCCGCCTCGTTGATCGACCTCTCGCCACGAACAAGTTCGCCGCTCGCATCGACCCTCTTAAGCACATTGTAGCCATAGCAAAGGCCACCGCCCGATTTGCCCTTCTCGACTCGCCCCCTTAGCCCTCTATGCGTTTTCTTCGCGAGATCCTTGAGGAAAAGAGCATTCATCGTGCCCTTCAGCCCTACATGCAGCTCCGATATCTCGCCTTCGGCGATGGTGATTAGCCTCACGCCGGCAAACTGGAAATGCTTGTACAAGGTCGCGACATCAGCCTGATCTCGGGAAATGCGATCGAGCGCTTCGGCAAGGATCGTGTCGAATTTACCGAGTTGCGCATCCTGGAGCAGCGATTGAATTCCCGGTCTCAGAATCACGGAGGCGCCAGAGATTGCTGCATCCTGATAGCTTCCGATGATGCGCCATCCTTCCCTTGCGGCCTGATCGCGGCAAATGGCGAACTGGTCGTCTATCGAGGTCTGGCTTTGCATATCGCTCGAGTATCGGGCGTAAAGTGCAGTACGGGTCAAGATGCGTCTCCGGTCGATGGTGCCGGCCTGGTGCGATAGGCTGCATGCCAAGGATTTAGGGTCCGAACGTTCATCCCTGCGGCCTCTTTGGCATTTCGGGTAACGAAGATGAGATTCTTCGATGCTGCTGTCGCAGCAATTAGCGAAGCGGTGACCGAGTGAATGTCGTCATTTCCTACGGCGCTCCAAGTGTCCGCCACCTCACCATCGACCGACAGGAGCCTGTCCTCGAAGCTTTCCTTTGCCTCGTCTAGCCAATCTTCGAAGCGGAATGCTGATTCAGGATCTATCTCGCGCAAATCCCTTGCTTGCCGACGGAGTTCACCCAAGCTGAGAACGCTAAGAAACAGCCTGTTTGATTCCGTCTCGTTCAGAAACCGCTCCACGTTCGGATGTATCGGCGCTCTCCGGGTCTCGAACAGCACGTCGGTATTCAAGAGGAAGCTGTCATTGTCTTTCAACCTTCCCCCTCCCCTCTTGCGTGGAATGCCGAGTCAGGTGACGCAAGGTTTGCCTTGGGACCTCCCAACAGCCATTCCTTGAAGTCCGGCCTCTGGGACGTCATTGCCGAGTAGTCAGCAGCAGAGAGCAGCACCGCACGAGGTCGGCCGTGGCGCGTGATCATCTGAGGCCCACGCAGTTGAGCCGTTTCAATCACCTCGCTGAGTTGGTCCTTTGCTTCCTGAAGTTGCCAGGCACGCATATCCAAAGCCTCTGCCATTTCGGCTAGAACCATAGCTCAATCATCCTGTTCGTCCAACAGGCCATCGCGTATTTTTGACACACCGGTTGTGCGACCCTTCCGCGCCATCTCCTCCTTGGCAAGATGCCGGCCAATCGCTGCTGCTATACGGAGGATCCGCTCGTCCAGATCGTCCGCGGGGCTCCGCGAAACCTGTGGCTCGTCGCTCGAGCCGTTCACTGCGGCTTCCTCTGAGCAAGCGGAGAGGAACTGCTTCCCTGGCGTTGGGATAAGGGTCTCAGCGGAAGGGGTGAAAACACGTTCGTCCCGAACCTTGAAACCAGGTGCCGTGCGACGTTCCTACGATAGCGTTCTTGCCGCCATGGTGTCGGGCTATGATAAGCGCCGACGGCCTGCCAATAACTTCCACTGGTGCGCAACCCCGACAGGAACAGCCACTTGGCCGCCTGCACATTGAAGCACGGGTCGTTGATCAGCCAGTTGCGGACGAGGCCGGGATCGCGGTCGACCAGAACAGAAAGTTTGGCTACCCAGGAGCTGTTCACCTGGAGTGGACCGAGGTCATGTGTGCCGTTGCTGTTCGGTACCTCAGCACCGATCCATCCGGCTTCCTGATCGCGCAGACCCCAAAGCGTTTTTTCAAGCCATGCTCTGCCCACCGACGCGAATTGAATACATCGGGCGATCTCACGTTCCCCGGTGGCAGACCTGACCGGACGAGAGTCCGCTACAGCTGAACCGGATAGTAGGACGAGGCCCGCTACGAGCGCCGGCAAGGCATAGGGCCACGGCCGCCAGCGAGGACGCGAAACGGGAAGTCTCATATGCGCTTCCCCCTGACCAAGACGGGTTCACCGCGAATGAGGGCAAGAAGCTGGTCACCAGATATGATCTGGATATGAGGATGACGATTGAGCAGCGTTCGGGTGGATGGTCCGGTTCGTCCGGTGTGAATGAAAAGCCCCGGCATACTCTTTACGGCACATAGCTGCGCGAACGCGTCAACATGTTCGGGCCGTATCGTATCTGTGTAGCGCTTTGCCTGGACGAGCCAGACCCAGCCGCAGATTCTTACCTTCCCATCAATACCTCCATCGCCGGTGTAGCGCTGGTTTCGGACTACTTCGATCGCGCGACGCTCAAAACATTCCAGAAGCAGTTCCTCGAAAGCCAAGGGATCCATGCGGCGCAACCGGGCGAAAACAACTGCCGGAGGCTGGGAGCGATCGCGGCCCTGCAATTGCCGGCACATGATGCGTGCCTGTCGACGTCGCCATCGGTGTTTGACCGGAATGCGGGAACCACGAAGGAACCAGAGAAGGAGCAGAGCCCCGACGACAACAAGCCATATAGCTCCATCAGCGATCATGACCGCCTCCGTGATCCTGGGAAGGAGCGTGGGCAGGTTCGGGAGCCGGCTGGGGCGCCGTCGCGGCGGCGCGCCCATCGTCCCGATCATCGCCTCGATGTGAACTTCGGTCGAGTAGGGACACGACCCACCGGTCCATGAAGGACGCAACCGACAACGCGCGATCGGCGATGCGCTCAGCCAATCCCGAGGGCTTTGCACTCTCTGTAGATTCACGTTGCGCCGCCGGCTTGTCCTTACGCTCCTCGCGGTTGACGCGTTGTTGGTCGCGGAGCCTATCCCAGCGATCGGCGTGGCGGGCCGACCGGCCCTTCACGCTGTCCCGTTCAATCCGCCCCAAGCCCTGGAGCGACGAAGTCTTCTCGCCCGAGCGTTGTTTCAACTTTTCGACCAGTCGCTTCCGGTTCTCCGTCCAGAGCTTCGCGCCAAACCTTGCGCGGGTGATGGCCGTGTAGTAATTCTGGCCGGTGACTAGTGGTGAGTTCACCGGAGCGAGGACATAGACCCGATCATAGGTCTTGGACTGCGCCGAATAAACGGTCTCGCCATAGCCATGGTCCCAGTTCTTGTGCCGGGACAGGTCGATCTCCTGGATCCTGCCGTCCCGATCCCAACGAATTGTCGCGAGCGTGCCGTCGAGGCGCTCCACGGTCCCGCGCTCGGCATTCTTGAGGTCGAGGGTTCGGTTAGCCAGACGCCACTGGATGCGGTCGCCGGCAGCGAGCTCGCGCTTCTCTTCCCTGAACACATTGATCTGGGAGGCTCGGCCCAAACGAGGATCCCACTGGATGGTCCGGCCATTCTCATCCGTCAGGACGATAGTCTGGCGCCCACGCGCGTCGCGTCCGACGCCGGTCACCTTAAATTCTGCGTCGCGGGCGATCCCGAGGTTGGCATTGTCGCGAGAGAACACCACGACCTGACCCCGGGAATAGAAGCGCGCGAAATGTTTCTCCTGGTCGGTCATCCCCGTGGGAGAAAGGATCGAGAGCCGGGCTTCCTCGGCCGCAATGGCGCCCTCGGTCTTCAGAGTCTCACGGACCTTGGTGTTGACGATCAGACGGCTCGCGTTATCGAGCACGAGGATATTGGTCTTCGCGCGTTGTTCGGGACTGAGCCTTGTCCAGTCGGCGACCAGCCACTCCGCGAGCTTCTCGGTGCTCTCGCCCGTTGTGACGGCCTCGAGCGCCTTGAGGGAGCCCTCATAGTTCTGGAGACGGGCCAGCCGGACGGCCTGCATGATCCGCTCGTCCTGCTGACGGACCGGATCCTTCAACTCCGCCGTTGGCATGCCCAGGCGCATCATCAGCCAGAGGGGCTTGCCCTGCTCGATCGCCCCCGTTTGCCGGGTGTCTCCAAGCAGGATGAGGCGGGCACCGGTGGTTCGGCTGATCTCGAGCAGCCGGGTCGCCTGGCGATTGCCAAGCTGGCCAGCCTCGTCAATCACCAGGACATGGCTGTCGTCGAGCTTTGCCCCGCCGGTGGCAAGCAGACTTGCGACCGTGCGGGACTCGATATTGGCCTTTTGGCCCAGCTCAGCGGCCGCCGACGAGGTGGGAGCGAGTGCGATCAGGGTCGCGTCTTCCCCGACCGCCTCGCGCAACGCGCCTATAATCGTTGATTTACCGGAGCCGGCAACGCCGTGCACCGCGACAACCCTGTGGTTGGTAGTTCCTATATGCAGAAGCGCCGTTCTCTGCTCGGGCTTGAGATTGCGGGCGATGCCGGCATCACGGAGGGCGTCGACCGTCGCGAGAGGCCGCGCATCATTGAGGGCAAGCGCAAGATGATCCGACAAGGCCAATTCCAGGCGGGCCGTCTTTCGGGTGGTGCGTCCGCGCGTATGGATTTCGTCACCGGTGCGATGCCGGGTCTCCAACAATTTCGCGCGCGCCTGATGTTCCTCCGCGACGGGGCGGATGTCGGAGAGTCGGACCTCGCCGACATGGGACGCCAAGGCCGTCTGCAGCAACCGTCCGAGGTTGTTGACCGCCTCCTTGCCCTCGGATTGGCGGATGCCGAACAGCATCGCTCGCGCCGCCGTCTGAGGCTCGACGTCGAGCTTGCGCTCCCCGACTTCCTCTGCGGTCGTCCTGGTCTTTCTTACCGCCTCGGCATGGAGACCAAGCCGGACATCCCATTTCTGATGCAGGTCTTCCAGCGACACTTTCTGCTTGGGACCGCGCGTGAGGTAGAAGGACTGCTGCCGGGCCGCCTGCCCGGTCAGGCCATTTTCCTTCGCATGCGCGTCAATCTGCTCGGCGCGCTGGGACATGTCGGTGATCAGATTCCTGGGGACGCCCCTGATCTCGAAAAGGCCGCCCCGCGGGTCGAACTCGACCTCATAGCCAAGCTCCCTGAGGAGGTGCGCCAGCTCGTTACGATAGACCTGCCCGGCAGCCATCTGCTCGGCGAACATCGCTCGCGTTTCGAGGCTGACCTTGAGCGAGCCGTCACGCTCGTCGGTGATGTTCATGACGACGACATGTGTATGGAGATGAGGGTCCAGCTCGCGCGACGCATGCTCCGTGAAGCGCGCGTAGATCAGCCGCCCGGTCGTTTTCTCGGTGACCTCACCGTTGACGCGGTGGCGCATCGTTGCGTGCTCTTCCAGGTAGGAGAGCGCGACGCCGACCGCCTCTTCATGCGCCTGGACGATCCGGTCATCGCCGGCCACGAGCGCCATGATCGACACGGACTTGGGCGCGTTGACCGCGAAGTCCCAGCCGGGATGATGCTGAATTTCGCCATTTGAGCGGCGACGGCCCAGTTGCTGATCGCCAACCTTGCCCGCCAGCAATTCCTTGAATACGGCTGGATCGACCTTGCCTTGGAGGCCGAGTTCGGCGGCAAGCTTGCCACCCCATTCGGAATGCTCGTCGGCGCCTTTCGAATAATAGTCTCCCACAGTGTAATATCTGGCGATGTTGGCGGGCTTCCCCTTGAGGCGGATCGGGTTGATCATGCCGGCTTCGCCGCGTTACGCGCCCCGCCATGGCGACCGTGCTGACTCAGGCGGAAGCCGGCTGGTTTGCCGAACAGTTCAAGTGGAGGCGTAGAGGATGCGGGTTCCTCCCCCCGCTGCGGATCGGAAGCGGGCGCGGATTCGTCCCGTTGGGTGTCGTCCGGCGCTTCCTCATCGCCCGGCGGAGGCGTCAGAGGCAGTTCGGCTTCGGGGGCCTTGGGTTCGGGGCGGCGCCGTTTCGTGGCACCTGCCTTCGGCTTTGCCTGCTCCGCTCGCGTCGCCGGAGCTGGGGGCGTCGGCGGAACCGTAACGGCCAATCGTATGGGTGGTGTCCCGCGCTCCTCGAATGCCTCGGCGACAGAAACGACCTTGTTATAGCCGTCCTCGAACCGGACCACGGGAAGGTTACGCCCGAACCGCAGATAGCCCATCAGGTTCGGCAGATTGGTGACCTCGGTTTGCATCACCAGGGGCCGCGTCACCTGCATGCGGGAAAGGTTCACGCCGTCGCGCATGTCGTTCACGCCATAGGACATGCCCTCATTGGCCTCGACCTGCTCGACCTGGCCGAGATTCTCGCTGACATGCTTTGCGGTCGGGGTGTCGTTGGCCCTGAGGGCGACCCAAGTCGAACAATAGCCGGTGATCGCCGCGGCATCCTGGATCCCGTAGGTTGCCTCGAGCTGAGGATAGCTCTGGAAGCCGAGGATGCCGCAGCCGCCATATTTCCGGGCGCGGGCAAGGAAGTCGCCCAGCGACGGCAGGCGCTGGAGGGTCGGAAGCTCGTCGATGACGCAGTAGAGGCGTCGATTGCGGTCGGGCGTCATGCTCATGATCGCGCTGATCGCGATGTCGAGCCATACCGTGATCAAGGGGCGCAGTGAGGGAAGCTGGTCCGCTTTCACGGTGATGAAGAGCCAGCTGTCGTCTCTCTCGTTGGCAACCCAGTCGCGGATCGAGAACCCGTCGGCGGTGTCGTCGAGATAGGAGAAGCTGCGCATGACGGAGGCGAGTTCGGCCTGGATGCCGGCACTGGTCCGCTCGCCCTCGGTGGAGATAAATGCCGCCGCATCGGTGCCTGCGGCAAAGGCGGCGAGGTCCTTCAGTTTGGAGCGCAGCAGCGTGTCGAGCAGGATCGACACAAGGGTGCGCTCCTGACGCGCAAGCTTCCGCATCACAGCAACCAGCGTTCCGCGCGCCGCCTTGGCCCAGAAGGGGTCGCCAGCCTTGTCGGGGATCGTGGACTCGGCGATCTGGTCGTAATGATAGTCCCGCGGGACATCGACCCAGGGTGACCAGCAGTCGGCCCTGGCGTCGAGGGGATTGAGCAGCACGTCGATCCCGGGACGATAGAATTTCTCCACGAAGGTGCCGGCCGTGTCGTAGACGATGGCGCGGCGCTTCCGCTTCCGGATGCCGTCGAGCATCTTGACGATGATGTTGGTTTTGCCCGTGCCGGGAGCACCGCAGATCAGGATGTGTTCCGGCTCGAAGGCATCGGGCACATTGACGCCCCCGATTTCGAAGCTGCCCTTGGCATGACGCCAAAGCGCCCGGCGGACCTGCCGTACCGTGCCGAACCGCGCGCCGCGCAGGAACTGGTTGGAGCCGAGCCCCCTTCCCGTCCGGGTGAAATAGAACCAGGCCCATGCCAGCATGGCGAGGGCGAATATTCCCGCAATGGCGGCGCCGTGGAGTAGGTAAGTCTCGAAAGCGGCAAGCGTCTTATTGGCGAGGCCGGAATCCAGGAGTGCCTTGGGGCTGGTCCAGTACTGCTTACCTTCAGGCGTCTTGAACAGGATCGGGGTGACGTTGCCCGGAACGGCATCGCCCATGAAGGCGGCCTGGCCGAGCTTCAGAAGGACGAAGCGCTCATATTCGGATGACTTCTCGAGGGCATACCAGATGGTGCCGCCGATCCAGATAACGAGCCCGGCAAGAACGGTCTGGTAGAAGACCTGGGTAGTCATCCGGACGTTATGGACGATCGCCTGTCCGCCCCGGGTCCAGGAGCCGAGCGTGTCGTGGCGGAAGATGCTCATGGCCGATCCTGCTCGGGATTGAGCAGCCCCCTTTCGCGGAGAAGCCGGCGCGCTTCGCCCAACCCCTTCTGGAGGATGTCGGGCGATCGTTCGCCAACCGACGTGGCAAGGATGGCGAAGGCCTGGATGGCCGTCGCATGAAGCTCATCGAAGCGAGCGTGATAACCCGAAGGATCGCTTCCTTCGAAGCGTTCGAGAATGTCGCGACAATAGGTCGCTGCCCCGAGACCGGCATTGCGCGCCTGGACAGTAAGGCGCGCATAGAGGTCATCGTCTATGCGGATAGTGATGCGTGCCAAGCGGCGGACTCCTTGTCCGGCACGCCAGCAACGTGGTGAAGCGAGGTCGTTATACTCGATTTACGCCGCGATCTCAACAGTTTATCAAAACTGCCGGTGGCAGCCATTAAGTGCCAAGGCAGATCAATCGCTTAGGTCAGTTGTTGCCTTGGCCTGGCTGCCAGTGGCAGCCGATCAGTGCCAAATTGGCCGCCATCCTGTGCCGGCCGAAAATGGCGGAAATGCGGGCGATTCGCGCCCGCAGCACCCGTGCGTGGGGTGCATTACACCCGCCTCCGGCGTGCGTCTCCCCTCCGCAGCGCGCTTGCCCGCTGCGCCCGTCGATTCTCGTCGGTGGGGAGCTTCCCCAGCCGGGTGTCTGTGGTGGCGCAATCATGGTCCCGATGCAGGGAAAGCATTGCATGGCGTTGGTCCTTCATGGATATTGGGTGGTGGCGGGCAGACCTCCTTGAGCAAGGAGTCTAAGAATGCCCAAGATGACTGAACGTGAGCGGCTCGCGAAGATCGAGACCGATCAGCAAAATCTCGCGCGGGAAGCCGAGACGGTGCGACGTGGATTGCGCGCGCATTATGGGAAGCTGGTGACGGAATTGCCGGTGGAACGACTGAGCGAGCGCGAGTTTCGCGATGTGATCGGCCAAGCGATCCGGGTTGGCGGTAGCGCTGCAATTTCCGCGCTGAAGGGGCTGACGGCACAAGGCGTCCAGGCGGAAGCGTCTCCGGGGGCGACCCGTAAGCGTGCAGTCGTTCCCCCGGCTGGCGGCGATGACCCCTCAAAGGTTGTGCATCCTTAGCGGAAAGGGGAGCGACGTTGGCGGGCGGTACGCCCGGCAAAAGGAGCGGCGCGGGGAAAACCGTTCGGGTTTCCCCCGCTCGTGCCAAAGGCACGACAAGGGGCCGGGAGCGGTTGCCCGCCCCGGCCCTTCTCTTGGTGGCTTCCCGATCAGGCTGCTATGACGCGGCGCTTCTTTTTAATCGGCACATCGGGTTCCTGATCTGCCCGCATGAAAACATGGGTGGGGACGCGGTGGCCTTTCTCCGGGTTGAACAGGTCATAGAGGCTCGACTGGATGCCCGACCCTTCGCACAACAGGGCCTCGACCGGCATAAGCTCGGCGATGTCGCGATTGCGCTTGAAGGCTTTCCCGTTGCCGCGTCCATAGAGACCGAAGGCGATACAGATAACGCCCCGCTGTGCGGCCCATGCGGCGGCGGCTGCATCGACTCCGGCGCGCTGCCCGGTGGTGACAAGCACCATGTGCGGAATGCGCGTCCTGATCTGGTCGAGCCGGTTCCAGATGATGCGCCAGTCGTGCCAGTCCTGCGGGCCGGAAACGACGACGACGGGGCCTTGCGGGTCGTATCGGTCGCGCCGCCGTTCGGATCGTGCGCGGAGGAAATCGAGCGCCGAAATCTGGCTGGCGGTGGTGACATGGGACGCGCGCGACCCCTTGGCGGGCGACCATGGGCGACCGGCATAGGCGCGATACATCGCCGCCGCATAGTCGCGCATGGCTTCCATGGCGGCGCGCTGTTCCGCTACCGACTGGCATTCAAGCTGGGTGTCCTCCAGTTCCTTGTTGAACACCTCGCCCGGTTCCAGACGGCGGGCCATGTCGCGGATGGTATCGGCCAGCCTGTCCTCGCGGCCTTCCAGCTTGTTCGCGACAAAGTGGAAGCTGTTGACGAAGCCCCACGCCAGTTCAGGCGCGAGCGGGTCCAGCCTTGTATCGCCTAGCAGGTCGAAAATGGCAGCGATGATGCCGCCGCATTCCGCCTGTGCCGCTAAGGGATCGGGCATGAGAAATTCGCCCGGTTCCTCGTCGGGTTCGATGATGGTGAGGGGTAAGGGATCACCGAACGATGCCACGAAATCGGGTGTGGCGGTGAGTTCGGCATAGAGTTCCGGCAGGTCGGCAAAGCTGCTAACGCTGCGCAAGGCCGTTGGCTTGCTCATGGGTTGGTTCCTTTGGTCGGGTGACGGTTCAGGACCGGGGAAGCGTTCCAGCGCTCCCCCGGCCCGCCTTGGTGCCGCTTAGAAGGGCACCTCATCGTCAAGGCCGCGCCCGTTGCCGGTATATCCGCCGTCCGCCCCTGCGGTGCTGCCGCCGGAGAAACCGCCGCCCGACCGTCCGCCGAAACCGCCCTGCCGCTGGCCGCTGCTCGCGCGATTGCCGAAGCCGCCGCCCTGCGTGTCGCGGTCGCGTTCGCGCCGCCATTGGACATCGAAGCCGTTCGTCTCGTCCCCGAAAAGGGCGATGGGGAGCGGCTCGCGGAAGCTCGGATCGTCGATCATGCCGGTAAGGACAACGCCGTCACCTGATCTCTTGGGACGCTCCCAGACGGCGCCGATCTGGATTTCGTCGCCTGCGCGGTTCGTCTCGAAAATCTCGTAGACGGGGGTGCTGTCGCTTTGCCGATCTTCGATGCGGCGCATGACAAGGTAAGGAAAACGCATCTCACGAGTGGCGATCTTGCCGATAATGTCGTTGACGCGCTCGTCAAATTTGAGGTTACCGATCTTCATGACTTAATCCTTTCTCTTGGGTTTGGACCGCTTGTCTTTCCCGGCCACATCCAAACCCTACTCCCTCCCCTCCATTACTTCCATGTGATTGATTTCTTGACAGATTTTCATCGTACCTGGTGAGCCCGAGCACAATCGGCCGCGTCAGCGGCCCACAAAGGACAAAGACGCACCGGCCGCGTAGCGGTCGGTTCCTTCTGAATGGAAAGGGAGCGTGGGCCGGCTCGATCGTCATCGCACCCGGAGCCGCCCTCGCAGGTCCGAAGGCGCAGGGCGGGGCTCTTGTCCGCAAGAAGCACGGGAGGGGCTCTAGCGAAGCTTGGTGAAAAGGGGCCGGCGCTTCTGTTGAAAACAGACAAACATCGCCGGCCCCTTTTCGCCTAGCGTAGCTTTGCCCCGACGCAATTCTTGCGGACGAAACCCGTCCTGCAACGCACGGATCCTGCGAGGGCGGCGAAGGGGGCGATGCGATCGGGCTGGCTCCACGATCCGCATCGCGCGACTAGCGCGATTCCTTAGGCGAAGCCTGCATTGCGGTGGTCGTGCGGCTGGACTCTCCGGTCGAGAAGGAAGCGCCTCACCTCCCGGGCACACCCGCGGAAGGGATCGTTACCGCGAAGCGGACAAGACCCCGATAGGGGGCTTGGTCGGAGCGTAGCGGAGATAGAGCCCGGTGCCCGCCTCCGGCGGGCATCCGCCCAACCCGGCCACGACTGTCGGCCATTGCGCCCCCCGCTGCGGTCATGTGATCGGTTCAAGGATTTCGCCTCCGCCGCGTCGAATGCCCACACAATCGCTGCAAAGCCTGAGCGACGGCGCCCCGGGCATTGCCTCGGCTGCGTTCACGAGGTGATAGTCGTCGGGCGGATCGAAACCGGGCGGACTCTTCGGGCGCGTTACCGGACAAGGGCGAGCCTCCGCCCGACCGAACGATCGAGCCCTTCGCGCACCTCGCCGGCGAGCGACCCGGCCAACTCGTCGGGAGAGAGGCCGAGCAGGGCGACCACTCGCCGGCGCAACTCGGGGATATATTTGAGGAACTGGCGCTCCTTCGGCCGGTCGGCCAACAACCTTTCGATCGCATCAAGGCTCCAGAGCACCGTGATCCAGCACTCCATGAAGTCGACGGGCATGCCGCTATAGTCCCGTGCCATCATGAGCCGGGTGATCGCCGGCATGCGGCCACAGAAGAAGGCGACAAGGATGCGGACGGTGAAGCGCGGCCAGCTCAGCGTCGCGCTCGAATCGTCTAGGCCGTGAGGGAGGTCGGGGCAGCGGGCCTTGTAGAGGAGGAACAGGATCCAGAAGCGCAGCCGGAGCACATCGCTCGGGCCGAGCGGCTCCTCCTCCCATTCGAGGCCCTCGGCATAGGCGGTGACGTGGCGCTCATAGAGGCGCGCGTCGATCGGGGCGGGATCAACCGGTTCCTCGTCCGGCTGGCGCGGCCGCTCGAAGACGCCACCATTGGCGCCATCGTCGGGATCGCGGTCACCCGCTTCTTCCGTGGGGTCGTCGAAGGTGGGATCATCGTCTTCGGTTGCGGTCGCAGCGGCGGCTCGGCCGGAGAGAAGGTTGAGGAAATCGCGAATGCTGTCGCTGTAGGTTCCTGCGAGGCTGTTCGTGTCCCCGGCACCCGCTCGCCTCCCGCGAGGATGCGTCTGCACGAACTCCTCATAGCTCAACGAGACGGGTGCGTGGGGTTCGCCATCGCGCTTGCGCGGGGTCTTGCGCGCGGAGGCAAGCGAAGGAGGTTGGGTGGTTTGCTCGAAGTCCGCCCGAGCGAGTGTCTCGAAGGCCTGATGCATCCACAGATCGAAGTCGGCCCCGTCGGTGAAAGGCGCGAGCGCCCGGGCGACAGCCCCTGTCGGCATTTCTCTGCGACGGGTGCGTAGCGCGTTGCGGTGCGCGACATGGGCGATAGTCGAGCTGAAGTCGCCGGAAACCAGGCGGGCGAAGCACAATGTCCGTTGGACCTCCGGGTCGACCGATGCCGTTCGCGTGTCACCGGAACGCTGGAAGGAAGCGACGGGGATGGACACGAGCATGTTCGCGGCATTGTCGAGGAGTTGGACATGCCCCTCGTCCACCCCGCCCACCAATGGGCGCCAGCTGAGGACGGCACCGTCGAGTTCGAAGGTGCCGGGCTGGCGCGCCTCGATCGCTTTCAAGGGAATGGGTGTCGATGGGACGCGTGGCGGAAGATCGCCAAGCGCGATGGCGTCGCCATCGAGCCAGCGATCGAGCCCGAGCGCTTCGCGCGCGCCGCCGCGCCGAAGCCTGCGATAGATGCAGGCCTCCGCATTGGAGCCGGTGGCCCCCGCCCGCCCCAGCGCAGGCGTCGTGCAGTTCGCGCTTCCGAACAAGACATGGTCGTGGCGTGCGGTCGAAGCTACGATGATCTTGGCGTGGGTGAAGCGGCGGCTGGACCAGCCAAGCTCGACGATGCGCGGTTTGCTGGCAAACGGCGCGTCGACCGGAAATTCGTGGCTCGTGGCGTCGATCGGAAGGATGATCTGCTTGGGCGCGAGGCGCCGGGAGAGATCGGCAAGGGCGGATAAATCGGTGTCCCAATAGGGACTGATCACCACCAGCGACTGGACTTTCTCGTCACCGACGAAGGAGACGAAGCGATCGCCGATCCCCGTTGCATCAGGCGCGGAGACGAACGCGATTGCCGAACCGTCGTCCAGTTCCTGCAGGAGCAGGCCGGGGGGACCGTCGAGCCAAGCGGCGCGCTCTCCTGCCCAGCGCAGGCCATCTCGCGCAGGCGACGGGGAGGATGGCACGAGTGCGTCGAGATAGCGCCAGATGGATCTGACGATCTCGCGCTCGGGACCGTCTTCGTCGTTGCATTCGATCTCGATCGAGACCTCGGCGTTTCCGGCAAGACCTGCTGCGGTCAGATTGGCGGAACTGACGAAGGCGCGCGCGCTGTTACGGCCAATCTGCAGGATGATCTTGGGGTGGAAAATCCCGTCGGCTGCCGGCGGACTGTGGAGCGCGTAGTCGCGCCCGAGCGCGGTCGGCAGGATCGATCCGTCCGAAAGGGCGAGCGAGGCCATCCGTGCGTCGGTGATGAGGAGGAGGTTCGAGGCGCCGCTTGCCATCAACTGCGGCAGGAGGATTTGCTCGACGGCCGCGAACTCGACGGCAAAACTCGTCGCGATCGCGCTGTGGAAGGGTCGGCCGAGGCGACGGCCGAGACGGTCGGGCAACCTCATCGGGACGTGTCCAGCGCGTCGAGCCCGAGCGCAGTCAGCCCATCCTCGTCGAGGAGATGGATGTCCGCGAGGAACTGGATCGCGGGAGCAAGGCGCGGCGTGGTGGCGACTGGCTGATATCCGGCGAGGAAGAAGTGGCGACCGTCGCGCTGCTCGAACAGGAAGGTATAGTCGCGTTGCCGGCGCAGCTTCTGCATGGCGACCCAGCTATGCCGACGGACGACGCATTCGATCATGTAGTCGGCGATCCGGTCGACTACGCCATCCGTCTCTCGGCTTTCGAGCCAGTCCAGTTCCGTTCGGAGCGATCGTGCCGTGCCGCGGCGCGGCAGGCCGCGTGCGGCTGCCTCGGCAAGATCGGGTCGTGTGCGAAGTCGCTGGTGCAGGGCGGCCATCAGTGTGATGGCAGGAACGGCCTTCTCGGCGGGAGCGATGCGGGCTCCCGTCAGATCATCCCATTGGCCCTGATAGGGAAAGGTCGGCGGGTCGATGCTCTGACGCAGGTCGTGCCAGCTTCGCGCGAACACGCCCTCATCGTGCCCGGCTAAATGGGCGACCACCTCGTTGCGGATGTCGGAGAGGGTCTGGCCCTGCCCGTCCGCATTGATGATCGCGATGGCCCAGGCGAGCAAGGCGGCCGACGCCACCTGCATCAGATCCTGGCATTGATAGGCCTCCCATCTGAGGCGCTGAGCCTCGAGGCGATGGGGCAAGGGATCCTGCGGCGGGTCAAAGAGGTGCCACCGGACGTCTTCGGGGCCCGGCCACTCTTCGATGGCACGCGCCGTATCCAGAATGAGGCTGAGCGTAGCGGCACGGCTCGCCGCGCCCTCTCCGGGAGCATCGGTGCGCGCGAAGAGAAGGACCTCGTAGAAGCGTCGCTCCTCGCCCTCAGGAAGGATTTGGGAGGGCGTGATCGGCTCGAGGCGATCGAGGTCGCGGATGTTGACCCGGGCATCGGCGATCTTCTGGCGCAGGAGCTTTGCGAGATCGGCTCCGATTGCGTCGGCGAACAAACCGGCGGCGCGCCGGCCGAGGTCACGGGTCGCGACCTGTATGCCGTGCCGATTCTCCGTGAAGAGGCCCATTTCGGCCATTTGCGTATAATAAGCGCCGCCGAAGACGCCGAGCGACTGGCGCAGATAGCGTTCCTGCGATGGGTCGGTGGACGCTGCGGCGGCGAAGTCGATGACCCGTTCTTCCGCGGCCAACCGGCGATTCGCCCAGTCGACGCCGCCCACACCGGTCTCGCCGGCGCGCGCCGAGACAAGGGCATAGAGGGCCTCGGCGCGCCGCACCCAGTTGCGCCAGGCCTCGAAATCGCTGGTGGCGCCCCGTCGGGCATAGATCTCGCTGACCCAGCAATAATAGCCGTAATAGCGCATTCGCAGGGTGACGTTGCTGATGCCGGGAAGAAGCGACTGGTAAAGGAGAACCCCGCTATTCTGCATTCCGAGCGGATCGAGCCCGCGCTTGTCGGCCTTTTCGGTCCATTGCGGCAATAGATTCAAACCGCCCCCCAGTGGTTCGCACCGGATGACACCCGACGCCGGCAACAACGTCCCCTTGATATAGACTATCATGGTTCGAAAAAGGGTCTGCATCCCCACTGGCAGGGGATGCGGGTCGGTGATCGAGCGGCCTGGCTTAAAACAACCAGAGTTTGTGAATCAGGACGAAAATGGCCAAGGTTGTTCCAACCGATCCGCACGTGACATGGGGGAAGATTGAAGCGCGTTTCGCTCAACCAAGGGTCGCATGCGACCGGTCTGGATCGCGGGCCGACGTCAATCGAGAGGGACGATATGTCTTTTGATCGAATCGGAAAGCTGGTGACGGAAGAAGGCTTCTTCTTTCAGGCGTGGGATGACCGCTACAGCAAAGGTGTGTGGGCTGCGCTCGGACTATGGGAGAGCCAGGTCGACATCGTGCGCGATCTGTCGAGTGCGGGTGATTTGGATATGATCCCCGCGATGGATTACGTCTTCTCAGCCGATTGGTTGCCGTATGTGACGGGTCGCACCCTCTGCGAAGCGATGCAGATGTTGGAGGAACGCCTGGCGCTCCTTCCTCAAGATCAGCTCAATCGCAACAGTCGCTGGGCTGACCTTGTGTCCAGGGCCATGGAGGCTTTGTCCGACGCAACAAGCGGGCGTTCACGTTATGGCGAAAAGCAGCCCGAACCGCTTGATGATCTTTCGGCAACCTTTGAGTTGGCCGTCGAACGGTTTGAGGCGTCCGATACGGAGCAACCGGCGTGACCAATGACAGGAAGCTTCGGATAGTCGATCCCCCCGGCGCATTCGGCGTCACTTATCCGAAGCTTGACTTTAGGTTGCCATTATGTTCCCTCGCCGTACCAGGGAGCAGATGATGATCCGCGACTTTCTCACCGCCTATGACTTCAACCTGCCGCTCAACGATGCGGCGGTCGATCCGGAATTGCCGCTGGTGCGCCGGCGGCTGGCGAGCCTCGCCTCGAGCGAGGGTCTGGATGGCGGCTATTATGAAGCGCAAGAGCTGGCCGAGGCGTTTCTCGATGCGGCTCGTGAGGCGAATGAGGAAGTCGAGGCTGACGACAGCCCAGCGCGTCTGCGGCTTCGAGGCATCCTTGCGCGCAACCTCGATTATCAGCGCGAGATGTTCGAGGAAGTTTGCGAACTGCCTCTAGCCGACGCGGCCGCGCATCTTTGCTGGCTCACCGAACTCATGAAGCGGCGCGCCGACATGGCGCGGCCGATTGATGATATTCTCGGCCGATAGCTGAAAATAGGGAACCCGGTGATCGGTCGGCCGATCGCCCCACTCCGGCACCGCGCATTGGGATCCCTATACCCGTGGCCCTGGGCGGGTTGGTGATCAGGCATTTCCGATCATCCCCGCCGCACATCGGACGTGGCGCGCTTCATGGGGACCGAGGGCTGCGAGCAGCTCGGCCTCCGCAAGGTCGACCTCGCCTGCGCTGGTGAAGGCTTCGAGGGTATAGGTGCCGCGCGCGAACAATTCGCTGTGGGATGGCACCATGGCGGTATAGTTTCGCGGCCAGCAGCACAGCAGGAGCCAGGGCCAATGCAATGCCTTAGGTTCGTAGCGGGCGAAGACAATATTCTCGGCGCGGAAAGCAGAGGGCCGATGGTTCAGCAACGCGGGAGGGACCAGCGTGGCGCGCGGCTCGCACAGGAACGTTTCGAACTCTTGCTGCTCGTCGAGGCTTTCGAGGATAACCGGATAATATCGATGAAGAGCAAGCCCGCTGCCTGCGAAGCGAGCCGGGATTTCGATCAGGAGGATGTCGGGCAGCGTCGCAAGAGATCGCTGATAATAGAGCCTCCTGGCCGCAAGATCATCGATGAGACGCATGGGAGAGGATAGTTCGCGCATGTGCTCGCCAGTCAAGGACAGTTGAGGACAGGTTGGCGCGATCCTGCGATGTAGCCGGACGCCGAGGTCAATGCTGCAATGTCATTGCGGCGGATCCGCCGGAAGTTCAGCCGGCGAGTCCGGTCGTCGCCAGATGTCTCTCGCGTTTTCGGCGTGGACCGCCGCGAGACCCCGCGCATCGAGTTCGGCCTGAACGCAGCAGATAAGGTCGCCGGTCTCCCCAAAGGCGGGCCGTTCATAGATGTAGAGGTCGAACAACGCCCGGCCATTAGCAAGCGCGTGCCGCTCGCGTATCCGCAACCAGGGATGTGTCGTGTTGAGGTCGGTGTCCTCCCAATCGGGATCGTCGCTGATCGCGAGGACATTGAGGGCCGTTCGTCCAGTGGTGAGATGAAAGCGCTCGGCGATCTCGATCGTGTACCGGGCGGCAACCGTTTCTGTCCGCGCGATCTGCTCGGCGAGATTTCGCAGCCGCCGGATATCATCGGCGGACAGTCGGATGGTTTCGGTCATTTGTCTGCTCTCCTGTCGCGGGCGGTCGATGCTCGCAATGGCTATGCGATGCGTAAGAAGCGTTCGCCGGACGCGGTGAAGCGGTAGCCGTTGGCGTTAATGCTTTCGTCGACCGCTTCGTCGGAACTGAGATATTCATGCTCCGCGTTAAGGCGGCGATAGAGCCAGCAGGCGAGGTCGCGCAGCGCTTCGGCGATCACCTCTTCGGCGTCGGCCGCCACGTCCAGAAAGGTCCCGTCGCGCTCGACCGAAATCGTCATACTGTGTTCGTGATAGTAGCGCCCGTGGTGGGTGACACCCGCGCTGAGCTGATAGAAGTTGCGGCGCTGCACGGTCCGCAGGGAGTCAGCGATAGCATGGAGTTCGGTGTCCAGCGGCGCGTGACTCCGTATGCGGCGGTGGGCGCCCTTCGCATAGGAGTAGAAGCCCTCGAAGCAGGCACCGTCGCCCTGGTTCCAGAAACCGCTGAAGTAGATGCACGGCTGGCGGCGTGTAGCTCCGCCACGGAGGCGCACTATGTCGGTCTTTAGGCTGACACCGAGAATGTCACAGACCCGTTCGAAGTCATCGAATGTGAAGTCGTGCCACTCATAGTCGAGGCCAGTTTCCCGATACCAGCTTCGGGCGTTCACCTTCGCGGCCTCCGGCAGTTCTTCGAGGCGATAGGTCTCGATCTCGATGAGTTCGGGCATGGTCTGGATCCTTCCGGGATACTGCCGAGGCCACGGGAATGCGCTCGGCGGACCGGCGCCACGGGCGTGGAGGCGTGGGTTTTCAGGGGTAGTCCTTCCCTGATAGGCTGCTGTCAGCCGGGGCGGCCGGAAGCCGTGGACGCGGTCATTCCTGATGGTTCGCGATGATCCGGCGCGCGAGTTGCTCGATCTCGTCTCGATCGGCGGTCGTGGTGCAATCGCCGGACAAGATCAGGAGGTCGTCCAATGCCGCGCTGCCCTTGCTGATGAAGACCCGCCAGACATTGCGCCTGATTTCGCCCTGCTCGCGAGGGCTGGTGTCGGGGTGGAACATATCCGCCCACTGACGGCGATCGGGATCATCGGAGATATCGGTCCAGTCGCCGAGCATGGCCCAGACGGCATAGCCATCGATCCGGGCGTGATGCTCGCGGGCAGCGCGGCGCTCGGCCTCCCTTTTGGGCTGCTCTCGCCTGGCCTTGGCCTCGGCCTGCTTCCATTGGACCGAGGCCAGGCCGCGTTCGAGGCCCTGGATGATGTCGGGGGCCACGGCCTCCTGTCGTTTGGGCAGGATAGAATAGTGGCGAGCGGCCTCAAGCTGGTCTGCGCCAGAGCGCGCAAGGCTGAGCAAGGCCTGCAATTCGGTCTTCGTCAGCGTGATCCGAAGTCCGCTGGCCATTGCATGTGTTTTCATGTCCGGCGTTCCTTGTCCCATGGTTTGAGACCTGCGAGCGGCAGCTTGTGCTCGCGCGCGCTGTGATGGCTGCTCTCGGAAAAGAAGCCCCAATGGCCGGTGGATGAGTATCGCAGGAATAGGAGTTTCTCGTCCTCCTCCGTTCGGATCCACATGCCCGGCTTTATCGGATATTGATCGGCACCATTCATTGGATTGCCTCGAAACGATCGGTGATGGGGGCGCCGGCGTCGGTCTCAGCGCCGTGCCGGAACAGGTGCCGCGGCCGTGATCTACGGTGACGGCGGGCACGGCCATTGAGGCGTGCTGGCACGCGACGGGTCGGCCTTCGGCTTCAATGGTCGGATTGCCCTACTGCGGGGCCTGCGGGTCACGAGGCGCTGCCGTCGTATCGGCGAGCGGGGGCTGAACGGTGTTGGGTGCGCAGGGCTGCCAGTCGCATAAGGAATCGCTTTCGGCCTCACAAGCCTGGCAGATCGTGCAATCATAGACGCCGGAGAGCACCCATTGCTGGGTCGCGCAGTCCCATTCCGCCGAAGCGTCGCGGACCAGCTCGGTGCTGCCGCAGCGATGGCATTTCGGTTCGACGCGCGGTCGCGCCTCGAGCGCGTTCAGGGCCGAGCGGTAGCCGTCGGTGGCGACGGCCATGCCAACGGCATTGACGGCGATCGCGCACCGACGGCGTGCGTCCGCGGTTTCGAAGTCCGCGCCGTTGTCGGTCATGATCTCATGATAGCCGCGCGCAAGGGTTTTGGCATCGCCGAGCAGGATGTCGGCGAATCGCCTGAAGATGACTGATACGCATTGTCGGGTCTCCCTTAGGCTATTGGAGGAATCCGGTATTCGGTGACGGTGTCCCAGAGCGGAGGTCGGGGACGAACCAGTCTGGTTTCACCGGGTGGCACGTCGCGTTCAGGCGACGCGCAGGACCAGATCTTCGTCACTGGCCGGAAGCGTCTCCGTTACCCGGAACGGCTGGATCGGATTGCGGGTTCGGATCACGAACTGGTTGCGGCCGGTGGCGGTCCGGCGCTGGATCGCACAGGCATATGCGTGCGGAAAGCCTGCCAGACGGGCCCTGGCCGGAGACAGAGGGGCCATGATGTTCTCCATGTGGATTGGTGGTGCGGAAGCGCCGCGTCCCGTCGAGCGGGCGCGGCTGATGGTGGAGCCAGACCTATTCCGGCGGACTTCCCCTTTCATCGCAGACAAGCGGCCGTCCGATGGCGTCGATGACGATGCGTGCCGATCTGGTCCAACCGGCCTGGTCAAGGACATCGGCGGCCTCGATCCTGGCGGTATCGAGTTCACGATGGGTGGAAGCGAGCGCCAGTCGTTTGAGCGCCCGAAGCGCCATGGTGATCTCGATCATGAGGATATCGCTTCGACGGTGATGCGGAACGCGGCGCCGTCGTCCAGCACAAGGTAGATTTGCGTCCCCGATTCGACGTCGCAGCTGGCGATGCTGTCGATGTTCGCGCTGGTGCCATGAGCCTGTGAGATCACATGCGGTGGCCGGTCGACGGCGCAATCGCCGCTTTCGTCGCATTTGGCGATATGGGTTTCGAGCAGTTCGCAGATCATTGCGGCGATCGTGCAGGCTCGGGTCGGCTTGTCGCTCGCGCGCACGATCGTATCGAAAGCGTCATGCAGGATTGGCGTTAGCGCGTCATTGATGCGGACAAGCAGGTCCGACCGGTCGGTATCGCCCAACTCGGTCAGCCATCGGTCGGGAATGAGATTGTTGACGGCATGGGTGGCGTCGTCGACCAGGGCATCGAATTGATCGTCGATCATGGGCGGATTCCTCGAAAGGTATGGCCCGCGGGGCGCGTCGCGCCGGCACGGTCAAAGCGGGTTGGGTAAGGGCTGTTCGGCGGCGGCGCGCACGGGCGGTGTGTTGTCCGCCAATCTGAGCGGACTCGCGACGGCACGCCCGGCGATCGGCTGACCCTCGTGGTCAGGGACGATTCATCCATCTGGCGTGAAAGTAGACCCGCACAGGCAGGTGCCGGGCCGCCGCCGTCACGGCGTCTTCAAGCTCCACGCGCCATGCGACCGGGATCTCGACGATGAAGTTGGTGCCGCGAAGGCCGGCGTCGGGCTCGATCGTGATCGGCGCTGCCCCGGTCCAGGCTTCGGCCGGTATCGTCGCGCTCCATCCGCGTTCGGTTTCATCAGGACCGGACCGCACGATCACATGGCGTCCTGCGAGGCTCAAAAGCGATATCGCGTCATCATTTCCGGGACGGGACAGGGATTCGCGCCACCCGATCGCATCCAGTGCGAGCAAGTCCCGCGGGCTCTCGATCCCCGAGCCGTTGTCATAGACGGAGAGAACCGGACGCCCCTCATAGTCGAACGTCTCGACATGAATCTCATAGGCGTCAGCTCGGTGTGCGACGCGGAGCAGTTCGTCCAGGATTTCGGTGAGCGACCCGCAACATCGGTTGGCCGGTCTCGCCCGGGACTGGCTGTCGGCGATGCGGATCGTAGTGGAAAATGGCATGAGAACCTCCTGGTAGGCAGCGAATTCCTCGTCGCAACCATCCCCCGCCCCCTTCCCTCCACGGGCGTCTTTGATCCGCCGTGGCATCGGTCACCGGGCCAACGACGTCATGGCCGGTCGGTCGTCCGGCTGCGAACGCGTTCGGCCCACGCCTGCGGATTGTTATGATGGTCGAGGAACTCGTGCGACCATTGAAAGACGGTTTGCGTATCCGGCTCGACCGTTTCGAGTGCATCTCCATAGTCGGGGTGGTGCGCGCCCTTGGCGCAGTTCCGCATGAAGATAAGGGCGCCTGCGCACATGGCGCGTGCGTCGGTGCCGTCTCCAGGAATGGTCTTGTGGCAAGGCAGCGGCGGGCCATCGAACTGGATCTGCTGCGTGAAGTCCTCGGGCCGATAGCCGCCAAGCCATCCGGCAGGATGGTTGCGGCGCCACGGGCACTCATCACAGGGTCGATTGAGGACGGGTTTCATGAACGTGGACCCTCCACCTTGGCGGAGCTGTCCTCGATCAGGATTCCCGGCGGGCTTTCGCCGGGGTCGAAGATCATGCGCAGGCAATCGCCGATGTCCGGCTGTTCGCGAGTGCCGCAGAGGGATACGAACTCGGCAAGAAGCTCGCTGGCAAGGCGCGTCGGCTGTGCCTCGTCATGGATCTTGTGGTCGAGATGCGCGAGGGCATATGCGTTGTGAGCGTGATCCCACATGGCCTGTGCATCGAGAACCTCGACATAGAGCGTCACGCTGGCGCTGGTCATGTCCGCCATGGTCATGCTCCCGCCCGGAAGGATCGCAGGGTCTCCTTCATTAGCCAACGCGTCGAGCCGCCGAGGATTTCGGTCTCGGTGACGACGTAATAGCCGCCGCCGAACCCACCCGGTCTGTCCTGATCGGTCACCAGAGCCCATTCGAAGCCGAACGGCAGCGCCGACTTGCAGACTTTCTGGATCAGAGATGCGAGCGCCGAAACGTCGACCTCGTGACCATGTATATAGGCGAGCTGTCCCTTGCCGACGGGGTCGTCGTTTATCGTGAGGTCCGCGTCGAGGCAGGGAAAATCCGGATCGGACCAGAGGGCACGGAATGTCACGAAAGGATCGTCGTTGCCGGGCTGCGGTGGGAAGGTTGCCCTGAACAGACTGCTGCGAGATGCATAAAAGCTTCCTGCGGCCTCAAGCCCTTCCTGTGGAATGCTGGCGTAGCCGGCTGATATCTCTGCGGCGGTCTCGAAACATTCTTCGAGCAACGCGGCCTCGTCGGCCGTCACTGGCACATTGAACGCCGTTTCCAGATAGGTGTTGGCCATCTTGTGTCTCCCTGATGGCGATGTCGTGAAGGGCGAACGACCGCTCGCGAGACCCGCGGTGGCGAGGGTAATGGACACGCCGCTCGGGCAGCGCCGACCGCTGGAAAGATGCACGTCGAGCATGCCTGGCGGCAGGCAGGCGGGCATATCCTGCGGTGGCGAAGGGGGATCGGTGGCGGCACTATATGCGTGAAGATCGCGAGCGGCTGTTTTCGCGGTGGATATGAGTGGAAGTTGCCTTGCTCGATCGTGATCGGGTCGGTTCCGAGCAGCCGTTTCAGGCGGTGGTGATCGCGGGCGCCTCGTCGTTACTCGCAAAGGCAGCGTCCACCTGGTAGTTCATGGCGCGCACGGCGACGGTGCGATCCTTGGGGATCAGCCAGGAAACATGCTCACGCATCGCCTCGCGGATCCGCTCTATGATCGCGGCGTCCTCGCCTAGCAGCAGCAGGTTGGCGGCAAAGCGCGCGTGCATTTCGAACGACGCCTGTTGGGTGTGATAGCTGTCGGCATCGCTATCTTCATCGGGATAGAAGCAGGCGCATTCCAGCAGGGAAGCAAGGCCGCCGGGCGTGATCGCGCAGTCGGTGCCGAGCAGGATGATGACCTCCTCGAGATCGGTCCAGCAATCGCCGGGGACGATCAGAAGATCGGCGGGCAGCGCGATAATTTCGGCGGGGGCATCGGAAAAACCCCTTTCCTGGACGGCAAGTTCGAGCGTGATTCCATCGACGCGTCCGGAGACAAGATTCGGCGGTAGCTGTGTGTCCGCGGCATAGTCGAGGACATCGCCCTCGCCTCGTTCGATCCGGAAGGAATAGCCGAGGGCGCGCGGCAAGGCGTCATACCAGCCGTAACCTGCAAAATCGTCGACTGGGTGGACCGGCGTCGCGCCGAGCGGCCGGCCCGAAGCGATGGCTCGGCCAACGCATTGTTCGATATGGGGCTGGTCCGTCGGCATCAGGATCATCGGCTCGCCGGCCACCCTGTCGCCGAGCAGAATACCGTCCGTCTCCGCGGTTCGGGGCGTCCAAGCGTTGAGCCAGGGCGCGGCTTCGGGCAAGGTCACACCCAGCGCCATCGCGCGCTGCCAATCGGCGTGGGAGAGCCGGTGGTGGCCTTCGCGGGCAATCGTCCGGAAGATCGCCGCCTCGCAGGCGTCAAGCAGCGCATCGAGGGCGGCGTTCTGCACCATTTCCTTGCGCGCAGGGAGCACGAGCTGGAGCTGGGGCGCGTCGACGATGTCGACCTTGGCATACCAGCCGCGACCGCCGTCGGCGTCATGGATATGCGGCAGGCGGCAAGGAACGGTCAGACCGTGGAAGTTGATCCGGACCTTTTCGCGGTTCAGAAGATATTCGTCGACGAAGATGCCAATGCGGCAGCCCTTCCATTCCTCGACGCGTTTTGCTTCCCGTAGGAAGCTCTCCTGGGGCTGCCTGTGTTCGCCAAACCAGATTGGCACCGGGCAGAAGCGCGCGACGTCTTTCACCGCCTGTTGGAGCACGTTTCCCCAGCTTTCCAGCATGTCGATCTCGATTTCGGTGCCCTTGCAGAGGGAAGACGGGATAAGGTCGAGGGGCTTACCGTTTTCCCATGCGTCGGGGGTGATGGTCGCCTGCCAGGCCGCACCCAGTTCGGCTGCGTGGGAACGCACGGTGACGTGGCGGCCCGCCAGACTGAATACGCCCATGCCTGCCGGATCCTCCGAGCGGGCGGTGTCCTCGTTCCACCCGGAATCGCCGAGCGTGAGGAACTTGGCCGGTTCGGCAATGCCGCGCCCGTCGTCGCGTATGCGGAGCACCGGACGGTCGTTCTTCTCGATTCTGGCGATATCGATACGGGTCGCGCCGGCGCGCCTGCTGTTCTGGATTATCTCGGCCAGGCAGTCGGACACGCTTCCGTTGAAGAAACGCCCGATTTTGGTGATCAGGGACTGACCGACCGTCGTCTTGATCGTGGCAGGAAAGGTCATGGAGGCCTCCGAATTTGCAGCGACATCCTCGTCGCAACCATCCCCGTCCTTCTCCCCTCCGGTCTCGTCCGCCTCGTCGCAGGAATGGCCAGGCTCGTGCCGAAAACAGGGATGGCACGGGTCAGACCAGTCGACATGGCGGATGATCCAGTCGGGAACGAAATCCCAGTCAAAGCTCATCGCATAGTCGTCGGCGACCTTTGCCCAAGCCGCGTCAACGGCATCTGTCCAGCCGATCACGGTCATGCGCAGCGCGGCGGTACCGATGGCGTCGAAGGATTCACGGATGAGCAGCGCGCGTTCGATGTCGGCCGGATTGGTGATCGGACTGTCACGCAGGGAGAGCACCGCCTCCCAGAGGCAGGCCGCGGTTTCAAGCGCAAAGGCGCAATTGGAGTCCTGCATGATGCAAGTCCTTTCGCTTGGGGGAAAGTTCAGGCGGCGATGTGGTCTGAGCCTGGACCGGTAAGATCCTCGGTCGAGATTGCGCTGGGTGCGATCTGCGACGGTTCAAAAGACCATCGCTTTCGTCCGGATTCCGTCGGATGCGGGTCGGAGCGAATGCGGATGATCTTGGTCCGTACCTTCGCGGTGTCGAACGTGTCGTCGGGCAGATGCTCGAGCGTTTCCATTCCGTCGGTCTGAAATGTGATCGGCACGAGCGCGACCAGCGTCGGCGCCTCGCCATGTCCATGGGGGCCCATCAGGTCGCGAGCCGCCGCGATATGCTTGCGCACCTCGCGGAACGGCGGGTTCATGATGACGCGGGGAAACTCGACTTTCCCGCGTACCTCGACGGAATATTCGAGGAAGCAGCGGTTGATCACGGTCCCGAAACGGTGGAGCTGGGCCGCAAGCTTGATATGGCGCTCGACCTGGACGAGTTCGTAGCGGCTGTGCCCGCTTTCGATCAGGGCGCGCGAGAGATTACCGGTCCCGGCGCTCGGCTCGAGGGTCAGATAGTCGCCGACTTCGCCAAGATAGCGCACCATCCGCGCGGCGACATCCGGCGGCGTCACATGGCATTCGGTGGCGCTATCGACGGCGATGATCTCGGGCACTCGCGCGATCTCGACATTTGCGAAACCGGGCCGCAACTTCACCGTGATCCGCATCGGCCTGGCGGGCCGCGTGTAAACGCCCGGTTTCATGCCGCCGCCTCCTCGCCCGCCGCTTGGCGCGCGGCTGCTTCGAGGGTGTCGAGCTCGATCGGCAGGGGCTTGGTCGGTTTGTCGGTGATGACAAGAAGCGCGTCGGGCTTGTAGAATTCGGCGCCGATCGTCGAAATGCGGATGCGGGCGACCGGTTCGCCGGAGCGCACGCGTTCCTGTCTTTGCCATTCCGTCCGCACGCGGCGGCCGTCGGCGGCGATCGCGATCGTCTTGAAAGGGGCGTAATCCCCCTTTGAATTGGCCGAATAGGTGGCCTGGGTCGTCGCGTAGATCGAGTTGGGCTTGGCCGCGCTGTGCTTGCCCTTGCATGCCGCGACCATGTGCAGGTTCCATATCGTCTGCAGTTGCTCGGCCTGTTCCTGTGACGGATTGATCAGCGGCACGGCGTCGGGCTTGGCCGAGGCGCGGCGCGCCGTCCTGGCGGGCACGGTGTAGCCGCTGTCTTGCATCAGGTCGCGCCAGCCATCCTCGCTCAAGGCGAGCGAGGCTTCCGGGGCGATATGCGCGGGAAGCGGAACCGGGCTTTCAAGCCGGAAAACCCCCGCATGGGGCACTGTGCATTTCGGGCCTTCGGCGCCCTGCTCGCGTGCGAACGCCTGGATGATGACCGGCGTAAGCTCACCGTCATAGCGCGGGATGTCGCCGAGCATGGAACGCTCGAATGCCAGACGGTTCAGAACATGCTCGATCCAGCGGCGGCGGATCGGGCCATTGACCGCGAGGGTTGCCCCTTCGATGCACGATTGCCGGGCGTCCGCCGGCGTGATCTCGCCTTTGTCGACTTTGTAGTAGAGATCGTAGTTCGACCATGTCTTGCGCGTATCCATGTTACCGAGCGCATGACGAATCTGTTCGTCGGTCGTGAAGCGATCCCAGATCGCCAGCGCCGCATGCGCCGTGTTGATACCCCGTTGCAGGTCTCGAAGCTCGGCCAGCAGGGTTTTGATGCGGTTGGCACGGGTGCGCGGATCGTTCTTCATGTTGGCGAAGCGCTCGACGCCGGTGGCGCGGTAGAGCCAGTAGGTCGCGGCCTTTTCCGCGCCGGTCGACGCGGTCATGGCGGAATGCATGCGCTCCTGCGTCTTGCGCGCGCCGCGCTCGCTATGATGACCGACAAGGATCGGCTGCCCCATATGGAAGGCTTGGGAGAGTTCGTCAGCGCGGCGCGCAAAGGAATTGGCTTGGGCATGGCGTTTGTGCGCGAGACCGTCGAGCCGTTCGGCCTTGATCGCGGCGCGTTCGGCGAGCGTCATCTCTTCGGGTTCGATTTCGCCCGCCAGTTCGACGGCAAGGTCCTCGCGCTGCGGTGTCCATTTGGGAGCGACGAAAAGCTCCTGCTTCGGGGCCCATTGGAAGCCCGCCTCCTTGACCCGTGCATAAGTCTCGGCGTCGAGACGCGACGACGCATAGAGGCGGATCTTGTTGTCCTCGGGGCTGTATGTTGCGGTGAAGCTGGTCATTGATCGTCCTTTCAAGGGGCAGCGGCCGCCATGTGCCGGGGCCAAATCGGTGCATCACGCCGATGGGAGATCGGCGCGGCTGATGGCTTGAGGATCTGAGCGATCGCCTGGCGGCGAGCCGGCGAACTGGTCGGGCGGGAACCCGAACTTCAGGCAGGGCTAGGAAAGCCGAAGTGTCTTTTCGTCCGGAGTTTCGATATGGACGTAGCGCTTGCCGCCGCTGCGGCGTTTGCGAATGCGGCCGTCCACGAACGCATCGGCCCATCGCTTTGCTTCGGCTGCGCGGGCGCCATCGGAGCATTCATCGGCCTGCTCGAAGAGCGCGTATGCGAGGGCATATTGCTCCCGCTGCGGGAGGGCGAGCAGCGCCGAAGCGATCGGCAAGGCGCTTTCGTAGAATTCGAGAACATGACGGCCACCGCCATGGTGCATCAGGATCGCAAGTCGGCCTCTGCTCCCGATGCCCGTTGGTCGGGCAATCCGCACGTCGTGGGATGCGTAGGTGACCGAGACGTGCGAAGTTTCGGATTCGCCGCGATGGAAGACGCGGTCGTCGCGGCTGGGAAGCGGATGGGCGAGGACTTCATAGCCGTCGAAGTTCTCGACCCTGCGGATCAGATTATGTCCGATAACGGTCATGACATGGATACTCCGGTTCGGGATGGCGGAAGATTGGTGCCGAGTGTCAGGCGGCACGGCGGCCATTGGCGTCGCGAAGTCCGAGATCGAAGGCGGTGAGGATGTCGAGATCGGGCTCGAGTCGGTCGAAGGCGCCCGTAAGGTCGTTGATGGCGATCCAGGTGAACGCATCACCGGGATCATCATCGAGCTGGAACACGATAGGCAGCGAGCCTGCGGTCATCTCGGGGAAATTAGCCCGGATGATCAGTGTCTCGATCCGGCGCCCGAGGAGACCGATGCGGGGAGCAAGCCCGTCTCGCTCGGCATGTTGCATCTCGAAATAGCGCACTGGCGCCAGCAGAGGGGCAATGCGAACGCATGGGACGCGCCCGACGCATTTCGGGCCGGAAACGGTACCGGCAAGCGCGCGGCGTTCGGCGGATACCGTGTCGGCGGGCACCAGCGCGCGATAGACATAGTGCGGTAGCGTCCCCGCAATGCGGGAACGGGTGACGATGATGTCCATGGTGGATCTCCTTCAGGCGACCAGCAGCGTTGCCGCGGCGTCCGATTGGGGAAGATGCAGTTCGCGACGGATGCGCGCCGCGAATCGCACCGGCTGGACCAGCTCTTCGACCGACGCCCAGTGGTTGCGATCGCCGACATAGTCCCGGCGGCCGGTAACCTTGCGGAACAGCACCTCGCGGCCACGCCCCATGACCCCGAGGCTGAGCTGCACGTAGATGCTCGCGCCGTGAAGGGTCACTTCACCGCTTACCGCAATGCCCGCGCGGTTCGAACGAAGGTCATAGCTGTCCTCAGCGAGCCCCAGCGCGTCGGCCAGCGCGCGCAATGCCTTGCGACCGTCGCTGTGGAACAGCTTCTTCGCGGGTTCGTCATAGGCGACGCCCTTGTGGGCCAGCGCGATCAGCGCGGGCTTGCGCCGAATGTTGGCAATGGCGTCGATGCAGGCACGTCGAAGTTCGACATCGGAATCCTCGATCTCCGAGGCGATAGCGCCGAGGTGGCGTGCGAGCAGGATGACGGCCGGATCGCTGTCTTGTGGTCGCCCGGCGTTGCGGCAGTCCTCGATCGCGGCATTGAGCGCGAAGAGGGCGGTTGCCAGGGTAGGAAGCGCCGAAGGGTCGAGCGCCTGCTGGTGCCGAAAGACCAGATCGTAGGACATGGGGATTTCTCCTGAGGTCGGGACGCATCTTCACGCCCGCCCCAATCCCCTCCCCCTTCCCTCCTGTCAGGCGGTCACCACTCGTCAGTCGGTCACCACGCGAAACATGGCAGCCGGTCGGTCGTCGAGGCATCGCGGTCCAGGATCAGATAGTTGCAGCCCCGATCCCGCGCGAATGTCAGCGCATGGAAAAGATCGTCAGGGATCTCCATATGGTCGCCGAACGAGGACAATTCCGCGCAGATGAACCAGCCATAATGGGTGGCGACGACGTTGACGGGGCGATCGGACGGGTCGACTCTCATCCAAGCGTCGATCTTCAGTGTCGTCCGCCATGAAAGGTGGCTCGATGACAGAGCGAGATAGTTTCCGATTTCGAGATGTTCGGGATCGTATCCAAGGTCCGGTTCGATCCACTCCATGCGGCTGATCAACTGGTCCTCGGGATGACGATTGAAGTAGTCGCGCACAACGATGGAATCGTCGAGGCTGGCGGGATCACGGTCGTCGTTGATCGCATTCCATTGCGAGCGGCAGAATGCAGCGACCTGGTCTAACAGCCCCTTGTGGCTGACCGCGGCTGCGACGCTGGTCCCGTGACAATGGCCGATCATGGCGAGATAGACGGGAACGGGCCACGGAACGATCGTCTGGCTGATTTGTCCGATGGCGGCTTCAATATCGACGATGAGATCGGAGATTGCGCCGGAGGTTTCTGCAAGGGGCGCGAGGGCAGTCTTGGCGCGCGCCAGCAACTCCAGGTGCGCGGATCGTGTTTGGTCGACCACGGGTCTATCCTTGCTGATTGGGGTTAGCGATTGAGCTGGGAGGCACTACATTTCTGCGCGCCGGCGGTGTGCGATGGCGACGACACCGGTATCGGTGCCGATTACCGCGTGTTCCGGAATGAGGTCCTGCGTTCCGGCGATCAGGCTGCGGAGACGGCCGGGGCTGGCAGCAACTCGCCCTGATTTTCGCCAAGGCCGATCAAGGGTGCGTTGTCGTTGCCAGGGTCGAACTCGCCCTTGGTGCTCGCGAGCTCGGCTTCGAGATCAGCCAGTTCCTGGAGTTTCTCTTCGAGCAACGCGGTGTCGGAGAAGTCCTGACCGAGGCGCGCCTCGAACGCCGGGAGGCGTCGCTCGGCGGCCTCGAGGCTTGCTTTGAGGTTGGCGAGTTCGGCGTCGAGATTGCGAATGGAGGATTCGATACGGCCGACCACCGTGCCCGGTCGTGTCTTCTCGGTGATTTCAAAGCCGCGATGCTCACCATGATGTTGGATGACGGCGGCGCTCGAGATACACCGCTGGCCTTCGTCATCTCTGTCTTCGGCGCCCAGAATTTCCAGCTCGAGACCGTTGAAGGTTCCGAGCAACCAGCGAGCCGGAGCGCTGCGCAAGCGCATCTGGTTGGCCAGGCGGAGGATATGCTCGCCGACGGCCTTGCGATCAGTCATGGTCCTGCCATCTGTCTCGAAAATGATCGCATCATCATCGGTAAGGACGCGCTGCGCGATGTCGGATTCCAGCAAGGCGATCTGCCGGCGGCCGCTCTCGATTTCATCGGTCGTTCGCCTGATCGTCCTGCGGATATTATACTGGTCGTCGATGTGGGCGTCGCGCAGTCGCAGGAGGCGCGCCACTTCGGCGTCGAGCCCGGCCTTCTTCATCAGGCGGTCGTCGCCGGACGCAAGCGCCTTCGCCAGCGCGAACTGATTGACGTTGGAGCCGACGTCCTCGATCCGGCGGATGGACCGATCGCCCGACATGGCCATGGCGATGAAGCGCGCCTTGCGTTCGAGCATCTGCCAGTTGGTGGCATCCATCGAGCCGCTGGTCGCGTAGCCATAGAGCTCGATCTCGTCATTCTGGTTGCCCTGGCGCTCGATTCGGCCCTCTCGCTGCTCGATGTCGGAGGGCAGCCAAGGAACGTCGAGGTGGTGCAGGGCTATCAGCCGCTGCTGGGCGTTGACGCCGGTTCCCATGGTGGCAGTCGAGCCAAGGACGAAGCGCTTTCGCCCCTGGTTCAGGTCGTTGAACAGGCGCTGCTTCGCGCTGTTCTTCTTGTAGTGCTGCATGAACGCGATCTGGTCGGCTGGGACGCCCATCTCGACCAGTCGATCGTGGATCCAGACATAGGCGGAGAAGCCGCGGGTTTCGAGCGCGGCCTCGGTGCCGAGATCGGAGAAGATCATCTGCACGGCTCCGGGAAGCGGATAGGGCTTGCCGGTTTCGGGATCGGTGTAGCGCTTGTCGCTCGTCTCGCGCCAGATGCGGTAAGCGTTTTCGATCAGGAGGTTGAGCTTGTTTCCCTCCTCGTTCCCGACGACAGGGTCGACGAAGCGCAGATCGATCGCTGAATGCCGGCCGTCGGTGATTACCGACAAGAGGATATCGTCGCCCTTCTGCGGGCGGCCGCTACGGGTCTCGATCGCCTTGATGCGCTCGGCCAGCACGCGCTGATAGGCTTTGAAGGGTGCGCCGGACTTTGCGACGATGATCTTGCGCTTCCCGCCCATGATGGCCGGGAGGCGGACATATTGGCGCAAATCGTCTTTCAGCACGACATCCGCGACGCTGCGGTACATCGCCATGAGGTCGGCGACGTTCACGAATTCGCAGAAGCGGGTGACGGGCTTGTAGCTGCCGCTCGGCTGAAGCTCGAGTTCGGTGCGCGTGTCGCCGAAGTTCGCTGCCCAGGCGTCGAACTCGTGCATGCCTTTCGCGTGGAGTTCGTCGGGCTGCATGAACCGCTGGAGCGTGTACATCTCGCCCAGGGTGTTGGTGATCGGCGTGCCTGACGAGAGGATCAGTTCGCGTCCGGGATTGATGCCGGCCAGATAGCGGGTCTTCACATAGAGGTCCCAGGCGCGCTGCGAGCCGGCCGGATCGACCCCCTTGAGGTCGCCAAGATTCGTGGCGAAGGTGAGCTTGCGGAATTGCTGCGCCTCGTCGACAAGGATCTGGTCGATGCCGATCTCGCCGATATGCACGAGATCGTCCTTGCGGGCCTGCAAATTTTCGAGCCGCTGCTTGAGGCCTTCCTTGAGGCGCTCCACGCGTTTGCGTGAGACACGATCTTCCTGCTCGATGCCCGTGATCAGCACCTCGTAGCTGGCGAGTTGATCCTCGATGAGGCGCTTCTCGAAGGCGGCAGGCGTCGGGATGAACTTGAACGCATCATGCGTGATGATGATCGCGTCCCAGTTGCCGGTCGCGGCGCGCGCCAGGAACCGCTGGCGCTTTTCCTTCACGAAGTTTGTATCGTCGGCAACGAGTATCCGTGCCGTGGGATAGAGCATCAGGAATTCGCGCGCGATCTGTGCCAGGCAGTGATTGGGCACCGCGATCATCGGCTTGTTGGCAAGGCCGAGACGGCGCTGCTCCATCACGGCGGCGCAGAGGCTGAAGGTCTTGCCTGCCCCGACGCTGTGGGCGACGTAGGTCGAGCCCGCGGCGACGATGCGCCAGACGACGCGCTTCTGGTGGTCGCGCATCCGGATCGTGGTCGAGGCGCCCGGCAGCTTGAGATGCTTGCCGTTGAAGGTGCGGGGCACGAGGTTGTTGAAGGCGTCGTTGTAGATTCGGACCAGGCGGTCGGCGCGTTCGCTCTCTTGCCAGACCCACTTTTCGAAGGTCGACTTGATTGCCGCGAGCTTCTCCTTGGCGGCCTCGGTATCGGTCGTGTTGAGTTCGCGCCGCTCGGAACCGTCCGCATCGCGGTGGATATCGTAGATCTTGGGGATGTGGGAGTTGAGGGCGTCTTCCAGCAGGTCGGCAGCGCCACGGCGCGCAGTGCCCCAGATCGAGGTCGAGCTGACGTGGCCAAGGAACGGCGCCTTATCGACTGTCCAGCTCGCGACCGCCACGGTGTGATGGATGCGGGTGGTGACCTCCATGGTCTCGGCGATGAACGTCTCGATGACGTCGACCGGAATCCAGGGAGCGCCGAGGCGCGCGGTAATCTCGCTCGGCTTGAGGTCGATCGGCTGGACCGCCTCGAGCGCGGTTGCGGTGACAGCGAACCGCGGATCGGTTTCGGCCTTCTCGCGCGCCAGAGCGAGCTTGGTACGGACCGGACCGGAAAGTGCTTCGTCGGCCGGCACCCAATGGTCGAAATGCGGCGTGCTGCGGAGCGGATCGAGATAGACGTCGTCCGCGAGGTCCGCGAGCGCTTCTGCTTCGGTGACGCCGAGCAGGCCGGCGATCAGAGGAATATCGACCCGTCCGCGATCGTGGAGCGACAGGGCAAGGGCGTCCTGAGCCGAGTGGATTTCCTGGACCATCGGCGGCTTGACGACGCGTTCGGTGAAGATCGCGCCTGGGACGCCGGCATCGCTGGCTTCGTCGTAACTCTCGATCGAGGCGACCAGCCAGACGTCGGGGTCATCGAGAAAGGGCTGAAGGTTCGGACGCCGCTGATACTCCTTTTCAGCGCCGGTCTCCGGATCGGTGCGGATGCTGGTGATCGTCCGGTTGATCGGCCCGTGCTTCTTGATGAAGTGCCGATAGTGGTTGAGCAGCGTTTCCTGCAGACCGGCATAGGGCTGGTCATTGAGCTGCGCGCGCAGGATCGAGCGAACGGTATCCCGGATGGGGATCAGGCCCCTGATGATGTTGGCGTGCTTCTGGAACAGGCCGGTGTCGCCGCGGCCGGTCTTGACGCTGACTTCGGCGGGAACCCCGTCGACGATCTGGTACAGGATGCCGCGCGAAACGAGATAGCTGCCTTCCTTGAAGTCAGCTTCGTCGGCCGCGGTGCCGACTTCCACATCGACGGCGATATCGAGCCGTTCGCGCAGTGATGTCGAGCGAGCGAGCGCGCTGTAGGTGCCCTCGTGCTTCGACGCGATCGCCGAAAGAGTCGACGCGAGCATGGTTTCCAGTTCGATGCATGGTTCGGCCGCGCAGGAATATTCCATGCCGAACTGGCCGCTTCGCCATTGATGGACCCCGAGAGCGTGATCGGGATGGTCGAGGAAGTAGCTGTTGATGCGGAGCGGCCCGAAGCCTTCGTCACTGTCGGGGATTTCGGCGAGGTCGATCCAGTTTCTTACGACGCATGGCGCACCGGGCGCACGCTTCCGGAAGAACAGGATATCGACGACGACGTCTGTGCCGGCCTCTTCCTTCATGGCCTTGCTCGGGAGGCGTACTGCCCCCAGGAAGTCGGCGATGGACTCCATATGGAGGCGGGCTTTCGGGTCGCTCTTGTCCAGCGAATATCGCGAGGTCACGAACAGCGCGATCCCGCCGGGACGAAGCTGCTCGAGTGACCTTGCGATGAAGAAGTCGTGGAGCGAGAGGCCGAGGCGCCCGAGCGGGCTCTTGTTGTGGATGGTGAGGTTCGAGAATGGCGGATTGCCGATCGCAAGGTCGAAGTCCCCCGGCAGCGATGCCTTGTCGAAGTCGACGCACCGGATGAACTGGTTTGGATACAGCGCGCTCGCGACGCGGGCCGTCACGGGGTCGTTCTCGATGCCGACGAAGACGGTGTCGTGGGAGAGATCGTCGGGCCGGAGCCCCATGAACAGGCCGCTGCCGCATCCCGGCTCGAGGATCTGCCCTCCGGTGAAGCCAAGGATGCGGGCCGCTTCCCACATTGCCCGGACGATGTATTCGGGCGTGTAATGGGCATATTGCGTGGCGCGCTTGAGCGACTGGAGTTCCTGCTCGGTCGTTTCGGCAATCAGTCTCCGGCCGAGATCTTCCCAGCCATCGCGAAACCCGTCCGAACTATCGGCGAAGATGTTGTTCGCAAGCTCGGACGCGCCGAAGCCGATGAATTTGGCGATGCGTTCCTGCTCGGCGTTGGTGGCCGGTCTCTGCTCGCGGTCCAGAAGGTTCAGAAGCCCGATCGCCTCGATATTGTCGTGCGCGCGACCCTTCCAGCCCGGCGCCAGGGTCCGGGGTCCGGCGAAGGAGAAATCAAACGACGCCGCGCACGACGCGGCGGCATGAGTGTTTGCCGCCGGCACGAAGACCGGTGGCTGCCCGCTGTCACGGGCGATGGCCTCGCTGGCGAAAGCGACGATCTGGTCGAAGTCGAGGCTGAGCTGGAGAGCCAGCGCGGATGCACTGTTTCGCATCGGGTGCTTCCTTTTCTGGGGGTCTCGCGGGCGCGGCGCGGCAAACCGGACCCCGCAGGAGACCGGACCGCCGCAGGGCGCGAGAACTGGGAGACGGAAAGGCGCGCTTCGATAGCGCCGAGACTGTTAGCTGTGCCCCGCGGGAGGGGCGTTGATCGTGTCAGCGCGCTGAGAGGAGCAGGTCCAGGGCGCGGGCGAGAACGGCTTCGCCGGCATCGTTGACGATGACAGCCTCGGGGTTTGTGGCCCGCACGGCGCGCGCGATGATCGCCAGCGGCCGCTTGCGCAGCGGATATTGCAGGATCTGACCGTTCTCGATCGTGATCAGGTTCGTGCGGAGCAGGCGCTGTAGTCGGCGCCCCTCGCTCCAGCGAGCGAGCAGATCGCTCACCTCAAGTTCGAGATCATGATCGCAGGTGAAGTCGTCCAGGGCATGTGGCGGCCGGTTGGCCTTGAGCCAGGCGTCGACATCGGCCTCGGTCCATCGGCCAACCCGATGATAAAAATCCGCGCCGCCCGTGCCCTGGTTGCGGGCATGGAAGGCAAGTTCGCCGTCGATCCAGATTTCGGCGGTATAGGCGGCAGTCTCCTGGGACAGCGCGGCGCTGTAGTGGACCTTTCGCAGTTCGATCTTCATGAGGCAGGCTCCTGACCGCTCCATCAAACGGAGCCCCTTCCCCCCTCCCCCTTCCCTCCATTCGATCAGGGCGGGCCATCCTGCGCGTCGAGCCGGCGGTAGTCCGGGCCGTAGGAGCAACTATTCTCGAATTCGGGATCGTCCGCTTCGTCGACCAGATAGGCGGTGATCTCCTCGGCCGGCTGTGCGTCGAGTACCGCCGCAGCGCTGGGAAACAGGCGAACCGGGAAGATGCCGGTCCCCACGATCGCTTCGGCCTGACCCATTGCGTCCGCGTGGTCCCTGGCGATCACGGCGACCTTGACCCTGATCGTCGCATAGACATGGACATGGTGGAGCTTGCTCATCCATCGATCTCCTCGACACAGCTATCGCCGTCGATGCCGAACGGCCCTGTATCGGTGTCGATCGGCTCATGGTCGGCGCTGTAGTCGTCGATCTGTTCGATCGTGGGAGAGAGCCATTCGACGAAGCGGTTGGCGCGTTCGCGCGCCTCGTCTGCGTCATCCGCATCGACGATTACCGTGATGAACGCCTTCACCTCGACCTCGTATCTAGGCATCGTCCGTCTCCTTCTCCTTGCCCCAGCGCTGGACCATTGCAGTCGCGACCTGTTCGACGGACACAATGCGGCCACGGTTCATCGCCGCGTCGACGGGTGCGCAAAGCACGAAGTCGACGTCAAAAGCGTCCTCGGGTTCGTACCAGGGACCAAAGCCCGGTTGCGTCTGGCCGGGCAGCGGTTCCTGGTTGCGCAGGGCGTTACGCGCCTGGCGTTCGATCGCGGCGAGATCGGCCTCGACCTTCGGTTGGGCGGCATCGCCGATGACGTTCACCTTGGCCGTCACCTCGACGAGCTCGGTGTGAAGATGGCTGGAGCGCATGACGACCAGCACTTTACGTTGGATCGTCATCATCATTGCCTTTCCGTGATCGGGCCGTCGACGGGATCGCCCTCGACAGTCAGAGGCGGCACGCGAAAATCGCCGGCGTCGAACCAGGCGACGATCGATTCGAGCGAGCCGAGCCGCTCGGCGGTGCCTCGGTTCATCACGACATGGCCGGCTTCGTCGGCCGGATAGGATGTAGGCTCGCCTTCGCCGGTGAAGACGACGCGCTCGGGGTCCCACTCGCCCGGATAGCCGTCACACGAGCGGACAAAGGGCAGCTTGAGCGCGACGCACGTGTCCTCAAGTTCCTCGAACCTTCCGCCGATCACTTCATGGGCGTAAAGATCGAGCGGTTTGCCGGGCGTGCGATGACAGGCGTCGAAAGGTTCGCCGCCCCATTCGATCGACAGGCGCTCGGCAAGGATGATCTCTGCCAATTCGTCATAGGCAGCGGAGGGAAGCGTCCCTCCCAGTCGGATGGACGCGGAAACACGATTAGCCATGAAGGCCTCCATAGGTTGGCCGCTCTCGGCGAGCGGCGGGCTGGGACAGAAGGGTGTTGGGTGCGGCCAGAGGAAGACCGCGCGTCAGCTCTCGCGGCCGCGCGTGACGGCAAGGTCGAGCTCGGCTTGCGAATGGGCGAGTGATAGACGCGCGCGTTCGAGGACGGCATGCGCCCGGGCGATCGCGGCAGCGCCGGTGCGGGTTGAGGACCGGCCGAGCCAATCGCCGCAGAAGCGGGCGACGAAGCATCGTCCCGGCGCGCCGCAATATTCAGACGCGATAGTATAGCGCCGATCGCGCGGCGATCGGACAGATTGCTGTCCTGGCATGGCAAGCTCCTGGTTGCGAAGAGAATTGGCAGCCTTCGTGTTGGGCTGGATCCCTGGCTGGCGGCCTTGAGCCGGGTTTGGGGTCAGCCGAGGCGGAGCGACGCGGCATATTCCCGCAGCAGGTCGGCCATCGCGCTCCGGGCATGGCTCTTGTTCCCGATCAGGATCTCGGGGTGGAGTTCCTGGCCGAGAGCGGTGCGGTAGCCGAACGCCGGTCCTCCGCTCGCATCTTCGACCACGATCCGGTGCCCACGCGGCTTCGCCGGCCCCGCATAGCGGGCGGTGAAGTCGCCGAGCCGTCCCGACAGCCCGACGGCCATCTTGCTCCAGCGGATATGTCCTGCGGCGAACTGATCGCCGGCCGCGCGGCCGCGCGCGAGCCAGTGGCGGAATTGCGCGCGCTGCTGGATCACAGAATTGCGCGTGCGCTCCATGGTGCGGGCAAGTGGCAGGACATCGGCGACGGCATCGATCCGGGCGAGTTCCGCGTCGTCGGCAACCACCAGGATATCGGCATAGTCGCCGTGGCGCAGCCGGTCGCGGAGCGCCTCGCCATCGATGGCCGCCGGACCGGTCGATAGCGACAACGACAGGAGCCCCGCTCTTGCGTCGATGGCGAGCAGCGTCGCGGCATCATGTCCGGGCCGCCCCCGCAGCATCGGGAGGATGCCAATCGTTTCCCCTGCGACCTCGGATGTCCCGAGCACGAGTAGGCGCCGATGCCATGAGGCCGGCGCCGGGATATCGGTCGGGCTCGGCCACAGGCTGGGAAGCGGCCGTGCAGCTTGCAGCTTGTCAGCTTGCACTGGCTCGGGCAGCGCGGCCGCGAAGGATCGCCGGGCAACGTCGAAGATATCGTCCGGTTGGCCGCCACCGTCCAGAAACCCATGGTCGTAGGCGGGGCGGCGTTCGTCCGTTCGGCCCGGGCTGGGTGGTGACGGCGGCCGCGACAGCCATCCGGCACGGGCTGCATAATGGCCGTCGGCATAGGAATGGGCAGCGTCCCAGTCATAGCCGTGAACGTCGCGGGCATGGAGGATCGCCACATAGCGGCTGTCGGTGCTGTCCTGTGCGAGCTTGCGTTCGACAAAGGCGAAGTTGGCGGCTCTGCGCTGCTGCTCGGTTTCCATGCTGATGGCCTCATGGAGCGGTCGAAGCATCCGCACGCGCTCGCGTGTCCGCGCAATCCGGGCCTCCAGCGGCGCGTCGTTCGGCAGATCGGGGAAGCATCGCCAGGCCTCGGCAATCGCCTCGGCGTGGTGGGCCGGGCGTCCGCGCGCCGTCCAGCAGGCCGGATCGCCGGGATCGAATTTGTCGGTCATGAGAGAGTCCTTTGCCCGGCCGGGACCGGCGTCACGCCGCCGCCATGAACGGGAAGCGCGGATGGGCGGCCGGTAGCTGCTTGGGATAGGGCTTGCGCGGGAGTGTCCTGCCCTGTCGGCGGGCCGCGCGGGTGAGCTCGAAGCAATAGGCGAACAGGCCGAGCGTTCGGTCCGTGACAAGGACGCGATTTCGTCGCAACCGCGCGAGCCAGATGTCGGGTTCCTCGGTCATGTCCGGGCGCGGTGCGCCGAGGCTGACGAGTTGGTCGATCGCGCCCGCCGCGCCACGCTCGCCGAGCCGGATCTTCGAGAGGGTGCGACCGGCAATCGGAATACCGGCGATGCGGTACGCCGTCCTGGGCTTGGTCATGCCCCGGAAAGCGCCGCTCAATGCCGCATAGCACTGGCCGATATGGCCGGCCTGAGGGTCCGAATAGGAGACTACGGATTCGATCTGCGGCCGCTCCCGGCGCAGTTCGCGCAAGGCCCTCGCGAGGAACCAGGTCTCGCCGTTGCCGGCGACGTCCGGCAACAGGAAGAAGCGCGCGAGCGTCGTACCCCGGGAGGGTTCGCTGAAGCCGGTATGCCGTGTGATGACGCTCGCGGTCGATGGCATGGCGAATACGGCGACGCCGACCAGGGCTGCCTGCTTGCCGAACAGGCCGACCGCGACCTGCGCGGCGGGATAGTTGGGGAGATAGTGGTGGGCGGCGACGAAGCGACGTGCCGGCTGGGGGTCAAGCTGATCGACGGCGAAGTCGCGGGGGTCGATGACTGTCAGGTCGTCGACGAAGCGCGCACGCCGGTCGCGCCAGCGCTGGCTGCGGGTGGTAAGCATGTTGGCGATCTCCCTTGGATCACCATTCCCCTCCCTCTCCCCTCCCGGCGGTTGAACGCGCCGGTAGGAGCGAGAGAGTCGCTCACCTGCTCCGGCCTTGCAGCAGCGCGTGAATCATCCTTGCTTCCTGCTTGCTGATCGGATGACGCCGGCGATCGCGCTCGATTTGCTGTTGCACGGCGTCGGCATTGTAGGTCGGCGAATTTTCCCTTGCCGGTGCCTCGGACCAACCGCCGGCGGCGCTGATCCAGACCATGCCCAGGGCACCGGGCCGCGCCTCGGCCTCGCCCCCGGCCTGCTCAACGGAAGGGCGGACGATCACGCAGCCGGGGTCATTGACCCGCTTTGGCGCTCGGCCGCCAACCACGATCAGATCGCAACGATCGCCGGGCAGATGAACCATGTCGCCGGTTTCGACAGCCGAGGCGACCTCGCGACCAATGGTATAGCGAAGCGTCCAGCCGTTCTCGGTGATGTGCGTCATGCGCAGCCTCCTTCTAAAAGTTTGTCGGGGTCCGCCCCCGGAGCTGTCCGGCGCGGAGCGGGGGCACTCGAGACAGCGAAAATCCCGCGTCGATGATGACGGATCGGGCGCTGCGCCTCACCCGCACGATGGCAGCGGGATTGGGACGGCCTGCCCGGTGGCGAGATTGATGAAGGCGCCGGCGCGGGCGATCGAACCGCGTCCTAGGAGATCGAATAGCAGCGAGAGAGCGTGACTCGCCAATACGCGGTTGACGAACAGGGACTGGCGCTCGAGCGCCTCGGCGACCGAGCAGGACGGTGCGTCGTCGTCTGCCGCGCTTTCGTCGGCGAGTTCCGGAAAATATTCGAGCACCGTCGGAAGACGCGTGCCGCCCTTGCCGTCGTCACGCCCAGGGCATCCGATCAGATATTGGCCATCGGTCGCGCGATTGCCGAGATCCATCCAGTAGGTTGGAGTGGCTCTGCTCTTCGCGGTCGCGGCGCCAAGAGCGCGCCGGGCCGAGGCTGTGTCGACGCAGGTGACGAGGATGTCCGCCTCTCCGACGCCGATCGCCGCCGGGGCGCGGCCATGAACGGCTTCCCACGACAGGCCATGTGCGAGGTTGATGCGTTCCGTCAGCGTATGCGCTTTCGAATGTCCGAGGTCGCATCGGTAGAAGGGTTGCCGCCCGAGATTGGCCTCGCTCACGGTGTCGTCATCGACCACGGTGACGTGCAGCGATCGGGACGAGATGGCCCGCAGCGCCGTATCGAGCGAGGCGAGCCCCATCAGCATCTGGGCACCGTTACCGCCGCAGCCGACAAGCAGAATCTTGATCGGGCGATCATCGAAGGCGGCTGGAAGATAGTGGCGGTCGCTGATGTCAGGCTGCATGGGACTCTCCTGAGAAGGGACTGCGCGGCAGGGGCACGAACATGCCGCAGGCGCAGAGGCGCGATGTGATCTGCGCACCGTCCGGCTGGTCGAGCTGGCCGACGACAAGTGCGATCTTCGTCGCAAAGGCGTCGTCGGCATTGTCAGTGGCGCTGAAATAGGCCGGTCCCGCTCCATGGCTGTGGATGTCGCAGATCAAGTGCCAGCCGGGCTGCAGGACCGGCGATCGATAGACGAGGCGCGATGGTGTCGCCTCCTCGATGCTGGGGAAGTGCAATGCGAAGGTTCTCGTCGCCTCGTTCCAGAGCACGAAGGCGGCCGCCTCGTTGGGGAGTGCCGCGCGGAAGTGATCAAGAATCTGCTCGAGAAGCTCGTGCGGGATCAGTCCGCATAGGAGGTCGGCCCTTGGTTCCCCCACGCTTCCATAGGGGACGTAGGCGGAGATCGGCGGCGTGACGGGAATATCGAGCGCGAGCCAAGGCCGGCGGAGGATGAGCATCACGCCATCGTTCCCGATCGCGAGGCCGTGTCCGGCGCGGGTGTCGCGGAGCGCGTCGAGGGCGGGCGATCGCCCATGGGGCGGGACCGGATGGCAAGGTATGGCGGCCAGCACCGCGGCCGCGGTCGGATCGTCGGCGAGCAAAGTCATCGCCGAACGCTCGCCGCAATGAGCTTGCCGACCGTCAGCGGGACGGCGGCCGCGCCCCGTGACCCCTGCCGGATGTGGAAGGGCCTGAGACGCTTGACCGGAAAGCGGGCGGCCCGACGGGCGGCGAGATCATCCCAGAGCCTGACCAGCCCACCCTTGCCCGTGACGGTCATTTCCTGGCCGGGATTGGGGTGCGTCGACCAGGAAGCGAACACCGCCTGCTCGAAGTCCGGAATGGACGCAATCGCCAGCGATTTGGGCTTCGGAATGTTCCCCCAGCAAAGCCGTCCATCGAGATAGACGTTGAGGACCGGCGAGTGCAGCAGCGCGGTATCGGCCGTGGGGCGTTCGTTTGCCGGAAGAGCATAGACGCCGAGATTGGACCGGGTGGCGACGAACAGGTGCGGCGGATAGGGAACCGGGAGGACGGTTCGCTCGGACAACACGCGGAGGCCGGCGGGAGGGTTCGACAGGGCGAAGTAGGCGGAACGCACCTGAGCCGGAATCCACCATGCGAGCAGGTCGGGATGGGCGACCAGGACGTTGGCCGGCAGCATCTCGGGCAGGACGGCCCTGCCCAGCGCCTCGGTCCATTGCCGCAAGTGCGCACGCGTCAACGGCGCTCCCGCAGCGATCGTCGGCTGGCCTTCAGCATCATGCTCGACCGCGTGGATGCTGGCAAAGGCCGGCGCATCCCGTCGCATCGCTCCGTGGGAACTGGCGGCGCGCGGCGCTTCTCGCCGGTAGAGCAGGATGGCGTTGGTCAGCGCCATGCCGCCGCCGCTCGGTTCGAAATGGGTGCTATGGTCGGGCATGGCGGCCTCACAATTTGGTGGGATCGAGTTCGATGAGAGCCTGGGCGGCGAGCAGGAATTGCGCGCCGAGCCGCAATGATGTGAGCCAGCCGTCGATCCGGCCCGAATCCGGCAGCGGGCAAAGTCCCGCGATGTCCATGAAGCCCATTTCCATGCCGTGGCGGCAGACGTCATCGAGTTCGGGCGCGAACTGCTCGAAGGGCACGAGTGTCAGCGGTGGCAATGGCGAGGCTTCCTCGAAGCCGGGGACGTACTGGTTGATGAGGTCGACATCGAAGTGCCAGGCGTTGTGCTCCGGTTGAAGGCTCTTCAAGGCGCAGCGCGCGTGGCGGAGGCGGCGCAGCTTTTTCCGCAGGCTGCTCGGGAGCTGCGCGGACCTTGCAGCGTTCGCCGCAATCATCCAATCGGGGCGGCGAGCGTTCATCATGGATGGCAGCGTCTGCTCGTCGACTTCGGCCTCGTCCATGCCATGATATTCGATCATGCATCGACGGGCAGCTTCGTCGTCTGTCTCGCAGTCCCAGTAATATATCGACATTGTGTCGAAGAGGCGCTCGTAGCCGAAGATCGGAAGGACGCAGGGCAGGTTTTGCTCGAGTTCGCGATATGCGGCGGCACGCCAGGAGATCGGCGCCTCGCTGGTCTCAATCCACCCGAGGTCAATTTGGCCTAAGCTGTCACAGACGATGGCGATCGCCGGCGGGTCGCCGTCCTCGCCCTTCAGGACGGTCATCCGCAGGTCGGCGAGATCGAGCGGCGCGAGAATGTCGAGCACTGCCGCGCGAAAGACCTGTTCGATGCGCACGCGGGCCTGCGGGCGGGTATATTGCCTGGGCGCCGTTTCGCGGGCGGCCACCCAGGCACCGATCAGCTTGTGATGCGGGCCCAGCGGGCCGTCGAACAGGGTGGGAACATCGTCGCAGATCGCGACGGATCGTCCCGCAAGATCAGCCGAGGGGCGGGAGGCGAAGCGACGGCGGCGGCTCGAGCGGCTCGCGTCCTTCGTCCGTTCGGCTTCTCGGGTCGACGACAACCCGCGCATGGAGGGCCTGGATGCGCGCGTCGCAGGCGGGCGGGGTGAAGTCGGTCGTGTCGCCATCGTCGAACTCGATCCATTGGAGGAGCGTCTTGCGGGGAGCGGCCGGGATCGCCGCGCGTTTGTCGCGTGACATGGTCAGCCCTTGGTGCCGACGGCGCGACGATATTCGGTGACATGGGCGGTGCCCGACACCCCGGCGTCCACCATCTCGGCGTTGACGATCGCCGGAAAGAGCGTGGCATGGTAGGCACGCAAGGCGGCTTGGTCATCGGCGAGGTGCGGCGGGACCGGAAGGTCGATGCCGTCATATCTGTAAGTGCGGGTGAGACGATTGATCTGCATGGGTGCCTCCCGGCTGATGTGAGAATGGTCGAGCGAAGCCCGTCAGAAGAGCGTGGCGGGCTCGTCCGGCTTGGCGTCGGCTGGCGGGCTGGTCCGCACCGGCAGTTTCGCGGCGCCGGTGGGCGCGCTCACCTTGGACGCCGCCGCAGCTTTCGCCTTGGCGGCTTCGGCGGCGGCGGTCTTGGCTGCCTCGGCGGCTTGCCGTTGCTCGGCGAGCTGGTCGGCGAGCGTCTTGCGCGTGGCGATGAGTTCCCCGAGCGCGCCGTGCGGCCCCTTGGCGAGTTCCGCGTCGATTTCCGCGGCGCTGGCGGTGATCGAGATCGGCCGGGCCTCGCCGGCTTCGAGCTTGGCTCCCGGGCCTTCGGCCTTCCGTGGAATGACGGTGAGGGTGACGGTGTCGTCTGGGCCGGCAACGAGGTCGAGCCCGAGCGAATAGCGGGTGAGCAGCGGAAGCAGGCTTGCAATCAGCATGGCGGTCAGTCCTTGTGTTGGAGAGGTGGAATCCGGTCAGGCGGCGAGGTCGGCGACCGGAAGTTGATCTCGCGGGGCGGCAGGCCCGGGGGGCGGCCCATAGGTGCAGTCGAGCGTCATGGCGCTCGGCAGCCGGCCGGACCAATCGAACCCGATCGCATTGAGCATGCTGGTGATGAGGTCGGACTTCTTGCCGGCAAGGCGCTTCGCGAACGCCTTTTGGCCCATATGGGCGACCAGGCCGCATTCGCGGGCGATGAACTTCAGCTCTTCCTTGGTATACCGGTCGAGAAATGCCTGATCCACCTTCCAGCTATCGCGCAGGTCGACCTCGAAGGCCTTCGCGAGGTCGGCGACGTGGCCGAACGTGACCACGTCCTTCGCGTAGGCGGCACCGATAACGGCAAGCACGATTTGCGCCTGCCGGTCGGGCAAGCCCTGGATCGTCGCGATCTGGGCGCCATAGTCGAGGTCGGGGAAGGTCGCGCCGACCAGCAGGCCGGCACGCGACGTCAGGGTATCAGCCTTGATCTGCGACAGCGTGCCCGACATTGCCGCGACGAGGATCGTGATGTGCGCGTGGCTGGGATTGCTCGCGAGCGCGCGGGCGAGCGCGGTGCGCCAGGTCGCCTCACGAAGGTCGGCGGTGCGGCGCGCGATCGATTCCGCGGTGACGGTCGGCTTTTGCGCCGGTGGCGCGCTGCCCGCCGGAGTTGCCGCGATCGACGGCACGGATGCACGCGGACCGATCGTTTCGTCGGCCGACGGCAGGGTATCGTCCGCATCGTCAGCATGATCGACGTCGATCTCTTCGTCGGGGCCATCCTGCTCGTCACCGTCGGAAGGGTCGACGGTCGCGGTCGCTGCGGCCCTTGCCGCTTTCGCGACGCGTTCCTCTTCCTCGAACAGGATCGTCTCGGCGGCTTCGGTCTTGAGCTGGAAGCATGTCGGATTGGTGCAATGGCCCGCGTCGACATGGGTCTCGAACAGCGCGCGCTGCGTTCCGGAATTGAACGGGCAGGTTGTGCATTCGGTCTTGTCGAAGCAGGCATAGGCAAGGGCCTGCGTGACCCGCATGAGCAGTTCGCGGGTCTTGGCCACGTCGAGGCCGGCATCCAGGATCGTTTCGAGCGCCTTGACCTGCTTGTCGGCTGGGACGGCGGCGAGGAGTTCCGCATGCCCGATCTTGATTCGGCGTTCGTCGAGCGCGGTCTTGACCGGCTCTGCAAGCTCGGCGAGTGTCAGGCGGCGATCCAGCTTTAGGCGGGACCAACCGAGGCGCCGCGCGGCTTCGGCGCGATCGCCATGGCACGCCGCGAGGTAGCGAACCGCTGCATCGGCCTGCTCGGTTTCGGAAGGGTCGTCACGGTCGTCATTCTCGGCGATCGCGGCTTCCAGGGCTTCCTGGTCGGTCATGTCGCGGATGATGACGGGGATTTCGCCCTCGAGACCAAAGGCCTCGAGCGAGGCGTTGTATCGTCGCTCACCGACAACGAGTTCGAAGACGTCGGCGCCACCCGGCGTGGGGCGGAGCAAGGGCGGCTGAATCAGTCCGCGCAGGCGGATCGAAACCACCATTTCTTCGTGCTTTTTCGGATCGAAGAAACGGCGGGGATTTTGGCCCCTTACGATCTTGGAGAGCTTCAATTTGTTGGGGTAAGCGGGTTCCAGCGTGTTCACGGCTGATCTCCTGATGGGATGTGGCTGGCCCGTCCGGGCGTGTCGTGCGCGCCTCGGAGGATGGTGCTGTCGACGATGTCGCGCGGAGCAATGTCGGCCGGGTCACCGGGGAGCGGGCATGACGGCAAACCAAAGCCGACACCCAAACCCCTCCCCCCTTCCCTCCCCAGGGCGCGGGAAGGTCCGGAGGCGGCGGCATTGCGTTCGAAAGAGTTGGGCAGGCCGCACGGAGCGCAGGCAGTTCCTGAATATCGCGCGCGAAGGCCGGCAGCGCCGTGGTGGATTATCGCGTGACCACGCGGCGGGTCAGGTCGGGGATGCGGACATTGTCGTAGGGGCTGCTCACCGACATCTCGAGCGCGTCGCGCTGGGCGCGATACCAGTCGGTGGCCTCGACCGTATAGCTCTCGGTCGCATAGGGTTCGCCGCCGCTGGCGAACTCGATCTCAATGGTGAAGACCTGAAGGTCGATGTGCGAGGAAGCCTGCATGACGATTTCCTTTCGAAACAAAAAGGGCGGCTCCGACCGAGGTCGAAGCCGCCGAGCGGACGTGAGTGTGGAACTGGGGAAGGCGGCGCCCTGATCCGCACCGGGTCGGGTGCGGTCATGCGGGAGCATTCAGATGTTCAGCAGCGCGGAACTATGCGCGAAGGGCCTTCGGCGCGGGGACGATCCGGAAAGGGACATCTCCAGCAAGATACGGCGCAGCCCAATCGCCACACCACCCATAACCACCCTCCTCCCCTCCTTTTGACTTGCCGGGCAAATATCGGCACTTGTTCGTTTACGTTTGCGCAAGTGGGCCTGGTCCAAGGCCGTTAATTCCAGCGAGAAGAGGGATATTGCATGGCCGAGACCGAAGAAGCGGGCGTCATGTCTTTGACGGTGACGTTGCTCAGCGCCTATTTCGCCAACAACACGGTCCCGAGCAGCGAACTGCCTGCGCTTGTCGAGGGCACAAGGCGGGCTCTGCTCGGCGGCGCAGCCGTCGCCGCCACGGCACCCACGGTGGAGGCCGAGAGAGACGCGGTCGAAGCCGTCGCTCCGGAGGCGCAGTTCAAGCCGGCCGTGACTATCGAGGAGAGCCTCGCCTCACCCGACCATATTCTGAGCCTGATCGACGGGAAGCCGTACAAGGCTCTCAAGCGGCACTTGTCGGCGCACGGGCTGACGACGGCCGACTATCGCGCGCGGTTCGATCTGCCCGCCGACTATCCGATGGTCGCGCCGGGCTATTCGGCCTCACGGCGCGAGGTCGCGATACGCCTTGGATTGGGTGGAAAGCGCAAGGGCCTGGCGGCGCCGACTACACCAGCCGCCGAAGCGGCGGCGGCGAGCGCACCGGGAACATCGGATGCTCCGGCGGGTGCCGAAGACGCTCAGGTCGAAGCCGCGTCGGTTCGGCGCACGCGAGCGAAAGCCGTGCCTTCCGCAGGGGCGGCGACCGCGCCGAAGAAACCGAAACGCAAGGCGGCGAGCGGGACGGCGAAGCCCGTTGCGGTGAAGGCGACCTCGAAGCCCAGGCGGAGCCGGGCATCGAAGGACAGCGTCGGTGCGGCAACAGCGCCGGAGGTCGCGCCCGCCGAGGCGCCTGCGGCCGGCTAGCGGCGGAAGGGCGGTTGCGGCACCCCTCAAGCCGCCTTTGCCTTGCCACCCATCCTGAGCACGTCATTCCAGTCCTTGAAGCCGAACGGGGGGTATTCGGTCTTGATGGTGCGCCCGGGCGCTTCGTAGGCCTCGATGGCGTTGGCCGCACCGATCTCACCCGCGATGTCGTTGTCGGGGAAGAGGAAGAGCTGCGTCACATATTCGGGAATCGCGATCTGGTGCAGACGCTCGCTGCCGAGTGTCGCCCATACAGGCATGCCGAACAGCATCATCGCCGAGAGCGCCGTTTCCACGCCCTCGGCAAGGCCGAGAACCGATGTCGCGGGCGCGAGCATCACCGCCGCGCGGTCCGGGCGCCCGAGCGTCATTCTCGGATCGGCGAGGTCGCGGGCGCGGCGTGCATCTTCGCGATCGAAAAAGGTGCGTTGGATCGCGACGAAGCGCCCGTCCCGGTGGAGGCCTCCGTCGTGCAGCGCCGCGATCATGGCGGGCCGGAAATCCACTGCATCGCCCTGCCCAAGCGGGGTGCGAGGATGGAAGCGCAGCGAGCGCGGCAGGATAGCGATCCTGCGGCGGCGCAAATAGAGCTCGGCAGGCGTTCCGCTGAGCGGCCGGGCTTCGTCCCAGATGCGTTGCGCGATCTGGCGTCGCCACAGGTCCGTTCCCATGTCCGAGGGCGCGTTTGCGGCCTTCTCGACATTGTGGAGGGCGTTCTCCTCCAGGCGCAGGATCTCATGGATGACGTCGCGCGTGGCGCAGCCGGCGAAGCATTTGAAGAGAAGTGCGTTGTCTCCGACCCGCACGGACAGGCTGGGACTGCGATCCGCGTGCGCCGGACACAGGCACATGGCGCCGCCGGGTTTCCATGTGCCGCCGAGGCGCTTGACGATTTCGGAGCCGATCGCCTCCAATTCAGGGTTTCGGTTGTTGCTGTTGCGCGCCATGGGGATATCCGAGCGGTTGGCCGGGCCCGTTCTGGTCCCTTGAGCGAGCGCTCAGCGCAGGGATGCGAGGACGGGCGGTTCAGGCAAGTGCTGGCGAATGCAGGGCTGAGGAAGCCTGAAATCATCCGGCAACCCTGCACTCCCTCCCCTCCGGGCGGGGGTCGCACCACTTTCCAGATGAATGCATTATCTGACGCAGATAAGACAAAGTGGGGCGCATGCCCGAGCCGTCAAGGCGGCGGTCGTCATGCACCTGTTTAGCTGATGGTCACATTGATTCGCGATCGGCCTGCTCGAAGTCCGAGTCTGATTTAGCGATCGCGACGTAATCATCCAGAATGGATCAATGCGGATCTGACGCCATTTACAGACAAGAACTTACAATATGCACACCACGACATGGGATTCCTTCTCGCATGAGAAAGGAAAGTGTCATGCCCATTCCCCCTGAGAGGAGTCCCGCCGGTTTCCGCACGTCCGCCAAGCCGGATAGGGAGCAGCCGAAATGATTGAGGGCTCGCGCATCACTAATACCGTTGACCGGTGCAGCATGGTCGGTTTTACGGAGCAGGTCCAGCGGCTGCGCGCAGATGAGTTCGGCCGGGATTTATTTACGATCCCCGCATTCGAGATGCTGCTCGATCTCTACACCTGTAAGAGCCGCCGGCCGCGCTCGCTGACCGCCCTGACCGCAGCATCGAGTGCATCGGAACGAAATTCGCAACGAATCGTCCACCGCTTGGCTCAACGCGAACTGGTCAAGCTGCGACGCGATCCAAGCGATGGCCGAAGGATCCTTGTCGAGCTGGAGCCCGCGACGAGAGAATTGCTTGACCGCTTCTTTGACCGGCTGGTCGAGCTCGTCGCGGTTCCGTCGGTGTGCCGCTGAGGATGCGATGCGGAGAGACAAAAGGGTATCCGGGCGCTTGTAGCGCCTTGCCATCAACTGGAAATCGTAGCAGAGTTTTTGTGCAGCGCGGGAAACGGCTGGGGACCGTCTGCAGGATAAACCTTCCAGGCATGGCAACGTGCTCATCCATGACGGTTGGGCGCACGCATTGGACGTTATTGCCCGCCACCCTCGGGTGGTTCTGTCATGCTGTCTTCGCTACTTGTCTGCCGTCGCGTATTGGCGCGCTTCGATCTCCAAACGTGCGCGTAAGCCTATGTTTCGCGCCAATGAGAATGAAGGCCCGTGCGCGCGCGCGTCCGCAGGTTACGACCATCGCCAGTTCGAGGCCGTCTATCGAAGGGAGGCACCGAAGCTGCTTTCCTTTCTCAAGCGGCGCATCTGGCTCGAGGAGGATAGGCACGATCTGGTGCAGGAGGCTTTCACGAGGCTGGTCGCTTCGCGATCCACCGCTGCGGCGAGCAATCCTGGCGCCTATTTGCAGGGAATTGTTCGGCATCTCCTCGCCGATCGCGCGCGCGCCTGGGCCAAGGCGCAATCATTCGATCCCGTTATTTATTCGGTCGGCAATGACATTGCCGGACCGGATACCGTCGCGGAGATAAACGACATGCGGGAGCGCTATCGATTGGCTGTCGAGACCCTCCCGCCAAGGACGAAAGAGGTATTCTTGCTACATCGAGCAGAAGAACTGGGATATAGGCAGATAGCTGAGCAACTCGATATCAGTATCCGAACCGTGGAGTGGCATGTGGCTGAGGCGATTGTACGCATCGGCAAGAGCATTGGAAACGCCCATGGCTGAGGACGACATGCCGGAGCCTATGCCGAGGATGGACCAGCAGATGCGTGAGGCATCCCTGTGGTTCGCCAGGATGCGGGGCCCTGATGCGGAGGAGTGGCGCCCGCAATTCGAAGATTGGCTCGCGCTCGGGGCATCGCATCGAGGAGCGTACAATCGAGCTGGCGAGATATTCGCTTTGGGCCGCTTCATGGCGGCTCAGGATGAAGATCAGACCGAAGCGAACGATAATGAGGAGAGCGGCCGCCACTGGCGATGGGCAGGAATAGCCGCAAGCCTGCTCCTGACAATCGGCATCGGAGGGTGGATCGCAAAGGTACAGCTACCTGGCACGGGTAGCACTCCCGTCCAGGTGGCACAGCCGAGGGTTGACCAGACGGCCGAACGTCAGCGGTATGCGACCCTGAATGGCTCACGAAAGACGGTGCGGCTTGCGGATGGGTCGTCGGTCGAACTCGATCCCAACAGCGAACTCTTCACGAGCTTCAGTTCTGGCCGGCGTGAGCTGAAACTCGAGCGCGGTCGTGCTCGCTTTGCGGTTGCGCATGAGACCCGCCCCTTCGTCGTCCTGGCGGGTGGAGGAAGCGTCACCGCCCGCGGGACAATTTTCGAGGTCAGCCTTGGGCGCGACGAGCGCGTGACGGTGAGGCTTCTCCGCGGAGCAGTCGATGTCGAACGTCCCAGCACTATCAAGGGAACGACCGGCCCGGCGGCTGTCGCGCGTCTTGAACCGGGCGAGACCCTCAGCTTCGCGACCATTACGTCGACCGCGCTTCGATCCGTGTTAGGAAAAGCCGAACTTCAGCCTCTCGCTCGCGTGCCGGAGATCTCGCCCGTGCGTGAGTACGAGCGGACGCCCCTGGCGGCAGTCGTGGCCGAAACCAACAGGGATTCTGCAACCGCAATCCGTCTGGGCGACCCGACAATCGGGGCGTTGCGGGTTAGCGGCCGATTCCGGGTAAATGACGCCGATCAGGTCGCCGACCGTCTCGCGATACTGTTCGATCTAAACGTCGAAAGGACGAAGCCGGACGAAATCACGCTCCGGAAAAGATAACACGAAACTTTTTAACCCCTACCCCGTAGGTTGCAGTTTTGTTGCGATGCTCCCTGAAAATCCCGCCAAATTGTCGGGAGTTTCCAAAAGGGGGCAAAGATGGTTCGAATGGGGTCTCGGTTTCGGTGCGTGCTCCTTGCAGCGGTGGCGGTCGGCTCGCTGGTGCCGGTCGCCCCTGCGCTTGCCGCAGAAGAGCGGCGCATCGAGTATCACATCGAAGCTGGGGATCTGGGCGAAGCGCTGAAGACGGTCAGCCGCCTGTCGGGCAAGGAGATCATCTTCAACTCCGAGGCGGTGCTGGGAAAGACCGCGCCGCGCCTCCAGGGATCTTTCAGCGCGGACGAAGCTGTCCGACTGCTTCTGGAAGGGGCCGACCTCGTCGCCCAATACCGAAAGGACGTCATCATCATCCGGGGGCGATCGGAGCCGTCGGGCGATCTGAGTGATCGCTCGGCGGGCGCAGGTGAGATCGTGGTTACCGGGTCACGAATCCGGGGCGCCCCGTCAACCACTCCTGTCATCGTCGCGACGCGCGAGCGGATTCGGGACGCCGGGCAATCCAACCTTGGCGAGTATATCCGTTCGGTCCCGCAGAATTTCGCGGGGGGCCAGAATCCGAGCGTGGCAGGTGGCGGCAACCAGGGAGCCGAAAACCAAAACGCCAATGGATCATCAAACCTCAATCTGCGCGGCCTGGGTGCTGACGCGACGTTGACGCTGATTAACGGACACCGGGTCGCCTATGACGCTGTGTTTGGTGGCGTCGATATCAGCGCAATACCGCTGGCCGCCATTGACCGAGTCGAGATCGTGGCTGATGGCGCGTCCGCCATCTACGGATCAGATGCCGTCGCTGGTGTCGCAAACGTCATTCTTCGACGGGATCTGAACGGGCTTATTGCGTCGGCTCGCCTCGGCGGATCGACCGAAGGCGGGAACTTTCAACAGGAATATAGCCTCGTCGGTGGGCGAAGCTGGGTCTCTGGCGGCATGGTCGCAGCTTTCGATTTCAATCGCAACACCGCGATCAATGGGCGGGATCGCGATTATACGGGCGAGATGGACGGGAGCACGACGCTCCTTCCGAAGCAGCGGCAGTATAGTGGCGTCTTGAATGCTCATCAGCAGTTATCGAGTTCGATCACGTTCGAAATCGATGCCCAATACAGTAACCGGACAACTGAGATTGCCTACCCTTATACCGCCAACTTCGACGTGACCGCCGAAGGGCTTCTCAGTCAGCCCAAAGTAGAGACATATTCCGTCACACCCACTCTGCGTATCAGCCTACCCGGACGTTGGCTTGTCTCGCTCACAGGCACGCACGGGAAGAGCAACACCCACTTGCTCTCCCGCGACTTCGCGGGGGGCGAGGAAGACGCACAAGTCCGGATCAAATACGATGGCCGTCTTAACTCGGAGGAGATCAATGCAGAAGGGCCTCTCATCGCCTTGGCTGGTGGCGACGCCCGTCTTGCGGTCGGTGCCGGGTACAGGTCGGTTGGGCTTGACGCATCGAGTCGCACGACATTCTCCGGAACAACCAGGACAACCTATGACATTTCACCGGTCCGGCGGAATTTCTTCGGCTATGGCGAGCTCGCTCTTCCTCTCATTGGGGGGCCGAGTGCGCGGCCGTTAATTCACAGGCTGCTCGTCACAGGCGCGGTCCGCTACGAGAATTATCGCGGTGTCGGTAGCCTCGCGACGCCAAAACTGGGCATTCTCTTCGAGCCAGATCCTGCGCTGGCGATCAAGGCGAGCTGGGGCAAGTCATTCAAGGCGCCCACTCTTTTCGAACAGTATCAGACTACGAAAGGAACGTTGATCTCCGGCAGGGGCTATCCGAACAACCCGGGCGGGCGGGCGGCGCTGCTGTTGTATGGTGGGGGCCGCGATCTTCAGCCGGAAAAGGCCACCACCTGGACGGCGAGCATTGAGTTCCGTCCGCTCCGCTCGTTGCGCGTCGAGGTCGGCTATTTCGATGTTCATTTCAATCAGCGGATTGTTGAGGCTATCGGGAACACCGATCGCGCATATGGCAACCCGATCTATGACAAGATGATCACCTACAATCCGAACGAAGCCCAGGTTCGAACGGCGCTGGCGCTGCTTCAGCAGCCGCTCGCCAATGCAGCTGGGCAGCCACTCGATCCGGCGAATATTAGCGCGATCTTCGACGATCGTCTTCAGAATGTCTCCCGCCAGCACGTCAATGGTGTTGACATTTCCGCCCAGTATGACCTCGAGTTTGGGCCGCAAAATCGGCTCTCGCTAACTGGGTCGGCGAGCTATTTGGCCGGAGACCAGCAGATCAGCCCTGGCCAGCCTGTGACGGAGATTGTCGGGCGAATCTTTTATCCGGCGCACTGGCGCGCGCGGGGCGGCGCGAGCTGGCAGAAGTCCGACATCACGCTCTCGGGCTTTGTGAACCACACGGGAGGTGCGAAGGACGCTTCATTCGCCCCGCCCGAGAACGTGGCCGGGTTCACCACGGTTGATCTCAGCCTGCGATATTCCCCGACGTCGTGGTCGGGCATCGGCAGAGGATTGGAATTTTTGCTGTCGGCCAACAATTTACTCGACCAAGCACCGGCTCGCATTCGCGTCTCCGATCCTACGCAAATTCCGTATGACAGCACCAATGCTTCGGTCACGGGTCGCGTCCTCAGCCTGACGATATCCAAGGCTTGGTGATGTCCTTTCGACGGGGCACGCTCCTAGGCGCGAGCTTTCTGTTCGTGCTCTTGAGCAACGCTGGGGAATGCCATGCCTCCTGTCAGGGTCTCCCTTCAGACAAACAGCCCAAAACAGCAAACCAACTCCCGCTCACGACAAACCAACGCCCGCTCGTGGCCGATGATCTCATTCGCATTCGGGACATCGGCGCTACTACGGTCACGAATAATGGGGCCCGCACGTTTACGATCGCGCCCGACGGGAAGCGAATCGCGTTTCAGATGCGCCGCGCTGAGCCGAATTCGAACAGCTTCTGCCTTTCGATGGCGGTGCTTGACGTCGAATCGGTACCTTTCATCCGGATCGTCGACGAGGGGGGAGACCTCATAAGATGGAATTTTGAATTCCGGGGCAAAGTCGGGTTTCCATCGGGCGTCCCCATTACCATCACTCCGCGCTGGTCGCCCGACGGGGCATGGATCATGTTTCTCAAGCGTGTCGATCAAACAGTTCAGATCTGGCGTGCGCGCGCCGATGGAACCGGCGGAAACCAAGTGACGTACAGTCCGGTCGATATCGACGATTTCCGGATAACGGACGATGGGCAGGCGATCGTCTTTGCGACCCGCCCCGAGCTTGCTGCGATCAATCGGTCGATCGATCGGGAAGCAGACCGTGGATATCGATATGATGACCGGTTTTCCCCGATGACGGCCAGTCGCCCGTTTGCTGAAGGTGGAAACGTCGGTCATTATTATGCGCAGAGCTTGGTTACGGGGACAATGCGCCCGGCCGATGACGCAGAGCAACGGCTGTTCGTTGCCCCAAGAAGCGAGTTAGTCACCAAGCTGGCAATTTCGCCCGGTCGAACTGGTCGCAAGGCGTGGATCATTCCCCCTGTTGGCGACCAATTTTTCTGGAACAGCAGGCTGGCCGCGCAAGACCTGTCCGGGAAAGTCGTGGAATGCGCCGATCCCGTTTGCACGAGTTGGGTCAGCAAACCATGGTGGTCCGCCGACGGTAGAAGAGTCCGTTTCTTCCGGCGCGAAGGCTGGGCCCAGAGCGCGACCGCGATCTACGAATGGAATGTCGACCAGAGCGCGCCCCGGCGAATTTATTCGACCTTGGATCTTCTTTTCGAGTGCGATCCCCTGAATGACACGCTGATCTGCCTACGGGAGGGATCGATTGAACCCAGGAAGTTTATCCAGATCGACCTTTCGCATCGAACTTCGGTCACATTGTTCGATCCAAATCCCGAATTCGCGCAGTTAACCCTCGGGCATGTTGAGCGCCTGGCGTGGAGGAATCGGTTCGGCGTCGAGAGCTACGGCGATCTTGTCTATCCGGTCGGATATCAGTCTGGGCGGCGGTATCCCCTGATAGTCGTTCAGTATGAAACGAGGGGCTTTCTCCGCGGCGGAACAGGTGACGAGTACCCGATACAGGCGTTCGCAAATCGTGGCTTCATGATCCTCAGCCTGCAGCGGCCGAGAGACATCGGATATTTTCGCGCGAAAGGGGAATCAGGCGTCGATGCGGCCAACCTTGAGAATTTCGCCGACAGAAAAAGTGTCCAGTCGTCATTAGATGCGGGTATTCGGCTGCTAATCGCGCGCGGGCTAATCAACGAGAGACGAATTGGCATTACCGGCCTCAGCGATGGCGTCGCGACCGTGCAATTTGCTCTCATCCACAATCCCATCTTCGCAGCGGCGGCGATGAGCAATTGCTGCTTCGATGCGAGCAGCCTGCTTCTCGTCGGCCCGAAGGCATCGCGCCATTTTGAGGCGGTCGGTTATCCGAGCTCGGCCAGGAACGACGGATCATTCTGGGATCAGTTCTCGCTCGCACGAAACGCCGCGAGGATCGAAGCGCCGATATTGATGCAGGAAGCCGACGACGAATATCTTACTGGGCTTGAGACATATAGCGCGCTTGCCGATGCAGGGAAAAAAGTGGAGATGTTCGTCTATCCGGATGAACACCACATCAAGTGGCAGCCGGCTCACCGGCGGTCGATCTATCTCCGGAATATCTGGTGGTTCGATTACTGGTTGAAGGGGGTTCGACCATCCTCGTCCGAGGGAATTGCCGAGGTGAGCGTGTGGGATGCTCTCAATGCGAGAGAGGAAGGGTTACCACGGAACGAACCGACGGTTTCACCGGCCGCAAGCCAATGATCGATCCAGGCTTCCGCATCGAGAAACGCCATGATTCGGGCATGTGCCAGCCCGATATTGGGCCGAGGATCGGAAAGCACCTCTTCCAGCGCCAATCGGTCGAGAATACCCTGTCGGGCCAAATGCCCGTCCATGAGCCTTTCACGAATTTCAACGCGCCGCTCGGTCAATATCGCCTCGCAGAATGCATCGGGGCCGCTCTTTGAGCTGCGATGGATGATCTCTTTGGGTAGATGCCGCGCAAATGCTTGGCGAGCGACTGCACGGTCCCTTCCGCCCTCGATCCAGTCCCATGTGGGGATGGCGAGACAGAGTTCGAGGACCGGCTGACTCATGAGCGGATTGACAAGAGCCGGACTGCCGCTGCGTTCGTAGCCATCCAGATGCTGCTGAATCCTCAGTAAGGAGGCGATGTGCCTCGCCTTCCCTGGCAAAGCGTCCTGTGGCGTCTCCAGCCAAGGATGGGAATACCCTAGACTTGAGGCAACGGCGACCGCCTCCTTTGTCAGAAAGAGAGGGTCGGCCCGCCAACGATATGCGTGGCTCTTCTGCCGCCGTAGCCTATAAGCTGCAACCGTCGCTTCGATCATACTCGCGCCTGTCAGACGACATAGGTCACGAAGGGTAATGAACACACCCGCACCCAGTCCTTCGGAAAGAAGGCGATCGACGATCGGAGCAGCCGAATAGGAGGCCGCAAAGACATTATCGCCGCCATTGCCCATGGCGATCACGTCGGCCTGCCGAGTTGCCGCAGCTCTTAAAAGAGCCGCATCATAGGCGAGTGCATGAATTCGCCCGATCGGGCGCGGAAGATGAGCACAGGTGGATCTTCCGAAATCGACGTCCCCCATCTCGTACCAAGCTTCGTCCAGTTCCACGCCAAAGCTGACACAGGCAGACCGTGCATAGCCTCGCTCGTCGCCGTCAGGGTCTTGGGTCGACACGGTGATCCCGCTGAACGCGGCGCCCGCCGAGCGCAGAGTCGCGCCGACAATGGAGGAGTCGAGGCCACCAGAGATACAGAGAATGGGCTGCCTATACGTCGAGAAGAGGGCACTTGTACTCGCTTGCACCGCGCGCCCAAGACGCTCGATCTGCTCCTCTCGGGACCAGTGTTTGTGCTGGTTCGTGTGGGTCCAGGGATTCCAAAAATTGCGCTCTGGTCCGTCACTTTCAAGGCATGAGACGGAGCTCCCGCGCATGACTTCTGTGAGTCCAACGAGCGCGGTGCGCTTTCCGGGCAAACCCGACGAATAATAGTGTGATGCCAAGAACTGCCAGTCGATGGTTCCGCGCATCCCGGCCGCCATCATGAGATCGGTATCGGAAGCAAACGCCACAATGTCGGGTCCGCTCCATCGATAGCAGGGCAATGAGCCGGAGGGATCCCTCAGAAGATCTATTGCGCCTTCGCGCGGAAGAAGGGCGACATATGAGCCCCAATATCGCTCGATCAGCACCGATCCGCCGCAGTCGAGAATGCGACCCGCTTCTGTGGGATCGAGAGCTTCGATTCGCTGAGATGAGCCGAAGCGATGGAACAGGGGCCCAACGATCAATCCGTCCGATCTGCCCAGCGGGACTACAGTCGCTGCAGCATTGACGAGTACGATGTATCCGTCAGTGGCCAGAGCAACTATCAGGTCTTGCTGCCGGTTCACCTCAGCGACGAGCTCTCGACGCCGGTCACTCTCTGCGAGAAACAGAATCAAGAAGCGTGGCGCCATTACAATACCATGATCGGAGTAAAGACCCTTACATGGTCGACGCTGTCGTTGAGCACCTTGCCGCCCATCTGCACCCAGGCATGTGCAGTAAAGGGATTGGTTCGAATGCCAATCACGAGAGAAGGGTAGTGCCCGCGAGCAATACAAACACGAAGGAACGCGAGCGACCGCGGCAGGCATCGATTCGTCTTGCCCATAAGAAGGTCAGTCGACTGAAACGCCGACGCGATTTCTGCTACGATCTGGCTGTCAGCGCCCTCGTCGCCGGCTTCCCTCCTCGCTTTGGCAGCGATGATCGAACGGCTTGCCCATCCGAAGCCGCGGCACTTCAAGAGTGCCATGGCGGTGATCCGTGCGGTCGTGACCTCCAATATATCGGACACTGCTGGACGGGCGCCGAGCTGAAGCTGCTCGCTCGGACGGGGTAGGGATTGCTCGGAATGACTATTGGGGTATCGCCTGTCATTTGCTTCGACGACAATATTCTTCGATTGGAGCCAATCAACTTGATCGTCGTTGGCACTGCCGTTGAGAAAGGCGAGAAAGGCGGACTCGCCCACCGCGGGCAGACAGAAATAGCGCCCGTCGGCGGCATCGAGAAATATTGCCCGTCCGCCACTGTAGCAATAGTGAAGCTGGGCTTTCAGCCGTTGCACTTCGGGCATACTCCGTTGACGCGGCAAGCGCTCGCCGGCCGCGACCGGCGAGCACCGGGTTCAGTCGTCGGAAAGGCCGAGCTGCTGTCGCATCCCGCCGGCGATGTCCTCGCGATTGCCGTCGGGGCCCTTGGTTTCTTCGACGACCGCCCCCAGGTCGATCAGGCTGTCGTCACGTTTCTCTTCGTTGCGTTGCATGACAAGCTCCTCTTGATCCGCCGCAAATATTTGCGACAGTCCAACGATAACTTGGGTGACGCATCCTCGTGTGCGAATATATCTCGCCAAGTTGGCGTAATATCCGCCGCGCGGTTCAACGAAGCCGGGTTCAGCGCGTCGCCGGGTCCGCCGAAACCTCTAAGCCATTGGATTGAATAGCTTTGTCGCGCCTTTGGGAAAGTTGGATTATTTTCTCGAGATGGGCGATTTTCCTTGCATGATATGCTTCAACTCGTCGCCGAGTTGCCCTGCGTAGGCTTCTGACCTCCATGCTGGCGAATAATGCCAACTCTTTCTCCGCTCCGGTCGTTTCGGCAGTTTCGGTGATCCGACTATAGTGAAGGCGCTCGTTCAATCTTCGCACCTCATGAGTTGCGTGGCGGTTTCCGGTCGCCTCGGCCAATGATGAGAAGATTTCGGTCGCTCGGAGCGCGGCGCCCACTGCTGATGCTTCGCCACCAACGATCGAAAAGGGCTGCAGAGCGCGACGAACGGCCGATTCCTTGAGTGTCGTCAGGACCGCGATCAGCAACTGCATGTGCCAGTCGAGAAGTTCAATGAGTTCCGCCGGCTCCAAAATCGGCACAAGGAAGCCTCCGTCGGCATGATGTACAAAGAGACCCTCGCCCACGAAGATGAATGCGGCCTCGCGAACGGGGGTCTTGCTTGAGTGATGTCGATTGGCAAGGTCCTGGATGTCGATCCTTTTCCCCGGGACGAAGTGGCCGGCCAGGAAGTCGGCCTTTAGCCCGTGATAGACGCGTTCTTGCAATGGAGGGTCGATCGCCGACATCACAGCCCCGCTCCTGTAGGGGCCGAGTGACTCGTCCATGCAGGGGTGAGAGCTTGGGTCAGGTGAGCCAAATTTCGCTGCGCGATCATCTCGATGCACAGTCGCTCGAGATCGCTGAGGTCGCCCATCGCGAGCTGCCGCGGAAAGCACATCTTCTGCCCGGCGAAGAGAAGTGGGATGAGGATATGGCCTGTCGACAGCTCCAGTCGATAGGCGCAGACCAGATGGTCATCCAGTCGTGACCGTGGGTTACCGGCTTCGATCTCGCGAAGCCAGCGCACACCCATGCCGAGCTCGCGCGCCAGATCGCGCTGCGTCAGCCGTCGTTTCTTCCGTGCCTCTTCTATTTGCCGCCCCGACTGCACTTTGACGTACAGCAGCGGACTTTCAGCAACGGAAGTCGCTATCAAATGCGACATGTCCGCGTCTCCTTACGGGAGATACCGCCCGCCAAGGCAATTCCATTGGTTTGAGGCTAAGGTGTACTTACCACCACTGTCAATTGGGAACCTCGGCCAAGTTGTCGGGATTTACCCAACAAGATCATTGGCATCGCGTGAAGCCGGTATTCGTGCTCCCGATTGCAGGGCGCGATCAAAAGCGCGCAGTAATCCTTCCTGATCGGCTTTTGTGACCTGCAGGAGCGCCACGATGTAGATTGTGCCCAGAGTGGGTTGCCTCGCCTCTGGCGAGTCCTCCCGGATACGCTCGGTGATGCCGGTTGCGATGTCCCAGAGCTGACAGGATGCTCCGACGTGGTGCTCTTGTCCTCCTCCCAGCCAACTCACCTCCTGGCCGCTCAGTTGATCGATGATCTCATCGGTGGGCATGCTGTTCAGATACTCGATCGCGATGTGGAGCGTAGTTCCCCAGGCGATAAGCGAGCGTGTGACGCGAATCAGGTGGCAATGCGAATCGATCAGGACGTCCAATCCGGCCGGTGAAAGCCGGAGCTTAAAGCTGCGCCGTGCTCGACCCATCGACTTCGTCTCCTGCCAAACTAGCGCTCAAACACCCGTCCGCGTTCCTGAACAGGTGTATTTCCACGACGAAGGGAGGCGAAAGCGGCACTATAATGCCGCTTGTGCCGAAACTTGTTCATCGACGCGCTCGTCATCTCCATTGACCTATTTTGCTCCACTTATGCTTTGTTTTGCCGCTTCGGCACTTCAGTGCCCTGCCTATTGCGGCAGGCTTTCGTGATGGTCATTGCTCAAGACGCACCGGGCTGGCGGAGACCACAACCCAAGTCCCAGCTCCGCCGCCCGTACTAGCCAAACCCCAAACCCGAGCGCCTTGTGGCGCCACGAGGAGACGCGTGCCATGGACTTTCCATGCTCCCCGCCCATGCTTGCAGGAGCACTTCTGCTGGCCATCGGCGCTAACCCGGCCAACGCCCAGACCTATCGCCCCGATGCGGAAGCCTACCCCTGCGCTCGTACCGCCGAGCTTGCGGTGGTTCAGAGCAAGGCCGGCTTCTCGATCCGCGAAAAGGCCGACGCCGGCCCGCCTCCCCTTGCCGCCGCGTCGACGCCCCTGCCGACGGCCATCAAGCTCGGAAACTCGCTCAATCTCGATAGGCGAATTTTCGCACGCACCTCCCTTGTTCGTCCGGAGTCTTCCGATGTCCCGCAGCGGTAAACTGATTCTGGCCGCGCTACTTTGCGCATCGGCTCCCGCTTATGCGCAAGACAACGGCGCCGAGCCACTCACGGCTGCGGCCGCGGAGGCTCAGCGTCAATTGCGCCAGACCTTCACCAATCTGACCTTCGAGGACTTCGGTCCGGCGCCTGTCAGCGGTCCAATATATCAGGCTGTTGCGGGTGGACGAGTCATCTATTTCGCGCCGGAGAGTCAGCATCTTTTGTTCGCCGCGATCTACGACAAAAATGGGGTCAACCTGACGGCGCTGGCAATGGATGCGAGCGCCAGGAAGCGCCTCGGCGCGATCAATCCCGCTGAGGCACTTGTGATAGGCCCTGCAGGCGCGCCCAAGGTTATCGAGTTCACCGATCCCGACTGTCCCTATTGCCAGGCGCTGGAACGCTTCTGGCTGGCCAAGGAAGCCGAGGGAAAACCGGTGCAGCGTCTCGTTTACTTTGTGAGCGGCATCCATCCGCAGGCGGCAGCAAAAGCCGAGCATATCCTCTGCTCCGCGGACCAGCAGGCGGCCTTCAAAGCCATCTACTCCGGTGCTCAGCCCGCCACGCTGCACAAATGCCGTCCCGGCGCCGAGAAGGTCGCCCGCGACGCCGAGACCGTCCGCAAGATGGGCGTCTCAGGCACGCCGACGCTCTTCGTCGACGGCAAACTCGTGTCAGGCTTCCAGCAGGCCGAGCTCGAGGCCTTCCTCGATACCGAAAGCCGGAAACCCAAGCGCAGTCCCTGAAGGGTCGGCCCCGACGATTTTGGCGGATCTCGCACGCGCGCGGCGAAGACCGTGCCGGCGAGGACCGGGATGCCGGCGGCAGCGCGCCTCCAGGGGCCGTCCAGCGAAGCCGTCGGCCGGACACGACCACGGATCGGTACCGGCAAGCATGATTTGGACGGCTCTGGTGACCACAAGGAGACTGAATATGTTGACTTTGCTTCGGAGAAGGACGTTCCGCACGATCGACGCGGCCGTCCTTTTCCTTCTGGCCGCGATCGCTGGCACGAGCGTTGCCTACGCCTTCCAGGCGCCGGCCGCCGGCGACCTTGGTTACGACATCTACGACATCGTCGTGAACCAGGGCGTGAAGGGACCGCTCGGCTTCGTTGGCGGCGTCGCCGCCTTCCTGTTCGGCGTCTCGCGGCTCTTCTCGAACATCATGATCGGCATCCCGACGATCGTGGCGGCGGTCTGCCTCATCAAGGCGGATTCGATCCTCCAGACCTTCGGCATGCTGATCTGAAGACAGGTCGGGTGGCCGGTCCGCCGGCCCCCGTCCGCCGGAACGGAAGGTGATGGTCGCCTTCCGAAGACCACGCTCAGCAGCGTGGTGAAGCAAGGGAGAAGGGCGTGGACGAACGACTTCCGCAGTTCCTGCACCGGCCGGTCCAGATCCTCTGGTTCGACAGTCAGGAGTTCATCGTCGTGATGAGCGTGATCTTCGTCGCGGTCATCGTCGGCGGGATCATCGGCTGGTCGCTCCTCGGCGCTCTTCTCCTCTTCATTCCCTGGAAGCGGACCAAGCCGCGCGGGTTCATTCCGCACCTGGCCTGGCGATGGGGCCTTGCCCGCTTCCGCAACTATCCGGGTCCGACCCAGACCCGCTTCTTCGAGTAGGCGAGATGGCACACCTATTCCGACGCAAGGTAGCGGCCGACATGATCGGCGACACGCGCCCGAGCTGGCACCTGCATCGCTATTTGCAGGGATCGGCCAACCTGTTCGAGGAGAATCGGCTGCTCAAGGTAGCGATCGCCGGCTTGTTCGGCATCACCGCAGTGTTGGGCACGCTCATCTACACCTCGAACCAGAACACGCGCACCGTGATCGTGCCCTTCGGTGCGGACGGCGACCTCTATGTGACGGGCAATAAACCCTCCGAGGCCTATCTCCGCTCGATCACCTTCAACATCGTTGGCCTTGTCGGCACCTATTCCGCTTATTCGGCAGACCGGCAGTTCCAGGAACTGCTGCGGATTGCGCATCCCAGCGCGTATAATGGCTTGCGCGACAGTCTGAACCGGCTGCTCGACGAACTCGGCAACAATCCGACGCTCTCGATCGCGACCTATATCCGTGGCGACCAGCCCGTCACCTGGACGGGCAGCGAAATCCTCGTGCCCGTCGAAAAGGTCCGTGTGATCGGCGGCGTCATCCGCAAGTTCCGCGGAAATCTGCGCATTCGCTACGCGCTCGAGAACGGCCGGTTCTGGCTGACCGCCCTTCAGGAGGAGAATTTCAGTGCCGATATCCGGTAACCGCATGAGGCTTGCCTGCCTCGCGGGCACGCTTGTCGCGTCCCTGCCCGCTTCCGTCCCCGCCTTCGCCCAGTCGATCGCGGCGCTGCCCGACCAGACGAGCCGCATCCGGCTCTCCAATCGCGACGTCAATCATGTCGTGTGCGTCGGCGGCGAGATCGATGACGTGAAATTTTCCGCGGAGAAAGGGCTGGCGGTCGAGCGCGGTGGTTCGGACGCGTGGATCAAGTTCCTCGTCCTTGAAACCGAAGACCCGAGCGCGGCGCCAGCCAGTACGAAGACGCGGACCTATGTGACGACGCCGTCCGAATTCTTCGTCTCGTGCAACGGCGCTATCTATCCGCTCTACGCCGAGCCCGCCGACATTCCGGCCCAGACCGTGACGCTGGTCCCAGGCGGCTCGCAGCGTGCGCGTGCCAATGAGGCGCTACTGGGACCGCTGGTGGAGGAAGAGCGGGCAGTCGGGATTGCGCTTGCGATCCTGCAGGACCGGGTGCCCGCTTCCTTCTCCGAGGTAGCGCCTTCGCGCGACAGGCTCGCCCTTGTCGATCTTCCCACAGCGTCGCTGAGCGAGCGGCGGCGTCTCGAGGTCGAGGGCGCGGGGCTTTCGGTCAGTGAATATCTGGTCCGTTCGAGCGTCGCGATCACGCTCGATGAACGCGATTTCCTCGATACGGCGCTTGGGGACGACATCTTTGCCATCACGATCGACCGGCTGACGCTGGGTCCCAACGAGACCGCCCGGCTGATCGTCGTTCGCCGGAGTGTCCAGCCATGACCGCGCCGGAAGAGAACCCTCAAAGAGAGGCAGGACCGTCGGCCCGACACGGTGGCGACGTCAACGAGACGACGAATACTCAGCGTCCGGCCCTGCTCGATCTGCCGGCGCAGTGGTCGAAGCTCAGTTCCGACCAGAAGTTGCGCGCCAAGCAGCTGGGTGTCGTATCGACGATCGCACTGCTTGGCCTCGGTCTCTATACGGCGAGCACAAGCGGCCAGAAGGAGGCGCCCAAGGCGCCGCAGGCTTCCAATCTGGACATGGGCGCGGGCCTCCGGGGCGACAGCCTCGAGGTGAAGCTGCGCGGTGATCTCCAGAAGATCCTCGACGGACAGACCCTGCTCGGAGATCGGGTGACCGCGATCGAGGAAGGCAAGGTGGTCCCGGGTGCCGCCGGCGCGGGCCACGCCCAAAGCGCGGGCGGCGACGGCGAACTTCCGCCTGCCCTTCCCGGCGAGGCCCCCGCCTACCCGCCGGCTCCTCCCGAGGCCAGGGGTGCGGCCGACGAAATCCCGGCGCCGCCTAGTGCTCCGGCTGCCCCAGCAGCCCCGCCTGCGCCGCCCACGGAACGGCAGGTCGGCGCGATCGGCGCGGCGACCGCAACGCAAACGGTGGAGGGAGGCGCGGGCGGCGGGGCCGCGTCAAAAAAAGGGAAGCGGACGATCTATTTGCCACCTGGTTTCATGAAGGCGCGGCTGCTGACCGGGATCGACGCGCTGGCAAGCCGGGACGCGACCAGTAATCCCGAGCCGATCATCGCCCGGGTCCAGGCGCCCGCTGTGCTCCCCAACGAAGTGAAGGCCAATCTCGCCGGCTGCTTCGTGATCGGTAACGCGACCGGAAGCCTCGCCAAGGAGCGGGTCGAGATCCAGCTCGTCTCGATCTCGTGCGTCGATTTCGAGAGTCACGCGGTGGTCGACCAAGCGATCAAGGGCTTCTTCGTCGACGCCGATGGAAAGAAGGGCCTCTCCGGGAAGGTTGTGACGCGGGCCGGTGCGACGCTCGCGCGTTCGTTCATCGCGGGCACGATCGCCGGCATTTCGCAGTCGGTCGAGGGCACGTTCGGTAGCCTCTCTACCTCGGCGCTTGGCAGCGTGCGCAGTCTCGACGCGGGCGACGCCGTCAAGTCGGGCGTTGCCGGCGGTCTCTCCAAATCATCGGACAAGCTCACCGATTTCTATCTCGATCTCGCCCGCCAGGCCGGCCCGGTGGTCGAAGTGGGCGCGGCCAAGGATGTCGTGGTCGTCATTCAGGAAGGCCTCGCCCTCGAGATCAAGCCGTCCGTCGGAGGCAAATTCTGATGCGACGCTCCCCCCATGTTACAGGAGGTTCCGCCATGCCCGCGCTGGCCCACCAGTCTCTCCTTCGGTCTCTGTTCTCGCTCGGCCTGCTCGCGGGTTTGAGCGGATGTGCGACGGTCGGTTCGATGATGTCGCCCTATTCGGAGAAGTTCGACTGCAAGAATAGCGACCACGGCCAGTGCATCCATCCCGATCGGGCGTATGAAGACGCAGTCGCCGGGGTCGCCTCGAAGTCTGACCCCAAGGTCACCAATGACCGCGCCATGCTGCGCCGGCAGGACGCCGACCGAGCTGGTTCCCGATCGCGGGGAGGAAGCGCGGGCAACGCCTATGGCAGCTATCGCGACAGCGTCTATCGCGAGTTGAAAGGTCTGATCGAAGCTCCGGTCACGCCGATGCTCAAGCCCGCGCAGACCGTCCGCACGCTGATCCTGCCCTATGCCGATCGGCAGCGCCCGGACCGGCTCTACATGCCACGCTACGTCTATTCGGTGGTCGACAAGCCCGTTTGGGTCGTGGGCGGCGCACTTGTCGCCGCGCCCGATCGCGCGTCTCAGGCACCAATCCTCGGGCAGGTTCGCGACACCGCTGCGCCCGATGGTGAGGCCGCGCCGGCTTCCTCGCCCGCGCCAGCCATCGTGCCGCCGGTGCCGGAGCACCAGCCATGAGCGGCCTCAGCTATGCGCGTCTTCGCAACGCCGTGCGGCGCGACAGCTTTTCGGACTATCTTCCGCTCGTTGCGTGGGAGGAGGAGACCGACGCGTTCCTCTGCATCGACGACACCTGGGGCCATGCCTGGGAGCTGGTGCCCACCGCCTATATGTTCGCCCATGTGCAGGGCGCTTTGCAGGGGCTGCTCAATATCCACTTCCCCGACGGGACGGTCCTGCAGCTCCACACCTTCGCGGATCCGCTGATCGACGACGCGCTCGACGCCTTCCTTGATCTCAAGACCCGCGACGATCCGCTCATCCAGGCCTCGGCGCGCCATACGCATGCTTATCTCAGTCAAGGGCGGCATGGCCTCAAGGCGCTTCATGGCATCCCTGTCCGAAATTTCCGCACGCTACTGTCGATCAAGACACGGCGGCCGCTGGGGGAGGATTTGCGCCGGCAGGTCGAGGAGCAATTATCAAAGCTCGGCATCCGCCGGTTGCCGCCTGAGGAAATGGTGGCCTTCTACCGGCGCGTCTTCAACGGCGTCGCCGATCCGGCGCCGGGCGTCTTTGCAGACGGCACGACCACAGGCGCGCCGCCGATCGCCAAGCAGATAATCGATGCGGGTCCGGATCTCGTGTTCGAGGGCGCGGAGGTGTTCCTGGGCAACCAGGTCGCGCGGTGCCTGACGCCCAAGGCGCCAGCCCGGCGCATCACCGCCGAGCGCGCCAACCGCCTCATGGGCGGAATGCGTGGCGCCTCGGAAGACAGCGATCAGATCGGCGGTCCATTCCTCTACACGCTCAACATCCTGTTCGATCATTCGCAGTTCGAGATTCACAAACGCGCGCAGATCCTCTCGGCGCAAAAGGCGGCAGGCAGCTTCGCAGTCGAGGTCGGCAAGCAGATCGAGGAGATCGGCTGGATCCTCGACGAGGCGGGCAACAGCAAGTTCGTCCGCGTGATCCCGACGATCTGGGTGTTCGGCCGCGACCGCGCGCATGCCCGTGACCTTGCCGCGCGCGCCAAGCGCCTGTGGGAGGGCGAGCCCCTGCCCTTCTCGATGCAGGAGGAGAGCTATCTCAACCCGACGCTGCTGGTGATGAGCCTGCCGTTCGGACTCTACCCCGACCGAACCACGCTGCGCCTGCTCGAACGGGACTTCCGCATGCCGGTCAAGGCGGCGGTGCTGATGGCGCCAATCCAGACCGACTTCCGCGGCGGCGGGCGCCCGGCGCTTCTCTACACGGGCCGCAAGGGCCAGCTCATCACCCTCGATCTCTTCGATCCCAGGATCAACAACTACAACTTCATCGTTTCAGCCGAGAGTGGTGCCGGCAAGAGTTTCCTGCTCAACAATCTCTGCCAGCAATATTACGCCAATGGGTCACTGATCCGGATCATCGATATCGGCGGGAGCTACCGGAAACTCTGCACGCTCTGCTCTGGCCGCTATATCGACATCGGCGAAGAGCATCTGGTTCTAAATCCGTTCGATATGGGGCTCGCGCTCGACGGCGATGACAAGCAGTCGGCGATCACCATGGCGGTCGCGATCGTCGCAGAAATGGCGAACGCTTCGACCCGCAAGGGCGTGACCACGTCGGAATGGAACCTCCTCAAGTCCGCCGTCCAATGGACGATCGATACGGGGAGGGCCGATCATGGCATCGACGCCGTGCGCGAATGGCTCGGCACCTATCCCTCACTCGTCGAGACCGATCTGGACCGGGTTGAGCACCTCGTGCCGACGTCACGCGAGCTGGCTTTCAATCTGCGGGATTTCGGCTCGGGCGGCGCCTACGGTCATTATTTCAACGGGCCCTCCACCCTCGATATCCGCAACGACGAATTCGTGGTGCTCGAACTCGAGCGCCTGAAGGCGATGCCGGACCTCTTCAACGTCATCGTCATGGTGGTGGTGAACGCGGTCACGCAGGAACTCTATCTCTCCGCGCGCGACCGTCCCCGCTTCGTGCTGTGCGACGAAGCCGCGCAGTTCATGACCCGGACAGATGGGCAGGATCTGTCGCGCCTCGCCGAGGCGTTCGGCCAGGGCTACCGACGCGCGCGCAAGTATCGTGGTTCGTTCGGCATCGTGTTGCAGTCGATGAACGATCTCACGCTGTTCGGTGGCACAGGTCAGGTGATCCTTGAAAATGCCGCGACGCGGTTCCTGCTGCAGGGCTCTACCTATGATCGCGCGGTCGACAACAAGATCCTCGACTATTCTGGCTTCGTCCTCGATCTCCTGAAGTCGGTCCGCAACTCGAAGCCCAATTATAGCGAGGTGTTCATCGACTCGCCGCTGGGCCTCGGCATCGCGCGGCTCGTGGTCGATCCTTTCTCCTACTGGATCAACACGTCCGCGCCAGACGAGGTGGCCGCCTTCGAGGCGCTGTTACGCCAAGGGCTTTCGCCGCTCGAAGCGATCTGCCGCCTCGCCGGCGTCGAGCCCTCGCAGATCCTGGGCGCGCCCGCCGCGTCTGGCCTCGTGGGAGCGTGACCGCCATGACACGCTATAGGCCGCACCCCGATCAGCTTCCGCTCAACTGGTCGGACAACGAAGCGATCGAAGTTATTGTCGAGCAGCGACTTGCCGAGCGGTTCGAAGCGGAGTCGTTCCAGTGGCGCTTCCGGCTCGTGATGATCGAGACGGCAATGATGGGGCTGCTGGTGCTCGTCGCCGGATTGTTCCTCAAGCAGCCGACCATGATGGTACTGCGCGCTTCGCTTATCGTCGCCGCGTCCTGCCTCGCGACCGGCCTCCTGCTGCTCAGCCTCTCGGCGGGCACCGCGAAGCTGATGAGCCGTCTGCGTCGGTGGAGCCGGCGATGAACGGCCTCATCTCTTCCACACCCTCGCATTCGGCAATCCGGCTCACTGTCAGCGGCTTCCTCCTCATGCTGGTCCAGAGCGCGCTCCTGCTCATGTCGCCGTCGCTCAACGGCGATGCCGGCACGCTGATCTGGGTGCTGACCCCACTCGCGCTTTGTGCATTCGTCGCCGCTCTTGTCGGCGTTCCCGAGCCTCCCGAAGAGCATTGGAGGCAACGCCATGGCCGCTGATCTGTTGCGACGGGTCCGTCGCGGGCCGATCCTCCTTGTGCTCCTGACGGGCAATGCGCTGGCCGTCGCTGCGGTATTCGCCGCGACCGCTCCGTTGGGTGGCGGCGCCCAATCGCGCAGCACGATTGGACGGACGTGGCCGATCGCAGAGCCTGATGCCCTTGCCGAGATCGAGGCCAAGGTCGCGACTCTGCCCAGCGACATGAGCAAGGCGTTCGGCCCGCGCGACAAATGGAGCGCGCTCAAGGCGGCCCCGCTCGGTGTAGCCGGCACCGATCGCGTGCGCAGCGTCGTCCCCTTCTACACGCTCGATTTCGACATCACGCTGCCGGGCGGCAAGACGCTCTACCCGAAGGGCTTCACGTTCAACCCGCTGACCTATGTGAGGCTGCCGCAACGCCTTGTCGTCGTGCATCCGCGCGACCTTGGCTGGGCGCTTCGCAATGCCCGGGCGAGCGACTTCATCCTGCTCTCCGCGCTTGGACAGCAGAACGGCGACGCGATCGATCTGAGCGAAAAGACCGGCCGGGCGATCTACATCTTGGAGGAGCGCGTCAAGCAGCGTCTGGGGCTCACCGTGGCTCCGGTCATCGTCGAGCAGTCAGGCACGCGCCTCGTCCTCACCGAATACGGACCGAAGAGCCGGTCTGCCGAGACCGCCGCGAAAGGAACGCCGCGATGATCGGGCGTCTTCCCGTCTTCGTTGCCGGACTCGTCATCGGGCTCCTGATAACGCTTGCCTGGCCGAGCCAGGCTCACGCCTCGAAATGCGAGGCGGGCACCGTCTTCAACCCGATCACCAAGGTGCGTTGGACCTGCATATTTCCGATCACGGTCGGCGGCATCCGGGTGGGAAGTTTTGATAAGCTCGACAAGGCGCTCGACGCGCAATCCTCGTCCAAGCCTCTGTGCGCTTGCCGCAAGGGGCTTCAGTTCTGGTTCGGGGTCAAGGTCTCCTACTGGTCGCCGAATCGGATGGTCGATGTCGTGACCGAACCCGGCTGCATGATGGCGCTCGGTGCCGATCTTCTGCCGACCGGCGGCAAGCTGCAAGGCAGCCAGTCATCAATTTCGGACGGCACGAACACCCGCAAGATGTTCGCGCAGATGCACTATTACATCTCGCCGGTCTGGGCGATGCTCGACATGTTCACCGACCTGCCGTGCCTCGAGAATGACGGCTTCGACGTCGCCATGATCACCGAAGTCCTGCCGACCTGGCAGTCGGGAACGCTCGGCGCAATCATCCAGCCCGAGGGCATTCTTTTCGGCAATCCCGCCGCCGGTCTCGCCTGCATGGGCGATAGCGCCGCGGCAGCTGCCGGCAAGGTGATCGACCCCCTGTTCTGGTGCATGGGTTCGTGGGGTGCGACCTATCCGATCGCCGGCGACATCCATTTCGACGACAGTGTCGAGGCCTGGGCGGGGCTCGCAGCGCGCGGTGTCTTCATGATAGGGCGGCTCGGCGCGCTCACGATCAGCTCCGAGGATGGCTGCTCTTTCGTGCCGCAGCCCGTCTGGACCAAGTCCCGCTACAAGCTCCAGATCATGGAGCCGGTGAAGGGCGGCAAGTGCGTCAACATCGGCCGCCCGGGCGCGTTGTGGTCATCGGCCAAGCATGCGCCGGGCAAGGACAACGCCCAGTTCATGCTCTTCGAAAAAGTGATCTGCTGCGCCGGGATACCGGTGCCATGAGCGGGTCGCTTTCCCCCTGTTCCGCGCGAGACAGCCGTCCATTCCGGAGGTCTGTTCGCCAAGGCCCCTACGGCCGATGGCTTCCGTGCGGGACCGGAGCGGCGTCGCTATGCCCCCCTGGCGGCGTCGCTCCACCCCCGGCCAGCGCGGCCGCAATGCTCCCCCGACGGGATCGGCGCTTCCTCTCCGCCTGTTCCGTCATCGCGACCGCGCTGGCCATTTTGCCCAACTCGCCCGCCCTGGCGCAGACGATGGAAGATCGCGCCCGGGCCGCCGCCGAAGCATCGCGCGCAAAGACCAGCGATAGCGACGCGCTTCAGCAGAACTATGTGACGCCGGGCCTGGCCGGTCAGCAGATTTCGACCGTCGACAACAGTCGCACGTTCGCACCGAACATCGCGTGCCAGAAAACCGCGACGATGCTGGAGGTGCTGGTGCAACCGGCGTCGAGCGGCGATCTCGGCAAGGTCACCATCGCGCGCGACACAGATCTCGACGGGGCTGTCGATAGCACGGCGAACTTGTCTGTGCCGGTATCAGGCGTTTGTGCGAATGGCGTCGTCTCCTGCGAGCCGGGCACCTGGAACAATTGCAGCTTCTTCCGCTGGGATGTCGACGCCGCAAAGGCGCTCAAGCTGACCTCTGTCGACATGCCCAGGCTCGCGGGCTGCTACTGCCTCAATAACAGCTGCGGCACCAACCTCGCATGGGGCAACATGGCGTCGGTGCTGCGCGACCTTGGCGGTGGGATGATCGGTGCCTTGACAACGGCCGACCCGCGCTATGGGGTCGCCGAAGCCGTGATCGACGGTCCGTCGATCCGTTATGTTGGTGCGCAATCGACCGCTTGCTCCACAAATCCCGACCTTCCGCAGACCGCCTATCGCGCCAATCCTGCGGCGATCGCGTCGGATGCCTATTCCGCGTCCACAAGCAATTCCGTGTTCCAAGCGCTCAAGGGGTCGGCGACCGGCACGGGCAGCGCGCTTCAATATCGCCATTGCTCGATCGAGCGGCGGGTGACCGTGTTGAAGCCCGGCGCGGAGGATATCATCAGTAGAACCTCGGGCGGCTATTCGACGTTACAAAATGGGTCGTCCTTTGATTTCCTGATGGGATCGCCTGCGGACAACAGCCTGGCCGGCGGAAGCTGCACGCTCATTGACTTCCGCATGACTCTGCATGTGACCGACCCCGACCGCATCGTTGACGCGCGGCTTGCCGAGTTCTTCGCCGACGATTGGGCGCAGGTGCGGATCGATGGGCAGTTGATCGGCTCGGGCCCGTCCGCCTGGACCACGCTCGGACTTCCGCCGGGCAAATGCGAGTTTAAGAAGACCTTCTATTCCTACCCGGACCTCGATCTGCGGCCCTATCTGACCGCTGGTGATCATGAGATCTGGCTGCGCGTCGCAGTCGCATCGGGCGGCGAAGGCTTCGCGCAGGTCCATGTCGACGTCGACAATAGCTGCAAGACGCTGGAGCAGGTCGTCGACGGTTGCGGAGCGATCGCCTCAGATCTGCAATGCAAGCTCGACAGTGAGCTGGTCGATGGTGTCCAGACGTGGATCAACGGGGTTGCGACCGGGCTGCGTCCCCTGCCTCAGACCCGCATTTTGGGCGGGCCGAGCTGCCCGACACAACTCACGCGCGACTTCTTCCTGAAGGACCGTACCTACCGGTGCGCGGTCGATGACATCTCGCAGCCCGACACGAGCCGCGGCGCCTATATCATCGACCATTCGACCGAGACGATGCTGGCTGACCGGACGCTCCAGAGCGACGGAAGCTACGCGACATCGACGCGGGCCTTCACCCTTCCCGATCGCGGCTCGGTGCCGGCCTGCGAGCCCGTGTGCAAAACCCGCGCACCCAAGGCTAACAGCGAGGCAGCGCCCGATGGCGTCGTGGGCGCGAAACAGAATGTGCCGACCGGCTACGACACCTTCTTCCACGCCTGCACTGCTGACAATCAATGCCCGGCAGGTCCTGGCGAGGAAGTTGTCTCCGCCTGCGGATGCCTCGACGATTTTCCCGAAGCGGTCGTGATGATGCAGACCGTGCGTCTCGCCGGCGCCGACATGGTCTGCACGGGGAGCGTGCAATGATGGGGCTGCCGACAACGAGATACTGGTATCTGGACCCGCGCGGTGCGGCCCTCGCGCTGATGGTCGGGGCGGGTTTCGCACTCGCCTGCCCGAGCGCAGCCAAGGCGCAGCAGATCTGCGCGGCCGATCTCAACAACAACGGCGACGCGGCCGATGAAGGTGAACAGGCGAGCTGCCGTTCCACCACCAGCGGCGCTTGGGCTTGCCCGATCCAGGAGGTCGCCTGCGTCGCCGATGCCATGGGCCAGTATAGCTGCCCGGTCGGCCCGCAATATGCTTGCCTCGTGAAGACCGAGGGCGGCGCGCCGGCATGTTCGCCCAATCAATGTGCGGACCTTGCGACCAATCCGATCGTGAATGATCCGCCGATGGACGATCCAGGGACCGAGCCGGATGGCGGCATCGACGCCGACGGGAATTGCCTGGGAAAGATCGAAATATTCTCAGGCCGTGGCGTCCGGTGCCGTCCCGCCGGGCTTTCGACCACCTTCGCGAACTGCTGCAAGGACAAGGGAAAGATCGTCAAGGACGGGATGGGTTCGTCCATCTCGTCGATTGGCACCAAGATCGCGGTGGCCAAGGGCGTGTTCACCGGAATGAAGGCCGCCTACACAGCGTTCAAGGCGGGCGCGACCGCGAGCCAGGCGGCAAGTTCGGGGGCCAATGCGCTGATCGTGGGTCTCGACCCGACGTCGCTCGCCGTCAGTCTCGCGATCAACTTCATGATCGATTTCCTGTTCTCCGGCTGCGACCAGCAGGACATGGAGACGGCGATGCTGCGCTCGTCGGGCATGTGCCACGAGATCGGCAGCTACTGCACTTCGAGCTTCCTTGGGGTGTGCCTGCAGAAGGCCCGCGGCCATTGCTGCTTCAACACCAAGCTCGGCCGCATCATCCAGGAGCAGGGCCGCCCCCAGCTGAAAGCCTTCAATGGCAATCTGTGGGGTACGGCCAAGAAGCCGATGTGCCGAGGGTTCACGCCTGAAGAGTTTCAGGCGCTTGATTTCAGCAAAATGGATCTCTCAGAATATTATGCGGACATCGAAGCCCGTGCCCAATCCGACATTCAAATCGACATGGGGGAGCGCATCGATGCGTATCTCAAAGCGGTCAATCCGTAGCGCCACCCTTCTCGCGCTGCTGGGCGCGGCCACCGCCGCGCTCGCGCAGGTCGTCGCGAGTGACGCCCCTCGCGGCGACGCGCGGCAATCTGCTACCGATCAGAGTCAGGCCAGCATGGACCGGCTCGAAGGCGCGATCGCGCACGGCAAGGACGAGGCGGCACACCTGCCCGATCCCAGACTTCCACGCACGGACAACCCCACCGACCAGCGGCGCGCGTTCGACGGTCTGCACAAGCGACTTGCCGAGCCGGACATGGAAGCACGCGCTCGCGCCGCGCAGGCCCGTGGCGAGGCAAGCCTCGCGGCCGAGCGCTTGGCGCAGGCCAAAGCACTCCGCCAGGCGCTAGGCCTTGAGCCTGCTGAAGAGCAGGCGCTCGCCAAGGCGAACCCGGCCGCTGCCGCCAAGGGCTGGGTCCCGGTCCTGTTCGTGTCCTCATCCATGCCGATCTCGACGCTACGCAATTATGCGGTCCAGCTCGAAAAGGTCCGCGGTGTGATGGCATTCCGCGGAGTGCCTGGCGGTCTCAAGAAAATGGGTCCGATGGCCAAGCTGACCGCGCAGATCTTGCGGCTCGATCCCGGCTGTGAAGGCCCGAACTGCGTCATGCGCGACGTCCAGCTCATCATCGATCCGATCGTTTTCCGTCAGCATGGAATCGCCCAGGTCCCGGCGCTCGCCATGATCCCCGGCGATCCGACCCAGGCCTATTGCGAGCGCGACGATGAAAGCCCGCGCGCGGCCCATGTCGTCTTCGGCGACAGCGCGCTTTCCGGAATGTTCGAAGAGTATGCCCGCCTCGGCGGGAAGGAGGAGGTAAGCCATGCTCAGGCTCTTCTGGGCGCTCGCTAGCGCGATCGCCGGCCTCTGGCCGCGTCTTCGCCGACTGCCCCGCAAAGCGGCGATTGCACTCGGGGCGCCAGGGTCGGATCAGCCGGCACGGCCCGAGCGGCTCTTGCGCGCCATGATTGTCGTCCTGCCGGTCGCTCTGATCGCGGCGCTTGTTGTGCCGCAGGTCACTCTGGTCATGACGCCGTCGATCGAGGCCCTCGCTGTGCGCAAGAGCCCGGGGCCGATTGCGCGCGGCGACTATGTCATGTTCACGCTTCATCATCCGATCGCCGGGCCGAACCCGGTCTCCGTCACCAAGCACGCGCTCTGCTTGGCGGGCGATCGCCTGACGATGTTCGAGACCCCGTCACCCCTGGTCGCCCATAGCAGGGACGGTCACTATTTTTGCAACGGGCAGCTTCTGGGCGTCAGCCTGCCGCAAGCCCATAACGGGATGAAGCTCGACCATATGAGGTGGAGCGGCATCATTCCCGCCGGGATGGTCTATGTCGGCTCGACGCATCCGCGCGGCTTCGACAGTCGCTATTTCGGACTCTTGCCGATCGCGCGACTGACTCGCATGGAGCGCATTCTGTGAGCGCGGGGAGACTCGCCGTGGCAGGGGTCGCCTGCGCGCTTCTGGTCCCGGCGATCGCGAGCGCGCAGACGGCCGGCCAGACCTTGGGATCGCGCCAAGGCTATTGGTGGTACGAGACGCCCAAGCCCAAAGCTGATGAGAAGCAGCAGGAGCCCGAGGCGCTCGCTAAGCCGGTCATCCCCCCGATGGCTGAGCTTGCGACCTGGACGCCGCCAAAGATCCGAAAGCTCATCGAGGAGCAGCGTGACTATGCAGCGACCGTGCTGACGGTCGATGCCGTTGCGGATTTCTGGCGGCTTCAGGATTTCGCGCGTCGCAAGGCGCGGGCGTTCGCCGGCGTGACCCAGATCGCGATGCTGCAATATCCCGAACTCAACTCGAAGTCCGCGAACCCGATGGTCGGTGACGCCCGCTCTGAGCTGACGGCTGAGAAGGATGCCATTCGTCGGTCCTATCTGCGCGCCCATGCCGGCGAGTTCGCGCTCGTCATGTTCTCGCGGTCGACCTGCGGCTATTGCCGTGTCCAGTGGCCGATCATCCAGCGCTTTCAAGAAGAGGTGGGCTGGCAGGTCACGCTCATGGATATCGACAAGCGGCCCGATCTCAGGGAGCGGTTTGGAGTAGAAATCACACCGACGACGATGGTCATCCGGCGAGGTAGCCAGCAGCGCATGATCATCGCCTCGGGCGTCGAGGCTTATCCCAACCTGGCGCAGATGGCCTATCAGGCGGTGCGCCTTCTGCGCGGCGACATCCGCCCGGAGCAGTTCATGACCGGCCCGGGCGAGGACGCGGGTTTCTTCGACGCACTGGGCAACGGCCCTGTATCGGCGAGCGACCCGAGGGCCCTTGGCGGCGATCTCGTGGAAGCCTCCAGCGAGCCGAGGCGGTGATGCGCGGTCTCATCCTCCTCGGAATTCCCGGCCTCGTGATCGGCATGGGTTCGGCAGCTGCACAGACCGTCAGCCGCGAGGACGCCATGCGGGCGGCTATCCACCCGGTGGGCGACGCGAAGACTATGCAAGCCTGGCTCTCGCGCGTTCCGATGACGCGCGACTTTCCCGACGATTTCGGTGCGACGCTGCACGGGCACGGCGCGGCGTTCATGATCGAGATGACGACAACGCCCGGCTGCGCGCCCTGCGGCGACCTATGGGCCAAGCTGACGGCGCTGGGCACGCGCTATGGCTGGCAGGTACGCACGATCAGCGGCCAGGAGGCGATGATCCGATCGGGACGTCTCGGCCTGCCTTGGGTGGGGCATCCGGTCGCCTGGGTGAGACCTGTCGGCGACGACGCGCGCGTTGTGCCGGTGGCGATCGGCACTGACCATTCGCCCAATCTGGCCCGAAATCTTTATCTGGCCGCGAAGATGCTGACCGGGGTGCGACCCGATGTCGGCGTCAGGGCCATGTCCAAGTTCACCGGCATCGTGGGGCTGCCGGCGACCCGCCCCGGAAGGCGCTGAGCAATGGCGGGCTCGGTCCTTCCTCCTTCATTCCCGATTGTCCGGAGTCCGCCATGTTCGCTTGCCGCCGCGCCGTCGTTCGCGCGCTGATCGCCCTTGCCCTCGCGACATTCGTCACCGTCGCGCCCGCCCACGCCCAGAGCTGGGCGGAGAGCTGGTTCGACAATGTGACCTATACCTCCCCGGGCAGCTTCGAGGACCAGACGCGCGGCTACATCACGGCCGGTGGCATGTCGGGCCGCGTCGATGTCCACAATGACTATCTCATGTCGGTCAGCCTGCCCAAGGTCCGCGCCGGCTGCGGCGGCATCGACATGTTCCTGGGCGGGATGAGTTTCCTGGATCCTGACTATCTCGTCCAAAAGCTCGAAAGCATTCTTCAGGCCGCGCCCGCGGTCGCGTTCCAGTATCTGCTCGAAACGCTCGACGAGAAAATGGGGAACATTATCTCAAAGATGGAAGCGGCGACCAATTTCCTGAACTCGATCCAGGTGAACGATTGCCGGCTCGCCAATCGCATGGTTCAGATTGCCAAGGGCGATGACAATATGTCGGGAATCATCGAGGAGATGACCGGCTATCGCTCCGTCAAGCAAGGGTTTGCCAAGAGCTATCAGCAGAGCCGCGAGAGGATCGAAGCAAACAACAACAACCCGACCGAGGATCTGAAGGATTCGCTCGCCAACTGCCCGGCGGAAGTGACCGACATTTTCCGCACTGGCTCGCTGCTTTCGCATGCGGCGTCGCGTGTTGGCGCCAGCGACTGGGCGAGCGTGATGCGTGCCAGGGTCGGCGACGTCTATATGCGCTGGGACGATGGCGACCGTGTTCCACTCTTCACGGCCATTCCACAGTGCCCGGCGCAGGATACGGAAAGCGCGCAGGATTTCCTGACGGGTCGTGTCCAGCGCCGCACGCTCAATTTCCCGCCGACCGGCGCCGACTGCGGGCAGGATGGCAGCGGGCGAGGAGCGCTCGTCCTGGCGCGGGAGCGCATGCAGTCGATCGCCACCAAGATCCGCACGCGTGCCGCGCTGTCGGCCGAAGAGCGCCAGTTCGTGGCCAATGTCCGGACGCTGCCAGTCTATCGGATGCTCGAGTGGGGTGTGCGCCAGGGCGTCGTCGACTCGGTGATCGGCGACACGGACGAACTGGTTGCACTCACGCTCGCCTATCAAATGCTCAACGACCTCACCCGTACCATCGACTTCACGGTGACGAATGCGGAGCGCGGGGCGACGGTGGCGGGGTCAACCGACGGCAACAACAAAAACGTCTGCCAGACGCGAATATTGTCCAAGGGCATCGAGCAGTTGCGCGATCTCAGGGATGAAGTGCTGCGCCAGCGCGCGCAGATGCGTCAGAGCTACATGGCCGCGCTCAACCAGGCCAACCTCTCAGCCAACTATGCAGGACTGCTGCGCGAACGCGACCGCGATGCCCGCGACGCTGCCGGCGCTGCGGCCCGCAATCAATAGGATCGGATTCGAGATGCGTCGGTTTGCCAGGCTTTCTGCTGCCCTCCCCGCCCTGTTCCTCGCCTCGCCCGCACTGGCGGTCGATACGAGCTTCCACACCTATGACGGTTTTGCCGAGACGGTGGACGCCTTCCGCCTGGTCTCGATGATCTTCGGCGATCCGCGCTACGAGACGCTGGTGATGATCGTCGCAACGGTCGGAATCGGACTCGGCGCGATCATCGCAAGCGTGCGCGGGTCCGGCATGGGGCTCGTCGCCTTCGGGTTTCAGATTCTCATAGGTGTCGGCCTGTTTGTCGGGCTTATCGCCACAACCGGCACGGTCCATGTCTACGACCGGGTGCGCAACGCCTATCAGCCGGTAGGCGGGGTTCCCAACCTCCTCGTGCTCGTCGCAGGCGCGACCAACATGATCGAGCGGGCGATGGTCGAGACGATCGACGACAACACGCTCGATCCCAATGCCAAGATCGAATTCGGAGCCGGTGGGCACAGCTTCGACCTGTTCTTGAACGCCGTTTCGCCGCGCGGGCCGATGACCGACGTATTCCTGGATGCGACGATCAAGGACTATGTGCGCCAATGCTATCCCGTGGCCCGGGTGTCGGCCGCTTATGGCGTGGACGATGACCAGCTCTTTCGGACCTCGACCGATCTGCCCACCTCGTTTTCGGCGATGGCTGGGCCCGCCACCTTCTCGACGGTCTATACCGAAGCCGACAAGGGCGGCACGACGGTCAGTTGCAGTGATGCGTGGACGCATATCTCGGATCGCCTGTCCGACCCGGTCCTGTTTGATGGCTACACCAAGCAGATCTGCGCCCGGACCGGCTACGACACGGAGAATGCCCAGCAGATGGTTCGGTGCCGGGAGCAGCTAGGCGAAATGGGCCAGATGATGCTGGGCCGGCCGCTGAGCGCTCAGGCGTTCCTGACGCACATCCTCCTCGGCAACACGGTGGGCGACGTGCTGTTCGAAGATTCACCGGCGAGCGCGGCGCGAGTCATGGCTAATCGGGCTGTCATCTCCAGCGGCCTTGCGACCATGTCGGTGGCGAACGAATGGATGCCGACGATCCGCGCCACGGTGTTCGGTATCATGCTGTTCATGATCCCGATCGCGCTCCTGTTCATCCTGACGCCGATCAATTTACGCGTGGCGAGCTTCGCACTCGGGATGTTCGTCTTCGTAGCCCTCTGGGGAGTTATCGACGCGGGCATTTATCAGCTCACACTCGGTCGTGCGACGGCGACGCTCGCGGAGCTGCGCTCGAACGCGCTTGCGGCCAATGCCTGGTTGCTGGCCCCTTCGGCGGCGATGAAGGCGCTGGCGATTTTCGGCAGCTTCCGCACGGCAGCGGCCGGCCTTGCCGGAGCGTTCGTCTTCACCGTTTTCCGCTTCAGCGGCAATGTGTTCACGTCCTTCACGTCGGGCTCCCTCGGCGTGGCGAGCCAGGGCACGGCCGCCGCAGCGCCAATGGGTACAGCCGAGGGCCAAGCGTCGGCGCTGGAAGCGCAGGCCTCCGCATTGGGCACGCGCTCCCGTGCTGCGGCGGCATCGAGCTTCGGCGACTTCGGGGAACGATCGACCTTTGGTGCCAATCGTGTCTTCGGCGAGGCAAGCCATATCCTTGGCGAGCGACCCGGCACCTCAGGCGGGACGGCTATGGCGCTCGGCGGAATCGAGGGCGCTCGTCAGTTCGGGGGCCTTGCACCGGCCTTGGCGGGCCGGGATTTAGCCGATCCGGCGGTTGCGCGCGCCGTTCAGGCCAACGCCGCGACCACCGCGATTCACCAGTTCGCCGAAAAGGATGCGCTAAGGAGCCTGGGGACCGGCTATTTTGGCCAGGGCGAGGCCGGCGAGAGGACGTTCGCGGCCTTCAGCCAGAACCTCGTGCAATGGCGCGCGTTCGGCGATCAGCGAGCTTACGGCATGATGATGCAGGGGGCGACGCGACATTTCGAGCGGGCGGGCTATTCGGCCAGCGACGCAGAGCTCAAAGCCTCGGGCGTGATCGGAGAGGCCCAGGCCGATCCCACCTTCGCCAAGCTTATCGCCAATACATTCGACCAGGAGCAGATGCTGAGGAACGACCTCACGTCGGCGCAGATCCAGGTCGGTGCGATGGAAGGACGGCGCGACTATGCCGGCGACAACGTCGCGGGCGTCGAACGCGCGAACGTCGCAACCGAACAGGCGTGGCGCAGCGGCGGGAACCAGGGGCAGCGCGAGGCGGCCTCGATGCTCGGTCTTTCCGTCGACGAAACGTCACTCCGTGTCGGCTTCATCAACGCGCTTTCGGGCGAAGCCCGCAGCACTGCCATCACCCAGCTCTCGCGCGCCACGGGCAGGAATGAGGCGCAGGTCGTGGCGGCGCTCGAGCGCTACAATGCCGCTGTGCAGGTTGGGACCGCCGATGGTGCTAGCGCCGAGGCTGCCCGCGAAGGAACGAGCGTTTATGGCCGGACCAGCGAGGCGGCGGGCTATGATTTTGCCGAACGCTCGGGCAGGCTCGACGCGCAGCGCGAGGTTGGGACCGACGGCACGCGGGCCGCTGCGCGGATCGGCGAGCAGCGGCGGCAGTCGGAGAATTTCGGCTATGCTGAGGGCGCGGCGGCGGCCGGTGTCTCGACGCGTGAAGCGGCCCGGCTCGACAGCTTTATCCAGGCACTGAGTCGCACGGCCGGCAACCAGGTCGACATGGCCGAAGGCGGTGCGGCCGGCATCGCCGATCGCGCGCGTAACGAACGCCTGACCTCGATTGTCGACCGAGAGCGCTTGACCAGGATGCAAGGCCTGCTGGCCGAAAACGGCATCAAGCTCACAAAGCGGCAAATCGCGATGGACCAGAATGGCGATCTCAGCCTCAATCTGACGCCTGAGACGGCGGCTGGCATGTGGAAGGCTGGCCTCATCAACGAAAGCCAGCTCGGCGCCATCGCCAATGGCGGGCATGCGCGGTTCAGTTTCGCGCACAATGACCTACTCGTCTCAAGCGGGACGGATTTCAGCCGCTCGGCGCGGAGCGACACCAGCACGCGTTTCGAGGCGGGTAAGCAGGCGGGCCCCGATACGATTGAGCATTTCATGGGCGGCGGCGCTGAAGGCCAGGCCATGCTCGCCAACTGGCTGCGTGGCGGGTTCGAGATGGACCGCAACGGCGAGTGGCGGCTCAAGCCCCAGGCCGCCGACACGCTCCAGCGCGATGTTCAGGCAATCATGGCGCAGACTGGATGGCAGAGAACTCTGTCCCGTTCAGCCGCTGATCAGACGACAATGGGAACCACGGTTGGCCTCGAAATTGGGAGAACGATATCTACCTCAGATAGTGAAACCACGAGCGACAGCACGCGGTCTGGCAGAGGACGGCAACGAGGATCTACCCAGACAACTAGCAAAGGAAGAACAACAGCAGGTCGATTTGGTGGCGATGCAGGTTTTCGGAGCACGGATCAGGGATCCACTACCGAAGCCGCGCAATCCACGATGGACATTGTGAACTTCGATGTCCGGGAATCGATTGCTGCCGCTGAGCGTGCCGCAGCGCGCTCCGGCGATCCTGCAGCAACCTTCTCCCGTGAGCTGTCAAACCGTATCTTGGGGAGCGAAGGCATGCGCAATCGCTACCTTCAGGATGCTGATAACGGGCGCGCCACCTTTGATATCACCGGTCCGCTCACCTCGCTGGAGCAAAACTCTGTTCTCTCCACGGGCAGCTTCTCGACGGACATTGCTGGCAGTCCTGGGGACGGAGACAGTAACTTCAAGAAGCGCTAACGGTGCTTTCCGGTATGGGGATCAATGTAGCCTGGATTCAGCGGGTTTAAAGGGTTGCCGATCCAAAATGGCCCAGATCGGGGGTCGGACGGATCGGCGAAGGCGCGCGATCTCTTCACCATCCGCTCATGCTCTTCCCAAACACGCTGTCTCTCGGCTTCAGCCTCCTCATCGGACAGTGGCCTTCCCTCACCCTGTCCCACAAAGTTGTCGAGACGCTCCCTGACATAGCCGACGCCCAACACCATCAGCGCCGTCATCGGAAAGAACAGGACATTCAGATAGCCTGCCAAGCCTCCGCGGTAGAAGGACTCCAGGAAATCCACCTGCGTCGATATCGCCACACCCGCCCACCAGATCGGGATCGCGGTCCACCAGAGCTTCGCGTACCATGGCTTCCAAAGCCAAGCCGACAGTCGCGGAGTTTCCGCGAGCCCTTCGTCTTCCTTACTCTCGAGAGCTGCTTCCACCGGGAAATCCCTTCCCCCAAAACAATAACATCAATTCCGAACGCTATCCAATTTTCGCTTCCAAATCCCAGGAGAGAGTCAACCGCGGCACGCCCTTGGATATGGCTAGATTGCGCTCTCTATGTCGGTCCTGGAAAAGTCGCCTCCGACATAGAGAAGACGGCACCCGCGTTCCTTGGCGACATCATAGGCAAAGCAGTCCCCGAAGTTCAGGCCGGCCGGATGCACACCCTTGCCCCATTTCGAATAGGCAACCGCAATGCGTCTGGCGGCCGCGGCGCTGACGCTCACAACCTCCATCCCAAGCCCGTCGAGGAGGCCTGCGATCTCTTCTTCGACATTCCGCCTCGCCGACACGATCAGGGCTTCGGCAACCGTCCCCGCGGAAATGACCAACTCGTCCTCGGCCTCGATCGCGGAGATGCACGCAGCCGCTTGCGGCTCATCGAGAACAATCGCCATCAGCGCGGACGTATCGAGCGCAATCATGCGGGCATGCCATCGTCGCCATAGAGGAAATCCTGGCTGTGCGCCGCATCCGGCCCGCTCGCGGCCTTGGCGCTGCCCGCCTTCCGGGCCGCGTCCAAAAGCTTCCGCCGGGCTGCGCTATCCGTCACGGCGCGAACCGGCACCAATCTCACCGCCGCCGTTCCATGGCGCGTAAGAATGATCTCCTCGCCCGTTTCGGCGCGTCGCACCAACTCGGTCAACTGGCCTTTTGCATCGCTTACGGAAACCTGCACGGCATACCCCAAGATTCGAATTCCATCCCCGCGAAAATTGGACCATTTATTAGTCCAAGTCAAGATTCTTGAGGTGGGAACGCCAATCCTAAGGTCGACGTAGCAGTTTGCCCCACCGCCCTCTCAACCAGCCAAAGCCGTTCGCATCGGGTCGTGCCCCGGCACGTGGTGTAGCTCGACGGTAGCGAAGCTGACCGGGCGCGCGTTCACCAACAGCGCTGTAGCGGCCCGACAGCTTCGCGGGTGGCCATCGGATCTTCGGATAAGGTTGGGTGCGTCACTTGTCGGAATTTCCTCGCTTTTGTTATTCTCTGATGCTGATGACGATCTTTCCGAACGGGCCCCGTTCGAGGTGATCGAAGGCGGCTGGCGTGTCGCCGAAGCGGTAGGTCTTGTCGATCGCCGGCTTCAGGCTGTGTTCGTCGATTGCGCGGATCAAATCTTCGAAGGCTCGCCGGTGCCCTACCGTGATGCCTTGGATAATTGCTCTCTTCAGCATCATCGGAACGGCTGACAACACGATCTCCGAACCCTTCATGAAGCCGATTTGCGCGATACGGCCGCCGCTTGCGAGCGCCGTCGCGGACTGGCCAATATTGTCGCCGCCGATCAGTTCCAGAACATGATCGACGCCGCGCCCGTCGGTCAGATCGAGAGCCGCGCCGGACCATTGGGGCGTCGTGCTCGTGTCAATGACGCCCCATGCACCGAAGGCTTTTGCACGCTCCAGCTTCTCCGCGCTGCGAGAGGTGATGATGGCGCGGGCGCCAAAGGCGCAGGCGATCTGCAATCCGAAGAGCGCGACCCCGCCTGTGCCCTGCACGAGAACCGTATCTCCGGCCTTGAGCTTTCCGGTCTCGATCAGGGCGAACCAGGCCGTCAGCGCCGCAACCGGCAGGGTGGAAGTTTCTTCATCGGTCAGCGATGCAGGGGCTGCAACCGCGATGTCTTCATGAAGAAGCACATACTCTGCCAGCACGCCGGGCAGCGGCCCCCCGAGCGAGAGGCCGTGCCGGCTCATCTCCTGCGGCGGTTCGCCGTCGATCCATTGTGTCCAGAAGTTGCCCGTAACCCGATCGCCAGTCCTGAACCGCGAAACGCCGTGGCCGGTCGCGACGACTTCTCCCGCCATGTCCGAGACCGGCGTGAAGGGCATGGCGGGTCGATCCGGCAGCAGCTGGCCTTCCACCACCAGCTTGTCGCGGTAGTTCAGGGACACCGCCGACACGCGGACTAGCAACTCGTGGGCGCCGGGCGCAGGGACAGGCACCTCGGCCAGTTCGAGGTTCATCAGCCCAAATGACCGCAACTGCCATCGCTTCATTGTCTCGGTCATCGTCGATCCTTTCTCTCGTTGAGAGCAGTATCGTATTGACAACCGAATGGAATGAAGAGCGATAATTCCGGCGAACACTTCCTCCAGTTGGTCGTCAATGAGATGCGCGCGAACCTCCACTCCCAACTGCAAGGCATGTCGGCCTTCGTTCATTCCGTCGAAACTGGCAGCTTCACGGCGGCCTCCGTACGGATGGGCGTGTCGAAATCCGCGACCGGAAAGAGCGTGGCCCGATTGGAAGAACGCCTTGGGGTCCGCCTCCTCAATCGCACGACGCGGAGTCTCAGCCTGACGCCTGAGGGGCAAGCCTACTATCAGAGCTGCCTCAAGGTGCTGGAGGAGCTGAACACAGCGGAATCCCTGCTCGCCTCGCACAAGCGCTCGGTATCGGGAACCCTGCGTGTCAACCTGCCGGTCTCGTTCGGTCGGCTCTGCGCCATGCCCGTACTGATGGCAGTGGCTGAACAGAACTCCGATCTCGATCTCGATATTTCCTTTACGGATCGCCGGGTTGATCTGGTCGAAGAAGGCATCGACCTAGTGGTTCGGCTCGGCGATACCGGCGATCAGGCCAACCTCGCTGGGCGGCGCATCGGGACGCAGCGTTCATTCATCTGTGCATCTCCAGCCTACCTGGACCGGCGAGGCCGGCCTGCCAGCGTCAGGGACCTTGGCGATCACGATTGCCTTGCCTTCGCGCGTGATGGACGACCGCTTCCATGGGCTGTCGCCGACCGCGATGGCAGCGTCAGATCGCTCGTCATTCAGCCCCGGCACACGGTCAGCCACGGAGAGGCGCTGCGCGATGCGACCTTGAACGGGCTCGGACTGGCGTATCTCTCGACGTGGCTTGCCGGCGACGATATTCTGCATGGGCGTCTGGAGGTGCTACCGATCCAGACCCCGCCCGAGGATGTGTCCATTTTCGCCCTCTGGCCGCGATCCCGCGATCTGTCGCCAAAGGTGCGCGTGGTGGTCGATGCGCTTGTCGAGGCGTTCATGCCTCTCCCGCCGTGGGACCGGGACATCGCTCCGGTGCTCGGAGCACTCTGAAGAATCCGGACGCAGGGCACCCGGCGCCATCAACCGCTTCTCCCCTTCTGAAGCGTCAGCACGACGATTCCGGCGACGGCGGCGGCCGCGCCGACGATTGCGATCGCGGTCAAGCCGAATGCGCCGATCACGCCGCCCCCGATCAGAGAGCCGAGCGCGATGCCGGAATTGAACCCCGCGATGTTGAGTCCCGCCGCTGCCGCCAGAGCCTTTGGCGCATGACGTTCGGCGATGCCTATGACGCGGGCCTGCATGGCGGGAACCGCCGCATAGGTCAGTGCGCCGAGCGCCGCGATCAGCACCGCCATGGCGGGCACGGAATGCACAGCCGGCCACATCGCCGCCAGCACGATTGTCAGGCCGACGAGAACGATCATCACCGCCTTATCGGGACCGAGCCTGTCGGTCATGCGCCCGCCGACGAGATTGCCGATGGCGGCCGCGACGCCATAGACCAGCATCATCGTGCTGACCCAGGCTGCGTTCATCCCGGTCACGTCGATCAGCAGCGGCGAGATGTAGGAGAACAGGCAGAAGGAGCCGGTATAGGCCAGCACAGTAATGGACGCCGCCCCGAGCAGGCGCCGGTCGATCAGCGCCAGGAGATTGTGCAGGGCGTCCTTCGCCTCGCCGCCATCCCGCCCGTTCGGCATCAGCAGCGCCAGACCGGCCACGCCGATCGCGCCGCAGATCGCCACGCCCATGAAGATGGTTTGCCAGCTCCAGACGCCGCCGAGGAAGGTGCCAATCGGCACGCCGAATGCGAGCGCCAGCGTCAGACCGCCAAATACGACGGCCACGGCGCTGCCTGCACGTTCGGGTGCGACGAGCCGCGTCGCGGCGCTGGACGCGACGGCGAGGAAAACGCCATGGCCCAGCCCCGACCCGAACCGCGCCGCCAGCAAGGATGTGAGATCGCCGGACAGGCCGACGAGGAAATTGCCGACGGTGAATACGATAATGGCCGCGAGCAGCAGATGCTTGCGGCTCCAGCTCGCGGCGAGCGCCGTCAGGATCGGTGCGCCGATGGTCGCGCCGATGGCATAGGCGGCGACGGCGGCACCCACTTGCTCGACATCGACCTTCAGGTCGGCGGCAATGTCCGACACCAGGCCGATGGTGACGAACTCGGTGAAGCCCAAGGCAAAGGCCGAGAGCGCGAAGACGTAGATGACCAGCGGGATACGGCCGGCCTGCGACGTGGAATCGTCCCGTTCTTCCATGGTCGGGACGTTCCTCATCGCGTTTCCCCGCCATTCAGCGCCTCCAGCGTTAGCTTGGCGGTCGGGGCCGAGGACGCCGGGTTCTGGCCGGTAACGAGGCGACCATCGGCAATGGCAAAGGGCTGGAAGTCGGCGATGCTCTCGTAACAGCCGCCCAGCTCGCGTAGGCGAGTTTCGAGCAGGAAGGGCACGGCCTCGTCCAGCCCGGCCCCGCGTTCCTCACTGTCGGAGAAGCCAGTGACGCGGCGGCCCTTCACCAGCGGAGTGCCGGTTTCGTCCATGACGTTTACCAGCCCGGCGGGGCCATGGCAGACCGCAGCGACAACCTTCCCCTGCGCCCATGCCTTGCCGAGTAGCGCCGCCAGTTCGGCGCTCTCGGGCAAGTCCCACATGGTTCCGTGGCCACCGGGCAGGAACACCGCGTCATATTGCGAGATGTCGATGGCGGAGAGCGGCAGGGTCTCGGTCAGTGCCTTCGATGCAGCTTCGTCGCCGAGGAAGCGGTCAACGCTCGCCTCGTTCTCTCCCTTCGGCTTGACCGAGCGCGGGTCGATGGGCGCGGGGCCGCCCGCAATGGAGGCCAGCGTCACCGACGCGCCGGTGTCGAGGAAGGCGTAATAGGGTGTTGCCAGTTCCTCGAACCAGAGGCCGGTCGGCTTGTCGCTGACGCCCATGGTGCTGGCGGAAGTGAGGATGAAGAGGATTTTGATCTGGGAGATGAGTTCGGTCATGAGACGGCTCCGTGATTGGACTGCGCGTGCCTGACCGATCCAGAGCCATGACAGAAATCGTTCATTCTGCTATCACTCATAAATATTCTTATGGCTGATCCGAGTTGAACCACCTCATCTATCTACGCACCTTCCTCGACGCCTACCGCGCCGGCTCGCTCACAAAGGCGGCGCAGCGGCTCGGGATCACCCAGCCGGCCGCCTCAGCGCATATCGCGGCGCTGGAGACCATGCTCGGCAAGCCGCTGTTCGTCCGGCAGGCGCGCGGAGTGGCTCCGACGCCGGCGGCCGACGATCTTGCCCGCTCGGTCGCCGCCCATCTCGATGGGATTGAGACGACGATGGGGGCAGCGCAGGCGCGGTCGTCGAAACTGAGCGGCACGGTGCATATCGTCGGGCCGGCCGAATATCTGTCGATGCGCGTTGCGCCACGGCTCGCGCAGCTGATCGGCGAAGGCTTACGGCTGCGCATCCAGACGGGCGACCGGGCGCGTATCTATTCCGCGCTCGACGAAGGCCATGCCGATCTCGCCGTCACCGCCTCGCCGCCCGAAGGCAAGGCGCATGGCTTCGCGGAGCTGGAGCGGGAACGGCTGCTGCCGGTGGCGGCCCCGAGCCTCGCCGAGCGAGCGAAGGCCAGGAGCGTGACGGCCGACTTCCTGTGCGGCCTGCCGTGCATCGCCTATGGCGAGACCCTGCCGCTGGTGCGCGAGTTCTTCCAGCGCGTGTTTGACAAGATCCCCGAGATGCAGGCCGTGGCGACCGCGCCCGACCTGCGCCTGCTTCTGGAGATGGCGAAGGCCGGTGCAGGCTGGACGGTGCTGCCCGACTATCTCTGCGCCGATGCAATCACAGCCGGCCAACTCGCCGTGTTGTCGACGCCGGGCGCGATACCGGAAAACACGCTCTACCTCGCCTGGAACAAGCCCACGCTGCGCCATCCCCGCATTGTCCATGTGCGGGATTTCCTGCTGAGGAAAGGCGCGCGCGAGCCATAACTTCATTCGCCGGTCCCCAGGACAGGTGACGGCGACGCGTTGTCTTGCGAGGTCATATTGCGGTGCCCCTCGCGTTTGTCGAGCCAGCCACTCCACAAGGTCAGCAAGTGGCCCATGCCCACCATGATCGCGCCGACCCGCGGCGTAGCGCCAAGGCCAAGACGGGATACCCCACCAAACGGGCGATGATCGCGCCAGGCGAAATACCTGCATTTGCAGCCGACACGTTGATTGTGGAGGCGATGTCCACGTTTCCGGGCGGATCCGATAAAGGCCTCGACGCGCGAGGCCCTCGACGCGCTTCATGAGGAGGGACTGTTGATCGTCATGCTGACCGGGGACAGTCGCGGCACGGCCGAGGCAGTTGCGAAGACAATCGGTGGCATCGGCGAGATTCATGCCGATCTCAAGCCTGAGGACAAGGCCCGGATCATCGCCGAACTGAAGGCGAAGGGCGCGCGCGTCGCCATGGCGGGTGACGGTATCAACGACGCGCCGGCACTCGCTGCAGCGGATGTGGGGATCGCCATGGGGACAGGCACCGACGTTGCTATCGAGAGCGCGGGCCTGACCCTGACGAAGGGTGATCCGGTGGTGATGGTCAGGGCGCGCCGGCTCGCTCGCGCAACCATGACCAATATTCGCCAAAGCCTGTTCTTCTCCTTCCTGTTCAACGGCATTGGTGTGCCGATCGCAGCTGGCGCGCTCTATTCGGTAGCCGCCATCCTGCTCTCGCCCATGTTCGCGGGCACCGCGATGGCCCTGCCCTCCTTTACGGTGGTTACCAATGCGCTGCGGCTGAACGCCGTGCGGCTCGACGCGAGCCAGTCATGAACATAGACCAGGCCGTGCAGGCAAGCGGTGGTCGCAGCGGATGATATCCATAAGAGGTGCCAATCTCCAGGATCGTCGGCGCCTTCAAACTGAGCGCGAGGATATTGATGAACTAGCCGGTCTCGGGACCGACTGCCAGCAATCGCCCCTCCGTCCCGCTTTCGGGAAGCTCGGACCTTGAGCTGCTGCGCTCCTCGCGGATGCGCGCATGAAACTGATCGAGCACTGTTGCCTCTTCGAACAGGCGCACCGCCCGGTAGACAGTCGCGATCGAGATGTTGGGGGCGGACTTATTCACGCGACATGAAACTGTTCGACATCCGGATGGTCTTCCGATTCCGACAGGACACTGGCGATGATGCGCATGGCCCCGATAATCCGGAGCGCTTTGCAGACAGATTGCTTCCAGATCGATGCTGGCTTCATGCGGACTGCGCTTCGTGGACGACCTGGGTGAGATGCTTGACAGGCTTCGTCGCGGTCAGGCTAGAACTTCCTGAAAGACACTGAAGCCCTCGAACTGGGGCGGTCCGACGGTCAGCGGCTTGCCTGAACCCGCACCGGCGTGCGCGGTGCGGAACTGCTCGGATCGCGTCCATTCCTGAAAATCCTCCTCACTGCGCCAGACAGTATGCGACGCATAGAGCACATGGTCCTCGCCCACGGGACCGCGCAGCAGATGGAAGGCGACGAAGCCGGGTACTGTCTTGAGCAGCACGTCACGTTCGAGCCAGCGCCGGGTGAAGGCCTCCTGCTCTTCCGGTTTCACCTTGAAGCGGTTCATGGCGATATACATCAGGAGACTCCTTTCAATCGATGGGGGAGAGCGGGCTTACCATCTGCGGCAGCACGAAGGGACGGTCGGACGGCACCGCGCCGGGATTGAGATCAATCTCGAACAGATCGGCGAGCATTGTTCGGGTCAGGACAGCCTTTGCCGGGCCATCTGCGACCACCCGGCCGCGTTTGAGCGCGACGATGCGATCGGCAACGCGGGCCGCCCAGTTGAGATCGTGCAGGACCAGCAGGACGGCGCCACCGGCGCTCGCATGGGCCCGGGCGACGTCGAGCACGCGGAGCTGCTGGGCGGGATCCTGCGCCGCGATCGGTTCGTCGAGAAACAGCGCGCCGCGCCGCCTTGACTCAGCACCTGCGCGCAATTGCACAAGTACGCGCGCGAGGTGCGCGCGTTGACGCTCGCCGCCAGATAATGTTCCGATGAGGCGGTTTCGCCAGCCTTGCAGATCAACCTCCGCCAGCGCGTCTTCGACCAGCGCTCGGGAGGAAGCTGCCGATGGCCTACCCAAGGTCAGCTTCAGGCCAAGCCGCACGAGTTCTGCGACGGTGAAGCCCTCCCCGCCTGTTTGGCGCTGCGAGAGAACCGCGCGTCGCTGAGCCAGTCGTGCTGGCGCAAAGGATCCGATCGGCATCCCGTCGATCAGTATATGTCCGGTGGTAGGCCGCACCGCGCCGCTTGCGAGATGGATGAGCGAGGACTTCCCGGCGCCGTTCGGCCCGATCAGCACCGTGATCTCCCCGTCCCGAATGGTCAGATCGATGTCATCGGCCAGGCTGTGACCGTCAATCCTCCAGGTGACATGGTCGATCCGGATCATAGCCGCGCCATCCTTCCTCCGTCGCGCAGCAGCAGCCACAGGAAAACGGGCGCGCCCAGCAGCGCGGTGATGATGCCGACCGGGACTTCGGCAGGAGAAGCGATCGTGCGCGCCAGCGTATCGGAGAGGACCAGCAGTATGCCGCCGAGCATGGCGCTGGCCGGTAGGACGATGCGATGATCGGGGCCGGCGATCAGGCGCACGAGATTGGGAACCAGCACCCCGACGAAGCCGATGATGCCGACGGACGCCACCGCTGCCCCGGTCATCGATGCCACGGCGAGCAGCGAAAGACGCTTTGCGCGCTGCACGTCGACGCCGAGATGGAAGGCGTCCATTTCGCCGAGCAACAGCGCATTGAGGCTGGGTGCGAGAAAGCACAGGCACAACCCGCCAAACCCCAGGAAAGGCAGGGCTGCACCGATGCCTTGCCAGGTAGCGCCTGACAGGCTGCCGAGCGTCCAGAAACTGAGGTCGCGCAGCGCCTTGTCGTCGGCAAGATAAACCAGAAGGCCTGTGAAGGCCGCACAGAAGGCAGCCAGCGCGATGCCGCCGAGCAGGACGGTCGCAATCGAGGTCACGCCCTCGCGGGTGGCGAGCGCGTAGAGGATCGTCGTGCCGAGCAGCGCCCCAAGAAGCCCGGCAAGCGGTTGCGCCCAGTTCCCGAGCGGCTGCAGGATTGGAGCCAGCACACCACCGCCCAAAACGATGACCAGCGCGGTGGCCAGCGCTGCGCCGGCCGACACACCGACGAGGCCGGGATCGGCAAGCTGGTTGCGGAACAGGCCCTGCATGACCGCGCCCGACGCCGCCAGCGCGGCGCCGGTCATGAGTGCGAGCACCAGCCTTGGCAGGCGGATGCCGCTCATGATCAGCCAGGCAACCTCCTGATCGGGCGACATGGCGACATTGCTCCAGTGCGTCCGAACGAGGCCCGGCAGTGTCGCGAGACCGGCATCGGTCGCGCCGAGATCGAGCGCGAGCAGACCGGCGAGGACCATGCCGGCCGCCAGCAGCAGAAGCAGTGTCACCACGCCAGGGCGGCGGGTAGACGATCGCGATCGCGAGGGGACCATGTCAGACCGCTTGCAGGCGGCGCGCGAGATCGAGCGCCGCGACCGGCGTGCGTGGTCCAAGGCCAAGGAGATAGCTCCCGTCCATCCTGATCAGCGCATGGCGGCGGCCTGCCGGCGTCAGACGGAAGCCAGGTGTGTCGAGAGCGTTCACATCGATGCTCGGCCCGGCATGGTCCATGGCCAGAACGGCGTCAGGCGCCAACGCTGCCAGCGCCTCGTCACTGACTGGCTTGTAGCCGTCGAGCGTAGCGGCCGCATTGATGCCACCCGCAAGCGCGATGATAGCGTCGGCCTCGGTGCCCTTCCCCGCCACCATGGGGCGCCCGTTCTGGAGCGAGAGGACGAACAAGACGCGCTTGCGCACCGGATGCGCGCGCCGGAAAGCTCCGAGTTCGCGAAATCTCGCATCGATCTTCGCATTGAGCCGCGTGCCTGCCGCCTGCACGCCGAACAGCGCCGCGAGCTGGCGCACGCGCGCCGTGACCGCAGCAGGCGAGAGCGTGTTGTCGATCGTCACCACGGAAATGCGCGAGGCACGCAGCTGATCGAGCGCTTGGGGCGGCCCGGCATCGCCCATGGCCAGGATGAGCGTGGGCCGCATCGCCAGCACGCCTTCGGCGGAGACTGCGCGCATGTAGCCCAGGCTACGCTTCTCCTTGAGCGCGGCCGGCGGAAACTGGCTGGTCGTATCGACCGCCACGATGTGGTTCTGCTGACCGAGGGCGTAGAGGATTTCGGTGATGGTGCCGCCGATGCAGACCACGCGCGACAGATCCTGCGCTGGCGCCGCGAAGACCGAAACCGGCAGCGAGGCGCCGAGAAGGCACAGGGAGGTCTTCGCGAGGAAGTCGCGGCGAGCGAAATGGGGAGCGTCGGGAAGGGTCATCGGGGGCCTTCTGCGAAAAAAAGAAGTTATGCTGTTGCCTTGCATTATCATGTCTAGTGTGCGGCGAGGTAGAATTCGACCGGCATGGTCAGTTCGACCACATCCGGCCTGTCTGGCGGTATCGCCGGGAGCGGCTGCGCGCGCTTCAACGTATCGAGCGCCTCCTGGTCGAGGGTGGCGGACCCGGACCGCTGCACGATGGCTGAGGACAGAATCATACCGGGCCGGTTGATCGTGAAGCGGATATAGACGGTTCCTTCCTCCCGTCCGGCGCGGGCCCGGGCCGGATAGCGCCGGAAGCGCTCGAGACGCGCCAGAATCTCCCCTTCCCAATTCGGTTTGGCATCATTGGATGCGCGAGACGCGGCCGGCGCGGCGATAACCCTGGGTGCGGTCGTTTCAGGCGCGGGTGGGCCGGGGTCGACGACAGGGACAGGATCGTTCGTCTTGCGTGCCGCAGCGCTGGGTGGAACGAGCTGGATCATGGGGGGAGGCATGACCGCATCCGGGCTGGGCTCGGGTTTGGATTCCTGCCTCTCGATCTGCTCGGGACCTGGAGCGACATCCCTGAGCAGCTCGGGTGGGGCCGCCAGCGGCGCCAGATCCACCACGGTCAGCGCCCGGGAGGTCGTGGGCGGCACCGGATGGACGGTCTTCCAGGTGACGAGCGCAACCGCGATGACGATCGCATAGATCGTTGCCGCCCCGGCGATGCCGCAGAGGCGGGCTCGCCAGTCCATCGGCCGGTCGCAGTAACGGCCATAGGGTTGCGCAAGCGCACGGACCTCCACCGGATGCGGCCCGGAATGGGCAATCTCGTCGCCGGGATAGGTATCTCCCGGATAATAGGACCGCATCACGACATAGCCTGGAAAAAGGTCGTCGCCGTGGTCAAAGGCCTTGAGCTGTTCGCGTCTCATGATGCTGTTCCTGCTCGGTGATACCTGTCGGCGCGCGGGTGATGCACCGGCCGACAGGGTCGGTCCTCGATTGCCTCACCCAAGGCGGCTATCGGCCAGCGACTGCACGCGCGCGAAGGCTGTCTTTGCGCCGGCGATAACACGCACGTCTTCCGCGGGCGTCAGATCGAGGGCATCGAGAGCAGCGGTGAAAGTGCGCCAGTGCGCGGCCGGACCTCCGGGCGCGGGCGCGAGATGGCGGCCGCCATGCTCATCGGAAAGCCCCAGCTTCGCGACCGCCTTGCGTAGCAAGGCCGCGCCCATGTTCGACCCCTCGGCAACATAGAGCCAGCCCAGCGCGGTAGGCACGTCCACACCTTGCGCGCTGAATACCGGGGCCTCGTGAACTCTCGGCAGGGACCGCCCGAGATCGGCAAGATCGGCCTCGATCAAAAGAAGGCGGCTGCGCAATTCGAGATCGGGAATGAGCGTTTTCAGATCGGGATTGTCGTAGAGCGCGTCGATGTCGCGGTGAAACAGATACTGTACTTCGGCGAACCCGGCATAGCCTTCGACGCTGTCAAAAGCGGCGGCGGCCATGATCGAGCTGTCTAACGCCTCATGGGTCTCTGTGGTGAGGGTTTTCAGGCGCAGGGAACGCGACTGGTCGAGTGTTGCGATTGTCATAGATGCTCCTTTTGTAAATTGATCGTTGGTCATGGGCGCGGGCCGGTGAAACAGGCGGCAACGCGGTCGATGTCGGCATCCTCGAGCGTGCCGGCCTGCCAGCGCAGCGAAAGCCATCCGAGAAGGTAATCGTAGCGTGCGCGGGCAAGATCACGTCGCGCTTCGAGCCGCTGGCGCTCGGCGTCGAGCACATCGAGATTGGTCCGCTCGCCGCCCGCTATGCTGCGCTCGGTCGCATGGACGCGCTCGGCGGCGGCCGAGGAGGCCCGCGCATAGGCATCCATGCGCATCGGGCTCATTTCGACGAGATTGAACTGCTTTTCGAGATCGTCGACCAGTTCAAAGGTCGCGGCGTCGAGCTTGTAGCGCGCTTCCTCCAGCGCGTTGCGCGCCTGCGTTGCCGCTGCCGAAACTCCGCCACCTGAATAGAGGGGCACGCGAACCTGGATGCCGACGCTCGCTGTTCGATAATGCTGGCCGATCACATTCTCGGTGTCGGATTCCGAGGTGCGATGGCGGGCATAGGCGGCGACGGTCGGCAGGCCCGCCGCCCGCGCCTCCTGGACCTGACGCTCGGCGACCTGGATCATGCTGCGCTCGGCCGCCAGTTCGGGATTGTGCGCCAGCATCCGCTCTTTCCAGAGCGCCAGCGGTTCGGGTTGGCCCACTAGCGGCAGGCAACGCTCATTGAGCGGAGCCGGATCGCCCGCCGACACGAGGCCAAGGAGGATGCGCAAGCCATTACGCGCGGTTCGCAGCCGATCCTGTGCCTCGAGCAGCTTGGCCGCCGCCAGATGCTGCTGCGCCTCGACTTCCGTGCGATCCGTGCGGGTGCCTTCACCCAACACCACGAAGCGTTCGACGCGTCTGGCATCCTCGTCGAGCGCCGTGACCTGCCCTTGCGCGAGTGTCAGGTCATCGAGCGCGTAGAGCAGATCGGTATAGGCCTGCAGCACCCGGACGGCGAGTGCCTGGCGCGCCCGTTCCTCGGTGAAGCGGGCGGCTTCGCCGCGTGCGACCCCCGCCTTGTAGCGGGCGCCGGCGGCCGCATTGAAAAGCGACTGCGAGAGCATGAAGCTTGAGGCGAAGCTGTTATAGGTGATGTCCTGGCCGACGGACTGTCCGGCATAGGTTTCGCGAATATTGGACCAATTGCGCGAGCGATCGTAGCTATAGCTCAGGCTCGGCCGCAGGCCTGCTCGCGCGATCGCGCGTTCCTGTGCGTCGGCGCGCTGGCGCGCCTGCGCCGCGAGCCAGGTCGGATCGGCCTCCAGTGCCAGCGCATAGGCGCGGCGGAAGTCGATCGGAGCGCCGGTGGATGCCGCAGCGACATGATCGGACTGGGGATCGTTGTCCTGCGCTTCCAGCGCCGTAGGAGAGAGCGACAGAGCCAGCACGAGCGAACAGAGGATTGGCTTCACTTGTCCCCCCAAGCCGTGCGCATGCGGTCGAACAGGGGCTTGAAGATGTAGTTGAGCAGCGTGCGTTCGCCGGCGCGCACGAAAACCTCGACCGGCATGCCAGCGCGCAGCGGTTGATCGCCAAGCTTAAGACGAACAAGCTCGTCAGGTCCGACACGGATGCGCACCGTGTAGTAGGGCTGGCCATTCTTCTCGTCCTCGAGCCGGTCGGCCGAGATCAGTTCGACCTTGCCCGTCAGGCGCGGCGTCGAGCTGCGATCGAAGGCAGTGAACAGCAGGTCGACCGGGAGACCGGCATGGACCTTGTCGATGCTGTCGACCGACATATGGCCTTCGACGATGAGCGGGGCGGCATCGGGCACGATCTCCATGATGCGGCCGCCCGGAGGGATGACGCCGCCCACGGTATGCGCGGCAAGCCCGACGACGAGCCCTGACACCGGGGCGCGGATCTCGGTGTGCCGCAGCTCGAAGCGGGTACTGTCCTGCTTGGCAGCGAGCGATTGCGCTTCGAGCCTTGTATCGGCGAGATCGCCGCGCACATCCTGCTGCCATGCTTCGCGGCGCTGCTTAAGGCTCGATTGCAATTGCGCCGCCTGTCCTCGCGCCTGACCGATGCTGCCGAGATCGCGCGAGATGTCGGACTGGATCGAGGAGCGCAGCCGCTCGGTTTCGAGCAGGCGGTTGCGCGCGACATAGCCTTCGCTCGTCAACTGCCGCATGTTGCCGAGCTGTTCGTTCATTGCCACGAGTTGCTGGCGCTTGTCGCCGATCGAGGCTTCCAGCCCTGCGATCAGAGCGCGTTGACCAGCGATCGATTCCTCGATGCCCATGAGTTCGCCCTGCAGGGCGGCGCGGCGGCTTGTGAACAGCTGGCGCTGCAGGGTCAGGGCGCCAGTGACGTCGGCATTGCGGCTGCGCTCGAGATCGGCGGGGAAGGCCGGCGCGGCCAGCCCGTCGCGCTCGGTGAGCAGGCGCGCTTCCTTGGCGCGGGCGGTGGCAAGCTGGATCTCAACGCTCTGCGTTTCGGCTCCGGCCCTTGTTGGATCGAGCTTGACAAGCACTTCGCCGGCGCGGACGCGGTCACCCTCCCGGACATTGAGTGCCGAGACAATGCCACCGGTCTGGTGCTCGACGGCCTGGCGATTGCCGGTGACGATGACGACGCCTGGCATAGGCACGCCATTGTCGAGCGGCGCGAAGGCCGCCCAGAGCACGAAGCCGCCGAAGCCCAGCACTAGCAGCAACCAACCCAGGCGAGCCGGTCGCCTGGCTGTTTCGCCCTCCGCCTTAGCCTCGCGGTCGAGCTCTTCGACCGTGGGTTTGCCATCACCCTCGGGCTCGCGGCCGATGCCGCGCAGAAATTCGCGCCACTGCGTCCAGGCGCGGCCCCGGGGCTGAAGTTCTTCGGTATCCATCTTCGTCATGCCCCCGCTGCGCCGCCGCCCGCACCCATGTCCGTCACCGCGCCATTGGGCTTGATCGCGCCGCCCCCGATCGTACCCGGCATCGTCAGCACCTGACCCGGCGTCTCAGCCGGGCGTGGGCTGGCTCCTGCACCGCGCATCCGTGCGATCACTTCCGCAGTCGGACCGAAGGCCTGGGCACGGCCGTCCTTCAGCACGATGAGCTTGCTGGTCACTTCGAGAACCTTAGGCCGATGGGTGACAAGGACCGTCGTGACCTTGCGCTCGCGCAGCCGGGCAAGCGCCGCGAGCAAGGCTTTGTCGCCTGCCTCATCAAGGCTAGCATTGGGTTCGTCGAGGATGACGAGGCATGGATCGCCATAGAGCGCGCGGGCCAGTGCAATGCGCTGGCGCTGCCCGCCCGAAAGCCCTTGTCCTCCGTCACCGAGCGGAGTGTCATAGCCCTGTGGAAGAGTGATGATCATCTCATGCGCGCCGCCCAGTATGGCGGCATCTGTGATCAGGCTTGGGTCACTGTCCGTCTCGGCGAAGCGCGAGATATTCTCGGCCACCGTACCGGCGAACAGTTCCACTTCCTGCGGCAGGTAGCCGATATGGGGACCGAGCCGCTCCTTGTCCCATTGGGCGATGTCGGCACCATCGAGCCGGACCTTGCCGGCCTGCGCGGGCCAGACACCCCCGATGAGGCGTCCGAGCGTCGATTTGCCGGAACCGGACGGCCCGATGACGCCCAGCATGTCGCCGACTTCGAGCGCGAAGGTGACGCCCGACAAGGTCGGTGCCGCCGTTCTCGCGCCGGGCGGCATGGCGCCCGCGGCTTCTACCGAGAGGATGCCTGTGGGCGCGGGAAGCGGGAGACGCTCGGAACGCGGCGGATGCGCTGCCAGCAGCCCATGCAGCCGCTGCCATGAAAGACGCGTACTCGCCCATTGCCGCCAGGCGCCGATGAGCTGGTCGATCGGCGCGAGGGTGCGGCCCATGAGGATCGAACCCGCCACCATCATGCCGCTGCTCATGCGTCCGTCGATCACCAGCCAGGCGCCGAGCCCCAGTACCAGCGACTGGAGCGCGAGGCGGATGGTGCGCGAGATTGCACTGATCAGCGCGTTGCGCTCGCTGGCCTGCGCCTGACGGTGCACATAGCCGCGATGCGGGCCGCGCCACAGTCGGAACAGGCGTCCCAACATGCCCATGGACTCGATCGAATCCGAGTTGCGCAATTGCATCTCGACGCTGGCGGTCGCCTGCACCGAAAGCGCCCCGGCCTTCTTCAATAGATCGTGTGAGAGGCGCTCATTAAGCCAGGCAAGGCTCGCCAAAAGAATGATGCCGACCAGCGCGAGCCCACCGATCCACGGGTGGAACAGGAACATGACGATCAGGAAGAGAGGCGCCCAAGGCGCATCGAAGAAAGCAAAGACGGCGTTGCCAGTGAGGAACTGGCGGATCGCGTCAAGGTCGCGCGTCGCTTGCGCCGCATTGGCCTGCCCGCCGGCAAGGCCGCGCTCGAAAGCGGCCTGATGGACCCGGCGCGCGAGAAGATCGTCGATCCGCGAACCGGCATGGATGACCACGACGTTGCGGACATATTCGAGCCCGCCCATCAGCGCGAGGAGGCCGACCAGCATGGCGGTGAGCATACCGAGCGTGACTAGATTGCCCGAGGCGACGGCCCGGTCATAGACCTGCAGCATATAGAGCGAGGGCGCGAGCATCAGCAGGTTGGTGGCCGCGCTGAACGCGGCAACGCTGCGAATACTGTCGCGCAGACTCAGCACCGCGCTACGGATTTCGTCGACCGGGGCGTCTTGTCGCTGCATCGGGAGCTTTGTCCGTTGAGAACCGAAAGGGGGGACGGGTCGGGGCGACGACATGACGTCGCCGCCCTTTCCCTGTTCGCGCCTGTGGGGGTCAGGCAGCGAGCAGCAGTTCGCTCTCGGCGAGCGCCGACGAGCCGGTGAGGTCCGCGAAGGAATCGCTGACGTCCACGCTCTGGGCCGTGAGTTCGCTCAGCAGTTCGGTGGCGTCCCCGTTCATGAGGCCCCAGATGATCTGGAATACCTCGCCGTCCTGGCCTTCGGTGATCGCACTTGTGATGGGCGTGTCGAAGTTGATGGTCAGGAACAGGTCATCGGCGAGATTGTCGCCGTCAGCGTCGGCATAGAGCGAGATCGAGTCGAGTTCGCCGAACACCGTGTGGTCATCCGGGGAAGCGGGCGACGCCGGCGTCACCGTCGAGTTGAAGTAGTAATAGAGGTCGCCCGTAGCGACAAATTTGTAGCCATCCGCGTCCGACCCGTAGCTGTAGGTCTCGCCGCTCAGCGGAACGCCGAAATAGCTGTACCAGCTATTGTCCGCCGTCCCGCCAAAGGTGCCGGTGATGTTGGTGTGCGACCCAGTGAAGGCGCTTGCCCACTCGTTCAGGATATCGCTGAGCGAGTCGCTGGACGAAACAGTATCCGGCAGATTGCCGGCATCAGCGTCGGTAAAGGTAACGGTCATCATTCTTCTCCTGCTTTTGTGCTTCAGGATCGAACGATGAGGGACCATCCCTCATCGCCGGTGGAGATGGCCTTTGTTCCATCCCCCATGCGGAGAACCCCGCATGTTCGGTGCATCGACGCCCCTTTGCGGAGCGCCGTCAGAACTGCATCTGGATACCTCCCGTGAAGGTGCGGCCGGGCGCGGCGACCATCGCCATGAAGTCGCCCTTGCCATCGACGTAGCGGCGGTCGGTCAGGTTCTCGACCGAGGCGAAAAAGCGCACGCGCTTGCTGAGCGTGAAGCTGCCATACCAGTCGAACGTGACGTAGCTCGGCCAGACATCATAATCGATATTGTGGAGCAGCCCACCCGGACCGCTGTAGGTGAGCCGCACCCCGGTATCGAGCCTGCGCTGGAAGAGGCGCGCACCCAGCGTGGCGGTCACCTTGTCGATCGGAGATCCCATCACGCTGTTGAACGGTGCGCCGGCGACCACCTGAGCCTCGGCCCAGGCCTGCCAGGAGGGGTAGCCGGCGGCCTGCGCCATCTGCGCTTCAGCGGTCAGCGAACCGTCTTCGTTGGGCTGGTCATATTTGCTGGTGCCGGCGCCTGCCGGATAGAGATCCTGGGTGAAGGTGTTGTTGGACCCCGTATAGATCGTCGCGGCCGCGCCGGCGTAGACGAAGCCTGCATCGTAGCGCGCCTCGAGTTCGAAACCCCGGAAATGCATCGGTGTGCGGTTGTTGACGAACATGACCCGCCCAAGGCCGCTGATCGCGTCGAGATTGTCGCCGGGCAGGTTGTTGGCGATCGAGGTATAGAGATAATCCGTCGCGCGCGTGCTGAAGTAGCCGACCTTGGCGAAGAAAGCGTCGTCGCTCTTGAAGATGCCGTTGAAATTGACATTGGCGCCCAACTCCCAGGTGGTGGTCTTCTCCGGGTCGGCGTAGGGATTGGCGTACATGTTCGCGATGGGATCGCCCGGATGTCCACCGGTCATGAGGGTTTCGTTGATCGCTGGTGGGCGCCAGGACTTGGCCCAGCGTCCGTACAGTTCCAGCCAGGATGTCGGACGGATCGCCGCTGAGAAGGATGGCAGGAAGCGCCCCTGAGAGCGGTTCACGTCATACTCATAATATCCTGTGCTATCGATCCAGTTCGGAGTATAGCCCCTGGCCGTCCAATAGCCGCCAGAAGTGCCGAAGGCGACATCATAAGCAGCCGCAGCCGCTGCCTCTCCTCCCGATGCGGCCGCGCTGCAGATCGCAATAGACCGACGACCAGGCGCAGTCGTGGCAGAGGCTGTCGAGATACCGGTCGTTACGTCACAGCGGGTTGATGCCAGCATCTGCGCGAAGCGATCATTGTAGGTGCTCTTCACCCCGAGCACCTGCGTCGTGCCTTTCAGCCAGTATCGCTCGTAACGCAGCCCCGCCGCGAGCGTGAAGAAGTCGTTCTTCGCCTCGAAATTGGCGAATAGGCTCCCCATCGACCGGCGTCCGCGCGGGTTGAGCGTGTCGCCCTGGCCATATTGATTGTAGGTATCAATAATCCGCCCCTCGCGGTCGATCACCACACTCGAATTAGCCCGGTCCTGATAGAATTCGACACCGTAATTGGCTTTGAGCGTCGTCCCGTGACCAAGGTCGAACTGCGAGGTGTTGTCGAGCTGGACGCCATAGGTCTTGGTGCCGATGAGCTGGTTCGAGCCATAGCCATAGCCGCAATAGCTTTGCCACTCGACCGTGATGGGGTCGGTCTCGCAGTGACCATATTCCCAAGCGAAGTCGACCTGACTATCGCCAGGGACCATGCCGTCGGGATAGCGGGCATCGGTGTAGTTCCGGTTGCGCGTGTTGCTGTAGTAGAGCTTGAGCTTGAGATCGATCCACTTGCTTTCCGGCTTCCAGCTATAGTCGAACGCGAAATTCTGGTTCGAAATGCGAGACCATCCAAGAGCATCCCAGGCCGATCCATTGCTGTCGAGCGAACTGCTATAGCTGTCGCTGACGTTGTTGTAGTTCAGCCAGGTGCCGATGTAGCTCAACTGCAATTGGTGATCGCCCAGCGTCCAGCGCAGTTTGCCAAGCGCCGATTCCTGCTTCTGGCTCGCATATTTGATGCGGTTGATCTCTATCCCGTCATAGGAGGTGAGATTGTTGGCCGCAGTCTCGCCGTGGCTGCCGATATCATAGTCACCGATCTCACGGCGCGAGTAAGCCGCGATCACCTCAAGATTGTCCGTCAGCTGGCCGGCGATCGCCGCGCTGCCCAGGAACTTGACCCCGTTGCTGCCGGTCGTGGCGCGCACGCGTGCACCGATCCTGTCATTGGGACCATCGAGGATATCTTCCGGGTTGGTCGTCCGAAAATCGACCGTGCCGGCAATTGCCCCCGCGCCATGCACGTCGTTGCGCGGTCCCCGCTCGATCACCACCGAGGTGATCAGTTCGGGATCGACATACATCTGGCCGTTGCGCTGCTGGTGGCCGTTCTGCACGAAATTCTGGCGCATGCCGTCGATCATCATGTTGACGCGGCCGAAATCCTGCATGCCGCGGATGTTGACCGAGAGGCCGGGGTTGAGACGGTTGACCGCGCTGGTGACGCCGGGGACCTCCGCAATGAGGTCGGCGGCGTGGCGCGCCGGCGTGCGATCCATTTCCTCGCGCGTGACGACACTCACAGCCCGAGGTGCCGCGAAGATCTCATCGGCACCCCCGGCGGCCCCGCCGGTGCCGGCGTTGCCGCTGCGATCAATACCGCTGCCGCTGCCTTGCTCGCCTTCGACGCGAAGGGTCCCCAGATTGATTGCCCCGTCAGACTGCGCACTTTGCGGCGCGGGTTCCAACGTGACGAAACCATCCTTGATGCGATAGGTAAGCCCGGTGCCTGCCAAGAGCCGGCTCAGCGCTTGCGTCGCCGACATGCGCCCCAAAACGCCTGGCGAGGTTCGCCCACGCATCACTTCGGCGGCGGTGCTGACTTCAAGCCCCGACTGCTGCCCGAAATCCGCCAGCGCCTCGCTGAGCGGTTTGGAGGCAATATCATATTGGCTTGTCTTCGCTTCGGCGGATGACTGCGCCCGTGCCGCACCCGGCACACAAATGCCGATGGATGCGGCCGACGCCAGCATGGAAATTGCCAGCATCTGCCCGCGGGTGGATTTATGGTATTTTGAGGCCCCCAAATTCACGTGAATGCGCCCTTTCGTTCGTTGGAAGGGGATCACATGCAAATGCGAATTAATTGCATTAGCCCCTAATACCTAAACGAGTCAGGGCAGGAACTTTTCGCGCAAAAATCGTAGAAAGTGGGAAAAAGTGAAAACCCGTGTTGAATCAATCCGCTGTCACGATGGTAACCCAGGGGGTCAAGGAGCGCACCGATACGGTATGGGCGGTGCTCAAGCCCCGCAGCGCGCGCTCGGGCTGGCGAGCGTCGTAAACGCCGGTAACGCGATCGGTGTCGAGCTTGCTTCCCCGGGCAATGATGAAACCGCGGTGCCAGGGCCGTAGCGCATCGATCACGTCCCGCACCGGCCGGTCGCTGACGACGATCTGTCCCTTCCGCCAAGTTGCTATCCGGCCGGGCTCGACCCTGCGCCGCACGGCGCGCGCGCCATCGTTGCACGCTACATCTACGGCATCGCCGACCGAGAGCTTGCCGATCTGCCGGGACTGCCCGGCACAGGCGACCCCTACCAGACCGCGGCTTACCGAGACGGATATGTTTTCAGTGTCGGTGCCCTGATGCACCTCGAATGCGGTGCCGAGCACCGTCGTGACGGTGCCAGCAGACAAAACCCGGAATGGATGGGCGGGATCGTGCACAATGTCGAAATAGGCGCTTCCGCGCAGCAGGCGGACCTGTCGATGGCCGTCCTTCACATCGATTGCGACCGCGCTCCGGGGCGCCATCGCCACCATGCTGCCATCGGCAAGATGCAGGGTCTCGACCTCACCGGTCTCGGAAACGGCATCGGCCTGCAGGCGGAGCAGCATATCGGGCCCAGCCATAATCGCCAGGGCAATCGCGGCTATGGCCGACATGGCCCCGACAGCGCGATGCCGGACAAGTAAGGGCCAAATTCCCCTTTTGCGCTGCTGCGCCTGTCCCAGCGAGACGACATGTTGCGCGTCGCCTGCGCGCGAAAAACCGCGCCAGCGGTCGGCATGCGCGGCCGGGATCGCCACGATCCTGTCCGAGACACACTGCGTATCCTCCCAGACCGCAGCATTGAGGGCACTGCCGGCACGCCAGAGTTCGAAACGGGCCCGCAATATCGCGTCCTCAGGCTCTTCCTGGAGCAGGATAAGCCAGTCGGTCGCCTCGCGATTGGCGAGGCTGCGCGCATCGACTCCGTAAGAACTGTCCTGCCCCTCGGTCATGAGCCCGTCCTGATGTGTCTGCTTTGGTTTGAAAGTCCCCTATTCATATAAACGAACGACGGGCACGGATTTTCGCGAATGGCGGCAATTTTCAGTGCTTCATCCTCCGCCCTGCCCGCTCGCGGCAGCGTTCGATGCCTTCGGACACGAGCTTGTGCGCAGTCGTTGTGGAGACATTGAGGAAAGCGGCGATGTCCTTGAGCTTCCGGCCATCCAGACGATGCATTTCCACCGCCATGCGCATGTCTTCGGGCATGTCCTCGAGAGCCAGACGGGTCGCAGCCAGTTCCGCGCTGGCAAGCACAGCAGCCTCAGGCGTCGGGACCGGCGCCGGGACAAGATCGGCGTGTGAACCATCGTCCGGCTCGAATATACGGGCCTCGACCCTCTGCCGACGTCGGCCATCGAGCGCGATATTGCGCACGATCATGCGGAAGTACCCCAGCGGCTCCGCCAGGGGCTGCTTGAGGGCTTTACCGCTCAGACGCAGCCATGCCTCCTGCACCACGTCTTCCGGATCGGCTGCGTCGCCGGCGACCTCCTTTGCGTAGCGGATCAGCGACGCGCGGTGCGCGAGGAAGACCGTTAATGCCTTCTTCCTTTCCGCCACGCCTCACTTACCTCCAGTCCAACAAGGGATTGTCGGGATGATCTAGCAGCCTTCCTATCGCGAACCAATCGCAAATAGAGATCGAGCGCCTAGGCTCGTCGGAATATCAAGGCATTAGGAGGCGACTCACCAGTCTGTCTCTGCATATCCACCAATCAGACGCGCAGGGTTGGAGATCATGATCACAACCGGCACGAGACCAGCACAGAAAATCTGCTCCTCATCAATGGAATTGATACGGCTTTTCTTTCCATCGGTGGACAATATTTTATCGTAACTTTACGCCCTGGGCCACACCCTTGGGCCCGTGCTCCGATCGAGATGGTGAGTGGCCCCGCTTATGCTGATGTTAAGCCCTTGAGCCATATAAGTCACTCCGACACAGGGCGGCTATCGTTCCGGCTGTTCGGTCGGGACATGATGGGCGCTGCCGTCTGCCACGATACGACGACCATTGTCGAAACCGGGCCTTGCGCCGTGGATCGGGTCGCAGCCGTCCAGACGCCACGGTCACGTCGTGACCGTGATGTCAGGCCTCACGTCACCCCGTGCATGAGCTACGATCCCGGCGACCGTGTCTTGCTGAGGCCCAGGTCGCGCGCGATCCAGCGATAGCTAAGTCCCTCGGCGATATGCGCCAACGCTTTGGTCGCGAGGCGGTCCGATTTCGGGCGTTCGCCGATCTGGCGCCCAAGCTTGCACCCTCGCGCTCGCGCCGCAGCCAATCCAGACCGAACCCGCTCGCTGAGCATGTCGCGTTCGAACTGCGCGATACCGGCGAGCGTCGTCGCCATCATCCGCCCATGCGGCGTATCGATCTCGAACGTCATGCCGCTCATCGCGACGGCCGACACCCGCCAGCCCGACAGCCGGTTCCTTGCCAAATCTCCGGTGGTGTCTCAGTTGGAACTTCCGCCTTCACCCCTTCGCTAGCCCATTTGAGCGAGGAGATAGCGCAGGTCAGGCACGCAGTTCATATTCCTGAACCAGCCGCTCGGCCGGGATATGCCAAGCCTTGTTGAGCTTCCGGATCATGCTGAGCGTCAAGGGACGCCTGCGGCGGAGGATTTCGGTTGCACGGCTCTTGCCGATCAGAGCCGCAAGGTCGGACTGGGTACGGCCTTCAGCCTCCATGGCCGCTTCGATGGCCTGCACCGGATCGAGGTTCTTACCGATCGGCCAGCGACGTTCCTCATAATCGTGAACGAGGGTGATCATGACGGCGAGCCGATCATAATCCGGAGTCCCTTCGGCCGCACCCCAAAGACCCTTCAACTCCTCCAGCGCGGCGGCGTGATCTTCTTCGTTTTTGACGGGGCGAATGTCCATTTCCAGGTACCTTTCAGAATTGATCGATGGTCAGGGCATCAACGCGATCATATTCGGCATGCGTGCCGATGAACTTTATCCACCCGGTTTTCAGGCCGTAATGGAAAGATACGATCAGGCGATAGTCTCCACCCGCGACCTCGAAACGGACCCTCTCAGCATTCAAAACCTTGGCCTTGGGGAACGAGGCCATAATCTCGTTGCCATTCTTCCACTCCGCTGCATCGGCGATGGAATACCAATGTACCAAGGATGCCTGTGTCTCCGGATGCTTGGCCCAGAAGGCCATCAGCTTGTTCCGTGCGATGATCCTCATTTTGCGTCCCATGCCAGTTCCCGGTGTGGTAATCAAGCAGAAGTTCCCAAAACGGGAATTTTGCAGACGACGTCAGAACGTCAACTCGCCCGACAGCAAATCAAAGGTCGACGCGGGATGATAGCCTGGTCACCCGCTCGAGGCCGCAATGCCCCGTGAAGCCAGGCTCGATCAGATTCAGGCTATCGACGAAAGCTCCACGACACGGACGAGCATATCGGTCCCAACATAGCATCGACACAAGGAGAGTCTTGATTCTCCACTTGCTTTTTCACGGACAAAGCTTTTTCGGACTTCGACACCTAGCAGAGGCAGAATCGAATCACGCGCCTGACCTTCCAGGCTTTCGACAATGGTGACTAGCCTTCGGTCTTCCATTGGGCAGGGAACGGTCGTTAGAGACATCGGAACCGCAACGGCAACGGCAACGGCAAGCCATGTGAACGCTAGCGTGTCCGTAGCAATATAGAGCCTCTTTGGGTTGTGCGGCGCGGCCACCCCCAACGCGAACACGAGGATCGCGGCATCGAGGCCAGCAGGAGATAGGTGCGACCGATCTAACGGTGCCAGCGGAACAGCCGCCGCGTCCAGCCAATGAACAGAGCGCCCGCACCAAGCACAATCATGGACGCTCCGCCGGTGACATGCGTGAGGATGAGCGGGAGGTGGCTCGCGCCGAGACGGCGATGGAGGAGCGATACGAGCGTCAGAATGTCGTCGGCGTCGACCAATGGATGCGCTTCATGGGCCGTCGGATTACCGAATGTCCCGGAGACTCTTTGACGAAGTAGGGGAAGGCGCTTTGCTCGCTGCGCTCGCTCACCGTGTTCCGCGGGTTGATCGCCAGCGTCGGCGGATCGCTCCCCAATATGCATTCTGCCTTCATCGGCCAGACCCGCCCTGACACACATCTTGCCGGCGACTCTTTTCACCATTTCCTGGACCGCATGGAAGTCTTTATCGGCCCAACAGAATCGCGGCGCGTCCGGGGGGGCACGCAACCTTGTTCCGTCGGGACACCGAGCATGTTACCCTGTCGTAACAAGCATGGGAGGGCGTTGATCATTTTTCTTCCCAGAGAGCACTGGGGTGCGAATAGGAGCGCCGAGCAATGACCATCGCGTCCGTCTCAATTTCGGCCAACCAGCGCACGGGCCTGATTGTGATCCGGCTCCCCCCGCAAATGAATCTGGAAACTTTTCGGCGGATCGAGGAAACAATTTTCAACCACGTTCGGGCCTTACGGGCCTTAGGTCGGCAGCCTTCTCTCCTGGTCGATACAAGTCTGCAGGGCGCCCAAAGCAAGGAGGTTGTCGAAGCCATTCAAAGCTTCACCAATAGTCGGTTAGGCCGTGAGCTGCGGATAGCGGTCATTGTCCAAAGTCAGCTTCGACGGCTTCAAGCCAAGCGTGTTCACAGCGAGGAAACCCACAGGATATTCGAGACTGAGGGCGACGCGCTGCACTGGCTAAATTTGACGTAGGCCTGCCATTCGATTGCGAGATTGTGATAATATTTTTCTTAACTCTCTCGGCGGGCGAAGCTGCCGAATTCAATGGTTGCAATACCATTGACCAAAAATACTGACTCTCCCGTTCATCCCGAGCAAATATCAAGCGACGTCAGATGCAGCGTCGACCACGGCGTCTGGAAGAAGACCGGCGCGAAGACCCAGACTACATCTCGGTCAAGCCGGACGATCCCAGCTTCCCGGCTCTCAACCGTATCGCGCCCGATGTCGTCCATGTCGATCTCGGGCGTGTAACCGGAGCTGTCGAGCTTCCCGAGCAGCAGGTTGCGCGTTTCCCCGCCACGCCATTGATCGCGCTGACGGAAGTTCGCCGCCGCTACGGCGAGAGAGATGCGGCGGTCGAAGTGCTGCGCGGCGTAAGCTTGGAGATTTACGCAGGCGAGTTTGTCGCCATCGTCGGGGCATCGGGCTCGGGCAAGTCCACCTTGATGAACCTGCTCCGCTGCCTCGACCCCTTTGCGGTCCTAAAGCAAAGAAATTACGGCATCGATAGCCGACACTTAGGCGTCGCCAAGCCATGTGGATTAGCGCATCATCGCGTGAATCGGGGATGGGCGGATGGTCGACATCAGGCAATGCGGGACGGAACAGGATCGGGCGGCGGCGGCGCGCCTGATGGCCGAACTTGCGGCCTGGGACAGCGCCGAGACGGAAAAGCTCGGCTTCCGCGCCGAAGATGTGCTCGATTTCTACTATTCCAGCGATGACGAAGCGTTGGACGGCATTCTGCCCCCGTCCGGATTGACCTTGCTTGGCTATGCCGGTTCCGACGTGGTTGGTTGCATCGCCTTTCGCCATATGCAGCCCGATGTCTGTGAGATGAAGCGCTTCTATGTCCGCCCCGATTTTCGTCGGGGCGGTTTTGGTGGGGCACTCATCTCGGCCTTGATCGAGAAAGCCCGCCAGGCCGGTTACAAAGTCATGCGGCTGGAAACCGTGAAGTTCATGAGCGGGGCGATCCACCTGTACGAAGTGATGGGTTTCCGTCGCTGCCAGCCCTATTACGACATTCCCGACATCTTTCGTCCGATCACGATCTTCATGGACAAGGATCTGCGGTTCGAACGATCCCTGGCTACGGCTTGAACCGCATGGCGATCAACCCGAACGCAGCGCCGGCCGCGCCGACCCTCGCCAGAAGCCTGACGCTCATACCTGCCGCCGCGCTGATCGTGACGAACGTCATCGGCACGGGCGTCTTTCTCAAGGCGCGCGTCATGACCTGCAATGTCGGGTCGCCCTCGCTCGTGCTGCTGGCCTGGGCAATGGCCGGATTGCTGACGCTTGCGGGCGCATTATGCGTCGCGGAACTGACGGCGATGATGCCGCGCTCGGGTGGTCAGTATAATTTCATCGATGCCGCCTTCGGCAAAGTCTGGGCCTTTCTCTATGGCTGGATGGAGACACTGCTCGACGGGGCGGCCAGCATCGCCGCCATCGCGGCGGTCTGCGTCATCTTCGCCAGCGATCTCTTTTCGGCCGTGCTCACGCCCTTTCAGCTCCAACTGGCGACGGCCGCGACGATCGCGCTTGTCATGCTCCTCAACCTTGCGCCGGTGCGGGCGAACGGCTGGGTAGCGAGCATCGTCACCGCCCTCAAGGTGGCGCTGGTCGCGGGCATCGGGATTGCCGGGCTCCTGTTGGGAGCTCATGTCTCCCATCTTGCGATCGACGCAGGGCATGGCGCGTGCGCCGGCGTGCCGGAAACCGCGCGGCTCGGCCTTTCCGGCTTTGGCGCGGCGATGATCGGGGCGTTATGGGCCTATAACGGCTGGAACGACCTCAGCATGGTGGCCGAGGAAGTGGAGGATCCCGATCGCAATATTCCGCGCGCGATCATAGGGTCCAGCATGTTGATTATCGGCCTCTATCTTCTTGTGAATCTCGGCTATTTCCTTGCGCTCAGTCCCATGGATATCGCGAACCTGCCCGAATCCGCGTCCGTTGCCGGCATCGTGATGACGACGCTCTTCGGCGCGGGCGTCGCCTGGCTGCTCACCCTCGGCCTGTTGACGGCCAATCTCGGCGCGCTGCATTCCACCTTCCTCGCGGTGTCGCGCCTGCCCTTCGCGATGGCGCGCGACGGGTTGCTGCCGCGCGGCCTGTCGGTCATCTCGCCTCGCACACGGGTTCCCAGCCGGGCCGTCCTCGCGCTGGGCGCCGTGGCGATCGGATTTGCCTTTTCGGGAAGCTTCGACACGCTCACCGACATCATCGTGTTCATGCTGCTTGTCTTCAACGGCCTGGCGGTGGCGGCGATCTTCGTGCTGCGGCGGCGCTTTCCGGACGCGCCGCGCCCCTATCGCGTTCCAGCCTACCCCCTGGTCGCCGGCCTGTTCCTCGCCGGAACCGGCTTCCTGCTCGTGAACACGCTTATCGCCACGCCCTGGCGCGCGCTGGCGAGCATAGCGATCGTGGCGGCAGGTCTCCCGGTCTATCTTTGGCATGTGCGTCGCCAGTCGCGGTGATTGGTCGGTCAGGCGACATGACAGCTCGGAAACCGAGGCGGATTGAAAGGCGTGCGCCAACGACAGCAAGTCGCTCACATTCCTTGAAACCCGCCAGTCAGTAAATGGTGCGGTTGGTGCTCGGTCTCCTATCAGGAATCCGAAGCCACGAAGCGGACATCAGCCTGGAAGCGGGAATCACTCGCCAGCGTCCGCCAGTCGGCTGCCATCCCGCCAGCGCAGCCCGATTTCGCAGACGACCAGCGGCACGATCCAATTGACCCATATCGCGGCCGTAACGCCCTCGATGCCCAGCCAAGGATAGAAGTCCACCATCGTCGCCAAACGGCAGCCGACGAACGTCCAACTTAAAACATAGCTACGGATCATCCACTCGCGATGCGATGCGAAGCGCCGATTGCGAGCGGCGCGCCACCCCATCGCAGCCACGGCCAGCCATGCAAGTGCGAGCGTATCAGTAGCGATATAGAGGCTTTTGGGGTTGTGCGGCGCGATCATGCCCAGGACGAATACGAGGAGGGCAGCCATCGATCCGAGCAGGAGATAGGCGCGGCCGATCCAGCGGTGCCAGCGGAACAAGCGCCGTGTCCATCCGATGAACAGAGCGCACGCCCCCAGCACGATCATTGAAACCCCACCTGATACATGGGTCAGGATCAATGGCAGGTGGCCAGCGTGACGGGACCATGCCTCGCCATCGATCATCGGCAGCACCGTGGTCCAGATCACGATCAATGTTGAAGCGACAGCGATAACGAACAGGATACCGGGAAGCGATACGGAGGATTGCCAATGGAGTTTCGGGCGCTGAGCTGATGCCATCTGGCTAATCTGTCACGCCGCTGCGCGACAGCAAATGGGGCGCAATCCGCCCATATCGATCGTCACCAGAATCGCCCCCGAAAAAGGTTCGGCCCCGATGTCCCCGCGGCCGGCACGCCATCGCGGATCGTCGCCGCTTCGGGCGTCAGCGCGATGGAACGGGGCAGCGCATCCAGCACGCACTTGGCGGTGGCGCGGTTCCCCACATCGACGCTGAGCAAACGGGGATTTGCGGCGTTGACGAATAGCAGGAGCAGGCGGCCAAACCATTCACGGACCTCAACGTGATCGATGGCTGAAAAGGGCAGCCGGGTTTCCCGAAACACCTTGAAGCGGATACCGTCCGGCGTGATCGCAAAGCGGGGATTGATGCTATTGCGCGATACGCCGCCCAGGATACCCGCGCGGCGCAGATAAAGTGCGCGTACCGGTACGGTCAGCACCCCGTCCGCTGCAATCTCGGGCGGCGCGATCGGCGATCTATTCATCCTTCGCCTGCCCAGAATCACGACGATGGCGATGGTCGCGAGGAGCAACAGCGGCAGTGCCGCCGACAGAACCTGGAGGATGAACTGGTCCGGCGTCGCGTTCATGGCTGGGCCGGATCGGGTTCCACCAACAGCATCCGGGCGAGCATAGCGCGCGCCTCCGGCGTGTCGGCGACGGGATCGAGCCGGATCGAGACGCGCACGAGCCCCATCGACGTCCGGATCGCGAAGATCGTGATACCGCCCTCCACCACATCGATCTCGCTGGGTACGACCGTCGAGGTGCCGGCGTTGCCGGGAATGTCGGCAAAGAGGCGGTGCGCACCCGCCGGCAATGCCATCATGGTGAAGCGCTTCGGCATCAGCTGGGCGATCACCGCATCATCGACCGACACGTCGAAGCCGATCGACCCCGCGGCTTTCCGCCCGTCGCGCATCACGACGATCCAGCCGGCCCCCGACCTCGGCGGAAAGGCGAGCAACTCCGCCTTTCGGGCATCGTTCGCCACCGGCATCCGGCGATTGCGCGCCAGCGCGTTCAGGCCGGTGAACAATCCCGAGCCGAGGACCATCGGCAGGATGAACTTGGTCGCCCCGAAATCGAGGCCCGGCGTGCTGGCCTCGGCAAAGATCAATGCCATGAAGAGGCCCCCGCCGACGGCCAGCGCTATCGCAAGGTTTCTGAGCGTCTTCATCGACATTCTACAGGCCGAAGCTGATGCCGACGCGCCCGGCGGTCGATCCGCGCACCATCGATCCGCCGACGCCGGCATTGATGTATACTTTCGGGCTGACGCGGCCAACGAGCGATCCCGAGAAGCCCTGCTCCCCGCGATAGGTCGCCAGGTTGAGGCGCTGTCCGGCACGATCATCGTCCCCCCAAGCGCCACCGCCGCCGCGACCTACCTCCGCGCCGCCGGCACTCCGGAGGCGACCTCGCGGCCGTGGCGCCCAGGACTCATGCCGAAAGGCGAGGCCGAGGATAGCGGAGCCGGCAAGGCGGGGCCGCGCGCGGTCGTCGAGGGTCGAAAGCATTTTCATCGTTACTTCCCCGGCCGACCAAGCTGCGCTTCAAGGAAGGCGTACACGTCTGCCCAAGTTGCTGCCTGGCCGGACAGCGACGTGCCCCCGGCGGAATGCCCCGCCGCCCCGTCGGTGCGAAGCCACACCGGCTTGCCGCTGGTCGAGGTCGCCTGCAGGCGTGCAGCGAACTTGCCGGTTTCCCACGGCGAAACACGATTGTCGTTCAGGCCGACGGCGAGCAGCACGGCCGGATAGGCGACGCCGTCCTTCACGTGCTGGTACGGGTCTATCGCGGCCAGCGCTTTCAGGCCGTCGTCGGTACGCGGATCGCCAACCTCCGCGATCTGGTTGGCGCCGTTGATCCCGGCGAGCAGGCGCACCGGGTTCAGCATCCCCGCCTGGATGAAAACGGCGCCGAACCTGTCCGGCGCCACCGTCAGCGCGCCGCCTACGAGCAGGCCGCCGGCGCTCGCGCTCTCCAGCGCCGTGCGCGCGGGCGTGGTGTAGCCGCGCCGCGCCAGTTCGGCCGCGCACGCTAGAATGTCCTCGACGCCCCTGTGCTTGTTCGCGCTTTGCCCGGCGCGGTGCCAGGCATCGCCCTTCTCGCCGCCACCGCGCACGTGCGCGACCGCGAACACATGGCCGGCCTTCACCCATTCGAGCAGATACTGGTAGTTGAACGTGGGCGCCACGCTGACGCCATAGCCGCCATAGCCGAACAATAGGGTGAGGTGGCTGCGGTCGAGCCTGATGTCCTTGCGATGGATGATGCTGAGCGGGATATGCGTGCCGTCGGCGCTGACCGCTTCGGTTTCGGTGCTGGTGAGATCGCTATAGTCGCCGGGGCTGGTCGCGGTGAGATTCAGGTCGCGCAGCGTTGTCCCGGCCGCATCATAACGGTAGATCGTGCGGGGCATGGTCCAGCCGTCCAGCGCGACAAGAAATCCGTCCGCAGCCGGATCGGCGGTGAATCCGCGCGCCCCCCCGGCGAACGGCGTTTTGATCGCGGTGGCCTTGCCGCTCGTGTAGCCGACGCGCAGGAACGTATCGATGCCCGATATCGTGCGGTCCACGTAAAGCGCATCGCGCGCGGCGGCCAGGGTGCCCGTGCCATGGAAGATCGCCTCGCCGGATTCCGCAAGAATTTCACGCGCGCCGGCGAGCGAGGCGCCCGGTCTGGACAAGTCGATGGCCAGAACGCGGCCGTTCGGATGGTCCCTCATTGACACCAGGTACAGGGCGTCGCCGTGAACCGCGAAGTTCTGCACATTGTCCGCATAGTCGGCGATCGGATACCATGTCGCGTCAGGTTTCAGCGCCTCGGATCGCGACGTGACGTACAGCCGCAGTTCCGGTTGCGCGCCGCCGATCGCGGCGATTGCCCAGTTCGAGCCGGGAACGAACTGAATTTCCGGCATCTCGCGGCTTGTCAGCGGCAGGCTGGGATTGCTGCCGGCCTTCAGCAGCAGCGCATCACTTTCCGTCGGCGCGCCGATCTTGTGCAGCCGCACGCGCATGTTCTGGACGGGGTCGTCATCGGCGCGTTCGTTTTCGGGCGCGATCTGGGTGTAGGTGAAGCCGCTACCGTCCGGCAGCCAATCGACGGCGAACTCGCCCCACACCGGCTCGACCGCGTCCGGCCGCCATGCCGCAGTCGCGACGTCGAGCACCTGCACGCGGGTGATCTCGCTGCCGCCACGATCGAGGTCGATCGCCACGAGGCTGCCATCCGGCGAAGGCGAATATTGGGTGATCGAGACCGGACCTTTCCCGGTGGCAAGGCTCGCGGGATCGAGCAGCACGCGCTCGCGGCCATCTGCTTCGTGTACCAACAGCGTGCCGGGGTTCGCGCTTTCCGCGCGAATGAAGAATACGCGCCCGTCCGCGAGCTTCTGTGAACGGTTGATGCGTGTCGCGGCGCTGGCCTGCTTCAGGCGTTGCTGCCATGCGGCCAGGCTCGGCAGCGCGTCGAGCCGCGCGCGCGCATACTCGCCCTGTGCCTTCAGCCAGGTGTCGAACTCGGCATTGTTCAGCCCTTCCATCCAGCGATAGGGATCGGGCAGGGTCAGGCCGAAATCGCGATCCACAACAGCGACCGTTGGCGCTTTGGGGGGCGTATCGGCGGTCGATTGTCTATTCCCTGGCTGCGCCGTGGCGGTCGCGGACAGGACAGCGAGCAAGGGGATCCAAAGCCCGGATGTGGTCTTCATTGACAAGTCCCCATTTTCGCAAATTGCACTCGGCCCTCCCCCTGTCGCTGGCCGCCGCGAGGTCGGAAGCCGGAATTGATTGATCGTCGACGAAGCCCTTTTCATTTGATCGGACAGGCAATCCGGATGGGTCGCGATCTCGATTCTCTGCTGCCTCTCGAATGGAGCAATTCATCATGGCGCGCGTCCACCGAAAGGTGGATGAGGGTTGCTGTGCCGCAGCGCAGCTACAACGATGAGAGCGGGTTGCTGTTCGGAATAAGGCGATGACGGCGACGCGGATTGCAAGCCAGCCCTAAACTTCAATTTGCGACCATTGCCGCTGATACGGCCCGTAAGCGCAAGTGCTCGCTCGGCTATGGTGTCCAGATAACCATTGATCAGGCAGCGATCGGCAGGCTCAACGCAGACGCCATTTGTTGGAGTTCCGACCTGCGCCGCACTCCGGTCTTTTCATAAACCCTCAAAAGATGGGTTTTTACCGTGCTCGCTTCGACTCCCAATGCCGCGGCGGTCTCGGACACGGTCTGACCGGCGACGATATGGTCGAACACCCGCGACTCCGCCGGCGTCAGCGCAAACAATGCAGCGACAATCTCGGTCGGGGCTACAAACGCGGTGCCGGTATGGGCGACAAAGATCGCCACCACCGCACGGGGCGCCAAAGCTGCGCCTTGGCGCAACGGCAGCACGTGCACCGCGCCGATTGCGCCACCCTCGCGTCGTACAGGAATTCCGAGGCCACTGCGGCCTAACGTGCCGACATCAGCGGCAGCGCGCTCAACCGCGACCTCCAGCGCCCGCGTCACCGGCTTGGTGGCCGCGCTGAGCCGCCCGTCTTGTTCGCGGATCAAGTCTCCCCGCTCCAGCATTCGTCGCGCCGCCGGATTGGCATAGACGATCTGCATGAGATCGTCTGCCAGCAGCACTGGAATCGTAAGCGTGTCGATCGCCGCCTCGAATGTCGCCTTCGCGATCGCCGACAAATCGAGCATCCGATTGATCGTCGCCGCGCGCTGCAAATGTGGAATAAGCAGGCGGACAATTTGCTCCTCACGCTCGCCGATCGGACCCGCATCGACATGTCTTGCGAACGCTATCGCTCCCAAGGCCTCCACGTCGCGGGCAAGGCTGATTGCGATCACGTCGGACAGCCCCTGCGGCTTTGCCCATTCCAATGAGTAGCGATTAGTCGATCGCTCGTAATTGGTCGCGATTGGGTTGATTCTTGACAAGATGAGCGGCTCGCTGATCGGCTGCACAATCAGCACGTCCGCGCCTCCCCAAAGCTCGAGCACATCGGCGGGATAATCTGTCATTCGCTCGATATAATGTTGCGGAATATTGGTAGCGACGTTCACCAGGAATTCGCCTTTAGGCATCTTTTGCAACGTCAGCGCCGAGTTGGCGCAGTTCAACTCGGCGCGGATCGCCTCCATCGCGATCGGCCAGCGCGTGGTGTCGATCGCCGCGTCATAGATCAGCCCAATCAGTTCAGAGAGTCGCGTCGGATCGATCTGTGCCGTCGTCATCACCTTGTCCCTGCGCCGTGACCGTACATCGTTATCGCTGCGCTGCGGCATGACAAGGTTTATCCACCGTTCGGTTGACGCGGGTCGCGTCGATCTGGCGCATTTGAGAGGCAAGTCTTTGCAGGGCAAGGCTGGGGGAACGCCGTGGAGCTGAGTCGTCGCGCAGTGCTTGGATTTGGCGTCGCATCCTTTGCAGGTCTCCCGCAAAGTATTGCTGCTGGCCTCCTCACCGTTCCCACGGTCGACAGCTTGGAACTCTCCATCGTCGTCGACAACTTCGCCAACGTCTTTGCCGCCGACTTCGAACGCTTCGATATCAGCGTCTCCGCGCCCATACCCGCTCCCGACTACCACGCGACTTATATCGCCGAATGGGGCTATTCGCTGCTCGCACGCAGCGCGGCTCCCGCCGCCACGCCGCGCAACATTCTTGTCGACTTTGGCTATACGTCACGGGCTCTGATCAATAATCTCGGGTTGCTGGGCGTTCGGCCAGAGACCTTGGACGCGATGGTATTGAGCCATGGCCACTATGATCACTTCGGTGGCTTGGACGGGCTGCTTGCAACCCGGCTTGTCCGAAGGGGCACGCCGCTTTTTATAGGAGGCGAGGAGGCTTTCTGCGCGCGTCTGCGGGGTACGAAGCCTGGAGCATCATCGTTTGGAGCAATCGACCGACCGGCGCTTTCAAGGGCGGGAATCAACCTCATTGTTTCAGGCGACGCCAAGGTTGTAGCCGGCCAAGCTTTCACTACCGGCGAGATTGCCTACGTCTCAAGCGAGCGACCCCGCGTGCCGACGGCTATGCTCCCCGGACAAAATTGCAATCGTGCGTTGCTCGATCCATCCAAACGCGATGTCGATTTCATTGTCGATGACGCAGTGCATGAGCTTGGTACGGCGTTCAACGTCGCCGGGCGCGGTCTGGTTGTCATAGGCTCTTGCAGTCATCGTGGCATCATCAACACCGTGCGGCGAGCGCAAGCAGTCTCCGGCATTGATCGCGTGCACGCGATCGTCGGCGGATTCCACCTGGTGCCCCCGCAGACCAAAGCGCAAGCACTTGAGACGATCGCTCTGATGCAATCGATCAACCCCGATTATATCATTCCCGGGCACTGCAGCGGCGATCTTTTCATCAGCGCAGCGACGCAGGCCATGCCGGACAAGGTGATCCGTTCTGTGGTTGGTGCGTCGTATAGGCTTGGCCGCCGCACCTAGAATATTATGCAGAGATGGGACTCGCGTTACCTTGCGGATAGTCCGACCTACGACAAGGATGGAACGCGGAACGACGGTTTTAAGACAACTTCACGATGGTGATATTAACCGTCAGGCTCGGCGCTCTGCGCACGTTAGGAAGCGACATTGATGAACAGGGAACGCATAACCAAATCATTCCTCTGGCTGGCGACGCTGGTGGGCGGGCCCTTGGTCGGGGCGAAGCTGTTCGACCTTCTCGTTCTCGCCGGAGCTTGGAGCGCCCACCCTCCCACGTCATTGGCAATGATGCCATACGGCAAGGCCTGGCCCGTGGACACGGGCGTATTTTTCATCCCGTTCTCGGCGGCAATGTTGATCGCAGGGTTCGGCGCCCTTACTGCGGGATGGAAGACGCCGTGGCGCTACCGCTGGCTCTTGTGCTTACCTTCTATTGGCATCCTGATACTGCTCGTACTCACGGTCCTCGCGTTCTGGCCGATGAACGCGGCGTTATACTATCACGGCATCGGTTCACCCAAAGATACTATTACGGACGCGCAGTCCATAGCGATGACGCGCCGTTGGGTGCAACTTGACTGGGTACGTGTGGCGGGCGCAACGGCCGCCTTCGTATCGGCGCTTCGGGCCTTGACGCTCCCCTGGCCTGCGAAAGTTTCCGCTAAAGACCCTCCCATCGTGCGAGCGATCCTTGCGCTAGCCCTTGCAGGAGTGGTCGCCTTCATCGCGTGGTTCGTGTCCAACCTATAGGCGGCTGGTAGCAGGTCAGTTTGAATTTCCGCCAAAGATAGTCAGGGCAAGACTGTTATCGGGCTTGTTCACTTGAAAGCTGCCGATCGCAGAGGCCTTGTGGATGCCAATCGTGGACCAAGGTCGTGGGCGGCTGATTGGCGTCGTGCAGTATCAATGCAAAGCCGCGACGGGGAATCTTTCCGATCGCCATCAGCAGCATGGGCGGCCCTCCTTTAATGGACAAGCTGTTGCCGGGTCCGCGCCCCAACTGGATACCGTCGGGGGTTTCGAGGCAGGTATCGCCGCTCACCGCGTAGAAGGCTTCCGGGCCGGAATGGACGTGGAGCGGCGCGGTCATGCCGGGACTGAAGATAGATCGTAGATATTCGGCCGCATAGGTTGAAGCGGGTTGTACGGGGAGCGGCCCCACATTGGAGACATGCTTGCCGCTTTTCGGCCGCCAGGCCTGGCGTTCGATGGTGAATAGCCAGACGGATCCGAAAGCCTCGACTACCGAGCTCGTCGTTATCGCAGTCCGCTCGGCGGCGTCCTTCGATGCGAAACGATCCAGATGCCAGTAAAGAGGCCCGGAAGGCAGCGACGGGAACTCTCGTCTGGACAGCAGACACGCGGGCCCAACCGTCTCCTCGACTCCGCAGGCACGGGTCGTGGCCTGCCCCAATGCAGGCGAGGCCAAGGTGATCGCGCCGAGCAGAACGAGGCCCGGAAGTAGCTTGCGCATGACATGCCCCTTTTCAACAAACAACCCTGATCAAGCTTGCCTCCCTTCAGGTTCGCTTCAACAAGTCCCGCCGCGCTTTGGCGCATCCCAACGTTGTCATTGTCCGCCCCTTCCTGTCTCGTTGGTCCGGTCGATGAACTCGGGCGGGCGGAGCTTCGCTTGGTGGTCCGGCGCGCCGGGCTGCCCATCGGGCCGCACGCCACGATAATAGAGCTTCTGCCATTTGTCGGCGGGATCGCGTGGCGGCGCTTCCTGCATCTGCCGGTGAAAAGCATCGCGCGACACGCTCCACGCCTCGAACATCGTCTTGAGGTCGGGAACATCCTCAATGGAACGGAAGCTGGCTTCCGTTTCTTCGATGGCATGGCGTGGGACCGGAAAGAAGAAGGCGATCGGCTCGTCCGGCTCGAAACGAACCCAATGGTTCGGCCGCGTGAAGCGCCAGTTCATCGTGAAGCTGTAAGGCGACCAGTCGGTCTCGATCACACCGGACAAAGGCGCGATGCCATCCTTGGCTTGGTTGGTCGGGCCGCCCACCCAAAGGTTCCAGCCCGGTTCGGTACGGAACAGTCCGGCGACATGGAAAGTGAGGGTGCCTTGCCCGAACAGCGAAACCGGCGTTTCGATCGCCCCCCGTTTCGGATCGTCGAGCAAAATCTCGACGTCGCGGACATCACGTCCGCCGGTCCAGCGTGCCGAGAAGCCGACCGCATTGCCAATCTCCCATCCATGCGCGTTGGCGATGGCGAGAGGCAAGCAGCGATAAGCAAAGGATTCGGGAGTCTCGTCCATCCACACCCGCCGCCGGGACGCGGCTCGGATGCGGGGTTGCCAGCCGGGATAAAGGAAGCATTCGAGTTTCATCGCACATCCTCCCGAACCGGCGCGGCCGCTCCGTGTGTCATTTCTTCTCCGGCGGGACGCCGGTGCCGTGGAAAGACCGGATGCGCAATTTCCCTTTGTCCTTCGCCAGCATGGCGGGTTCGGGGAACGCCACTTCCAGATGCTGGCCGGCATGACCCCCGCCGCCCGCTCTCGTCCGGCCCGGCATCGCGACGGCAGCGGCTTGGTCCCTCATGTATCAGAGCGCCAGGCGCAGGCCGATCGCGCCGCTGTGATCGGTCCAGCCGTTCGACACTTCAGCGCGATACTTGATGTAGGCGGTCCAGCGGCCCTGGTGGGCGCTCAGGCCCGCTCCGGCGCGGACGACATTCTTGTCGAGCGCTGCGCGATTGCCGGCGAACAGCGTGCCGTCGTCGGACACCAGCGTTGTCCACGCGCCCCCGGCGACATCGCTGCGGCGATAGCCGATCTCGGCCTCGGGCACCCAGGTGACGCCGCCGCGCGCCGTCAAGGCGTAAGAGAAACCGAGCGAGGCGAAGGGCGAGACGAAGGTTTTGTCGTAGTCCAGCCCGGAGACCGCAAAGCCGGGAAGGCCGCCGCCGGTCTCGCGGAACGCATCGGCCTCGACGCGTGTGGCGAGCACGCCGATCGCCGGGGTCAGTAGCGCGCCGCGCACTGCTATCGGCGCCGACAATTGCACGCCACCGGTGAATCCGGTCAGGTCGCGGTCGGCCGATGCGGTGCCGACGCCGGTGGGGCGGTGCGTCTTGTTCCAGGCGTGCGAATAGGTGAACACCGCCGAGATGCCGACCGGGCCGAGCGGTTGCGACGCATAGAGGCTGGCGTGGATCGAATCGCCGCGCCCGCCGCCGCCGGCATCGTCGTTCAGCCATGACCGCTCATAGGCGATCGCCGCGCCGATCCGGCCGGAAGCACCCACGGTCACGTCGCCGCCAAACTGCATGCCGACTGAACTGGCCCGGAAACCCGCGCCCAGCGTGTGACCAGTGCCTTCCATCCAGACGCGGGCGCGATGCGCGTCGCCGATATCGGGGTTGAAGAAGCTGTTGCCGCCGCTGTCCGGCTGGGTACGGCCGAGGAGTTCGATAGCGCGCGTCTCGTTGCTCGCCAGGAACCCAGCAAGCTGCTCGCTGAAAAGCTTGGCGTCGACCGGCGCCACCACCACTGGCGGAGTTGGCGTTGGAGTGGGCGTCGGCGTCGGCGTGGGTGTCGGAGTAGGCGTCGGGGTTGGGGTCGGAGTAGGCGTGGGTGTCGGGGTTGGCGTTGGCGTTGGCGTTGGTGTTGGTGTCGGCGTTGGCGTTGGCGTTGGTGTCGGCGTGGGAGTAGGTGTTGGCGTGCCGAGCACCAGATTGGCGTCCTGGCTGGTATAGCCGACGCTCACGGCGAATCCGGTTGGCGCGGTGGTGCCGCTTGCCGCCGCGACGGTCCCGAATTGGCCGGTGAGCGCGTTCGAGTGGAGAAATGTCCGCGTGCCTTCCACATAGGTGCCGGGCGCCCAGGCGAAAGTGACCGTTCCCGCAAGGTTGGCCTGGTCCCGGACGGTGAGGAGGTCGATCGCCGTTGGCGTCACGCCGATGATCAGGTTGCCCGTCGCCGCCTGGGTATATGCGCCGGCCACGGTCAGATGATTGCCGCCCAAATTGCCGTTGGCGAGGCTGAGGGTGCCGGCATTGACGATATTGAAGACGTAGCTTGCATCGTCGGGCCGGCCGAGTGTCGGATTCACGCCGTTGCCGGCATTCAACGTCGATGTCGCATCCACCGAAAGTGTGCCGGTTCCAAAGCCGGGGGCGTCCAAGAAGCCGGTCAGGGTCAGCGCGCTGTCGTTGGTGAGGTTGATGGCTTTCCACCCAAAGATGGAGATGCCGCGCCCGGCGCCGGGGGTAACGTTGCCGCCGCTCAGCGTGACGTTGTTGAGGTTCAGCGTGTCCAGGAAGCCGCCCTGGAGTTGCGTCGTCGCGGAGAGATCGGCCGCCGAAAGTCCGGTCAGGTTGGCGACATTGCCGGGAAGGCCGGTCGCGTCCGGGGGTGATATGGCGCCGAGATCGTTGCTGAGGCGGATGCCGCCGGCCAGCGAACCGCCGGTCCAGTTGATCGTCGCCGGCTTGCTGGTGCCGCTGGCGCCCAACACCTGAATATCGCCGGTCACCGATCCGCCCTGCAGGTTCACCACATTCGCCGCCGATCCGTTAAGGGCGATGGCGACGCCCTTTTGCCGCCCGCTGTTGGTGCTCGCGGCGATCGAGCCGGTATTGGTGACCGTCACCTGGCTCGTGCTGTCCCCGCTTGCGCCCATCAGAATGCCACCGCTGATCGCGCCGGCGTTGGTGATTTCGACGGGGCCGGCCTGCCCGCCGAGGCTGGCACCGAAGATGCCACCCGACACACTGCCCGACTGGCTGACGGTGAGCCGATGCAGCGCGGTGGCGCTGTCGGTAGAGCCGTTGAAATCGATGCCCACGCCGGTTCCGGGGGCATAGGTGCCACCGCTGACGCTGTCGATGTCGCGGCCGATCACCGTCCCGTCGATGGTGATGGTGAGGGTTCCCGTCCCCCGGCCGTCGGCGGTGATGCCATGTCCGGCATCGACAGTGACGCCCTCGGCTATGGTGAGCGTGGTGTCGCCGGTGCCCGTATTGCCCGGCTCCTTCCCGACATGGACACCTATTCCCTTGCCGCTCTTGTCGAGCAGCGAGGCATTCACTGTCACGGTCAGATCGCTGCTGCTGCCATATTGGATAGCAGCGACCAATATCGGATTGACGTTGTTGTTTATATCGGACGTGATCGGCCCGTCGATCGTGACGGTCATAGGCCCACCCCTGCCCACTGCGAAGAGGGTTCCGCCCGTCAGGCTGCCGGTGCTGGTGAGATGGACATCCAGCGACCCGCTCCGGGCAAACGCGCCGATGCCGTTGGCCCCGTTCTGGGTGGTGATGCTTCCCGATGCGGTGACGATGGTCGCTCCGGTCCCGTTGTTTATCGCGAGGATGCCATTGCCGCTGCCGCTGATCGGACCTGAACTGGTGATGGTCAGATCGGTGCCGTTGGAAAAGTTCACCCCCGCGATCGCCGCCGGACCCAGATCGCTGATGATGGAGCCGCCCCCGTCCCTGCGGTTGAGGCCGCCCCCGGCGCCTTCGCTGCTGACGGCGCCGGTTGCCGTGATCGTCGTCGATCCCGTCCCCTGGTTGATCGCAACGATGCCGTAAGAGTGGCCGCTGGCGTCCGCCGCCTGGATGGAGATGTTGCCCGTGGCGCCTCTGTACAGCCCGGCATAGATGCCGCTGGCGCCGGTGCCCACGACCTGGCCGCTGGTGGTGATCGAAACGCCGCCGGCGCCGGCACCGTAAGCGTTGATGCCGTTCTGGCCACCGCTGACATCGGCGGCGTTGATCGAAATACCCAGATTTCTGTTGCTGCCCATGATTCTGGCGTTGATCCCGTCCCCGGTCTTGCCGGTGATGGTGCCATTGCTGGTGATCGTGAGGCGGGTGGGAAAGTTGCCCGGCGCGGAAAGGAGGATGCCATCATGCTGGCCGCTGATCGACGAGTGATTCTCGTCAGTGAAGCTGGGCGATAGGGAGCTGAAGGAACCGGTGCTCGGCTCGTTGAGCGCAATGGCGTCGCCAGTGGTGGTGTCGATGCTGAAACCCGGCGCGGTGGTGATCTTGTCCTTGGTGCCGTCGAGCGTGATCGTCTGCGTCGTCGTCGCCGCGCCCGAGCAGAGATAGGTCGTCCCATCGGACTGGAGCGTGCAGTTCGAAGCGCTCTGGGCGAACGCCCTGCCATAGCCGCCAAAGAAGGTCATGATGGCCGAAGCGCTCGCGGCCAATTGTCCACGCGAAATCTTCCGATTACGGTTGTTCATGCTACCCCCAATGCTGGCTTGACCGCGCTTAATCCGACGGGCGGCTGGACGGTGGATCGGTGAAGGTGAGAAGTGTTGTCGCGTCGGGCGAGCTGGGGCTGACCGCCATCGGGCAGCGATGCCCGGCGATCAGCGTGACGTCGTAAATTTCGGCGACCCCGCCATCGATGCGGAACCAGTCGACACACGCGCCGCTGTCGAGGTCGATCACCTGGATGCCGCACCAGGCTTCCGAATCCGCGTCGGCCAGCCGCCGGTCGAGCGGCAGCCCTTCGAACCGCTGGTAGCGCGGCTTGGATAGTCCGACGAAGGCGAGATTGCCGTGAAAGGCGAGTCCGCGCGTGAAGCCGGGACAGAAGGCGACCGGCTCGAATTGGCCGTCGCTCGCGACTTGGCCCAACTCGCCCGTACCGGAATTGAGCAGCCACAGCCGGCCGCGGTGGACACGCGGCGAATGCGGCATGGACAGCCCGGTGCAGACGATTCCGCTGCTCGCCACGTCGATCGCTACCCCGCCGCCGTCGCGCCGGTCGCGCCAGCCGTCGATCGTATCCGAGCGGCTGGCGGCTGTGACGAAGGCAGGCTGCCCGGCGTCCATCGCCAGCCCGTTCAGGTGGCAGCGGTCTTCATTCACCAACGCGGAAATGAAGGGTGGGCGCCAGACGGGTTCGAAACTGTGCACCGGCGACAGCGTCGCGAGACAATTGAAGGCGGTGTTGACGAACAGGATGCGTCCGTCCGCGTCCACCGCCACATCATGCGCGTCCAGCCCGCCGGTCAGCCAAGTTTCGCGCGGCATGTAGCAGGCGTCAAACGTGGCGTTGATGCGCTCGCCGGGCCGGAGTACGTCGCGATAGCGGGCGATCGTGGACTCCCCCGCGAGGATCAGCGCGCCCCCGCTGGCGGTCAGCCCCATCGGCTTGGGCACCGCCGACTGATGAAGTTGCGGTCCAAATTCGGGGTGGGAGCCGAGCATGTAGAGCAGGCCCGATTGGTAGGAGGTGAACGCCAGCGCGATATCCAGCCGGGCTAGCCGGTCGATCATCCCGGCGGAAAAGGAATAACTCGCCGCAGGCGGCGTGGCGAGGTCGGTCTCGCGTGACGGCTCGGTTTCAGCCGCTGGCGTTTCCTCCTGTGCAAGCAGCATCAGGCTTCGTTCCCGTCACTATCGAGACCTGATGGGAGATGCGTCGCCGCTCGCGTGATCTCCATAAGACGCGCCATCAACATTCGTTCGCGATCTTGCGAGGTAGTTTGCGTGAAGCGCCTACGATATTGCATTGCACACATCCGAACAGATTTTGGGCTGCCGATAGTCTGGACAAGGCGCTTCGGCGTGACCCATCGTAGGGAAGCCGATTTTCCCGCGCGTCCACCACTTGGTGGAGGCTTGATGTTTTCTTGCCTGAAAGGCGCGAACCATCGAAGCCGCGTCGGCCGAAAGCTGATATGGCTCATGCTGCACCGCAGTGATACGATGACGGGCCGATTACGCGATTGGAAGCAAGCTGTGGAAGCATGGATCGACCCGAGTCGTCTCTCGCACCTGATCGGGCTGATCTATGACGCGGCGATCGACACCACGCGCTGGCCGATCGCGATGGAGGCGATCCGCACTGAGTTGAACTGCGCGAACTCGACGCTGTCGTTGCAAAAGATGCCGAGCGGCCAAGTCATAGTGAACGTCGCGACCAACATTCCCCAGCATTATATCGACCGGATACCCAGCTATGCCGCCGACGTGATGGAGCAATGGGGCGGTGTCGATGCCGTTATGGCGCTGCCCATCAGTGAGCCGCAAGTGCTGTCACGGATCAATCCGATCGCCGTCGATTTTGAGCGATCGACCAACCGCTACACTCTGGAATGGGGCAAGCCACAGGGCCTGAACGACGTGATCGCCATCGGCCTGGCGAGAGATGCCGACGCGCTGGGTTCGCTGGCGTTCGGGCGCAATGTCGACGCTGGTCCGATTGGCGAGTGTGAGGTGGAAATCGTCCGCCTGCTTATTCCGCATTTGCAGCGCGCTGCCACGATCAATCGCATGCTCGATTTGTCGGCGATCGCCAAGGCGACATTCGAAGCGGCGATCGACACGCTGAGCGTTCCCGTCCTGCTGACCGACGACCTGATGCGCATCGTCCATGCCAATCCGGCGGCGCGTCGGATGCTGGAGCGTGGCGATCTGATCCATGAACAAGGCGGCGTGCTGGGCGCCGCGACTCGGCCTGTCACCCACGCGCTGGAAATCGCTATCGAACGCGCCGCCAACGATATCAGCTCACTCGGCCGCAAGGGGCTGGGCATCCCGGTGCGGCGCGACGGCGGCGCGAACGGCGCGCTCCACGTCCTGCCGCTGCGCCAGGGCACCGCGCTGGCGCCGCGCGCGGTGGTAGCGATCTTTGTTGCGCATACCGGCACGCCGTTCGTCGCGCCGACAGAGATCGTGGCCGCTCTGTTCGACCTGACGCCCGCCGAATCGCGCGTGTTCGACTGTATCGCCGGCGGGAAAACGGTCGCGGAGGCCTCCGCCCAGCTTGGCGTCGAGCGAAGCACGGTAAAAACCCATCTTTTGAGGGTTTATGAAAAGACCGGAGTGCGGCGCAGGTCGGAACTACAACAAATGGCGTCGTCGCTGATCCTGCCGATCGCTGCCTGATCGATCGCCCGTCATGAACACTGTACCATACAAGGCAACAATGGAGATTTGCGAAGCATTCGCAATATTATTAGCGGGACTCGCGGGCTATGACTCCGGCCCGATCTCGACCGTGCAATGCACCGGCTTTCTCGCCTTCGCGGCGGTTTTCTGGCATTTTTCGATCGGCTCCCGCATGCTCCTCAACCTTGCGCCGGTGCGGGCGAACGGCTGGGTAGCGAGCATCGTCACCGCCCTCAAGGTGGCGCTGGTCGCGGGCATCGGGATTGCCGGGCTCCTGTTGGGAGCTCATGTCTCCCATCTTACGATCGACGCAGGACATGGTGCGTGCGCGGGCGTGCCGGAGACCGCGCGGCTCGGCCTTTCCGGCTTCGGCGCGGCGATGATCGGAGCCTTATGGGCCTATAATGGCTGGAACGACCTCAGCATGGTGGCCGAGGAAGTGGAGGATCCCGATCGCAATATTCCGCGCGCGATCATCGGCTCCAGCATGTTGATTATCGGCCTCTATCTTCTTGTGAATCTCGGCTATTTCCTTGCGCTCAGTCCCATGGATATCGCGAACCTGCCCGAATCCGCGTCCGTTGCCGGCATCGTGATGACGACGCTCTTCGGCGCGGGCGTCGCCTGGCTGCTCACCCTCGGCCTGTTGACGGCCAATCTCGGCGCGCTGCATTCCACCTTCCTCGCGGTGTCGCGCCTGCCCTTCGCGATGGCGCGCGACGGGTTGCTGCCGCGCACCCTGTCGGTCATCTCGCCGCGCACACGGGTTCCCGGCCGGGCCGTCCTGGCGCTGGGCGCCGTGGCGATCGGATTTGCCTTTTCGGGAAGCTTCGACACGCTCACCGACATCATCGTGTTCATGTTGCTAGTCTTCAACGGCCTGGCGGTGGCGGCGATCTTCGTGCTGCGGCGGCGCTTTCCGGACGCGCCGCGCCCGTATCGCGTGCCAGCCTACCCTCTGGTCGCCGGCCTGTTTCTGGCCGGAACCGGCTTCCTGCTCGTGAATACGCTGGTCGCCACGCCCTGGCGCGCGCTGGCGAGCATAGCGATCGTGGCGGCAGGTCTCCCGGTCTATCTTTGGCATGTGCGTCGCCCGTCGCGGTGATCGGTCGGTTGGGCGATCGGCATGACAGATCTGAGACGGATGGCGGATTGAAAGGCGTACGCCAACGGCAGCAGGTCGCTCACGTTCCTTGAAACCTGGCCGTTCCCAAAATCGGCCAAACCTCGCCGTCGGGAAAGATCAGTGATATTCCCAAAATAGTCCTCGGCGCATGTCAGTGCCTTGGCGCCCGTACGCACACATAAGCCGCTACCGCCACCGGTCAGATGCGCAATACCAAGACCATAGCGGTACAGTCGATGCCGGCACGTATTTCCTAACCAAACCGTTCACGTTGGAGGAACTTGCCGGCAAACTCTTGGACGTGAGGAGGAGAAAGACTGACCGATCGATCGGCGGGCTATCGGGAGGCGGCACAATGAGAGGCTGCGGAAGAGCCATTCGGTCGGCGCGAATATATACGTCTGACTCAGTCAATGAAGAGAGAGTTCGACTTGTGAAGACTGGACGGAAAGGCTATATCTGACTAGCTAGTCAGGAGAATGCAAGATGGGCACAGTCATTCACAAGGGCGCCCCCCACAAGTCCAATCCTGGCAGCACCTGGAAACTCGAGGATGCCAAGGCCCGATTCAGCGAGGTCGTCAGACGCGCCCAGAGCGAGGGACCGCAACGTGTCACGGTCCGCGGCCGGGAGGCCGTGGTTGTGATGAGCGTGGACGAACTCGACCGGCTTCTGCCCAACGATGCGGGCAAGCCTGCTTTCGTTCCGTTCCTCGAGAGCCTTGGACTCGATGGCCTCAACCTTGAGCGCGAGATCGACCGCGGGCGGGACGTCGCCCTGTGAAAGGCTGGCTGCTGGACACCCATGTCCTATCTGCAGTGGCGAACCCGAACGGTGCGCCGAGTGTCAAGGCGTGGGCAACGGCGCAACCCGAGCACCGGATGTTCCTGAGCGTGCTGGCACTCGCGGAGTATGACAAGAGCATCCATAACCTTGAGCCGGACTATCCGGATCGTTCGCGCTATATCGCTGCCCGCGACGCCCTCGCTGAACGCTTTAGCGACCGGCTACTCTCCGTCGACGACGCCATCGTCTACCGTTGGGGCGCAATTTCGGGTGAGGTAAAGCGGCGGACCGGGCAGGCCCCGCCGGTGATCGACACGCTGCTCGCGGCAACCGCGATCGAACACGACCTCTTCCTCGTGACGCGAAACATCAAGGATATACGGCACAGCGGCGCCGTGATCTTCAATCCATGGGAAGACGAGCAAGCCCGTTTCCCGCTCACCTGACCAGAATGACGATGAGACGATGAAAACAGAACTCGATCACCTTCCGGCAAACAAGCGACGCGAACTCGATCGGGTCGTCCAGATCCTCTTCGAGGAGTTCGAGGATGCCCATGGCGAACCGACCGGCGCTCGGAAGCTCGGCCGCATCCTCAAGATCATTCTCTACGGCTCCTATGCGACCGGGCGCTGGGTGCACGAGCCTCATACCAAGCGAGGCTACCGATCGGATTTCGATCTGCTCATCATCGTCAATCAGAAGGAACTGACGGACCAGATTGAATATTGGGAAAAGGCGGCCGAGCGCCTCGACCGGGAGACCATGATCCTCAACCGGTTACGCACACCCGTCAATTTCATCGTGCATACTCTGCAGGAGGTGAATGACGGTCTGGCCCATGGACGATATTTCTTCATGGACATCGCGCGCGACGGCATCGCCCTGTATCAAGTCGACAACAGCGAATTGCACAAGCCCAAGCCCAAGACGCCGCAACAAGCCTATGACATGGCGAAAGAATATTTCGACCAGTGGTTCGACCTCGCCGTATCGTCGAGGATGCTTTATCAGTTCGCTTACGACAATAAGCAATTTCCGGACGCGGCCTACAACCTTCAGCAGGCGTGCGAGCGTCTCTATTACTGCGTTCTGCTCGTCTATACGTTTTACACGCCCTATAGCCACAACATCAAATTCCTCCGGACGCGCGCTGAAACGCTTTCCGCGCGGCTAGTGGATGCCTGGCCAAGGGAGACACGAAAGCATGAAGCCTATTTCAACAAGCTCAAGGATGCCTATGTGAAGGCTAGGCATTCCGAGCATTTCAAGATGACGGAAGAGGAATTCGCCTTCCTCTCCGAGCGGGTTGAGGTGCTTGGTACGATCGTCAACGAACTCTGCCAGGAGAGGCTGTCGGAGCTGCGCGCACAGTTTTAAAGCACCAGGGGGCCCTCCCGGAATTGAGGAGACCGATGCTTTCAATGCCGGGGGCGGGAGGACTTTATGCCCGAAGAGAAAGTGCCTGACGAAGCACTGCGCAGGGTCGCGCTGGCACTCGTGGAACATTGCGTCCGCAATACTCGGCTCGAAGAAATCCATGCCGGCACCGTGCCGGACAGCCTGATCGGTGACTATAGCGATGTGAAGGTGGTCACGCCCTATGGCGAGATCCCGTGGACCCAGGCTTCTCGAATCTCCGATACGGAGATGAAGGCCTTGATGATCGACATCGTCAATAAGGTCTACACGTTCCTGACCCACCTTGAGGATGTGGTGGTTCTGCGCGATTCTGCGCGCTGGAATCGGCCTGAGCATGACCCTGCCTTGCTCGCCTTCGCTAATCGCCGTGCGGCTGCCCGGGGGGTGGATGGTGAAAGGAATGAATGAGAGATCTGCCCGTGAAGGCCGCCGAGTTTCTGCGGGTGCAGATCTGGCGACGCCATTTTGCAGGAGTGATGCCGCATGCATTGGCAAACACCTTGGTAAAGTGAGCATGGTCGGATAACCCGCACCCGCGTTCCGGGCGCGACATCCGAATTGGGTCGAACTGGAACCTCCCAACGGAAAACGAGACTGCCTGTCCCGATAGTCTGCGAACCAAGCGTGCGTGTTCGTGCTATGCGGCCAATAGCTTCTTTCAAAGGCCCGGCCAGTGCCATCCAGATATTGTTGGCTGAAGTCGCTCAGGCGACAAGATTCAGTTGCCGATAAGCGGCACTGGAGACCTATCCCAGATCGAACCTCGGCCCACTGGCAGATCCACTCCGCTCATGCCGTCCAGTGAAAACTGCTCGATCCCCATCGTCATGAGCATGAGGGTGCCGCGAAGGTCGGCCTCGTCCATGTCGCGCACGATGAACACCATGCGCGTGCGGCGATCCTCGCTCGGCCATTCGTCGAGCGTGACCGGCGTATGCAGGACATGTTGGACGCCGTGAATGACCAATGGTTTGTCCAGCCCCTCGATATTGACGATGCCCTTGATGCGCAGCACGTCGAGGCCCTTGAAGGTCGTGAGGATGCTGATCCATCGATCGAACGCGGTATCCTTCAGCGGCTTCTCGAACGTCAGGCAGACCGCCCGGATACGATCGTCGTGACGGTTCACGTCATGACGATGGTCATCGTGGTGATGATGTCCGTGGTCATGGTCATGTCCATGGTCGTGGCCGTGATGGCGACGATGATCATGAGCCTCAGGCTCGAACGCCTCGGCATTGAGCCAGCGCTGGACATCGACGCTCTTGATCGCGGGATTGTAGAGGCCCGCATCGAACAGTCGCGCGGGCTCGATCATCCCATTGGTCACGCGAAGGATGGGGGCGGCGGGATTGAGCCCCCCCAGTCGCTTCTCCAGTGCATCGACGTCCATGCTGGACGCAATATCGGTCTTGGTGAGCAGGATCCGGTCGGCGACGGCCGCCTGCTTGACCGACTCTTGCTGCGTGTCGAGTGAACGCATGCCCGTCGCAGCATCGACGGTCGTGATGACGCCATCGAGGCGATAGAGGGTCTGGAGATGATCGTCGGTCATCAGCGTGTGCAGGATCGGCGCCGGGTCGGCGAGGCCTGTTGTCTCGATCACCAGCCGATCGAACCAGCAGACGCCGTCGCGCGCAAAACGGAATGGCGCATCGCGCAAGGTGCGCAGCAGATCGCCCCGGATAGTGCAGCACAAACAGCCGCCCATCATCTCCACGACAAGGTCCTCGCTCGTGCGCGCGATCAGGTCGTGATCGAGGCTGATCGCGCCGAACTCGTTGATGATGACGAGCGCGCGGCTCATGGCCGGATCGCGCACCAGATGATTAAGCACAGTCGTCTTCCCGCTGCCGAGAAAACCCGTGAGAACCGAGACGGGGATCAGCGACGACGCACCGGACAGGATCAGGCTCACGCCAGCCTCCCGAATGGATACGAACGGCACATGTCGAATTGGTTCATATCAGGTCTTTCGGAGAGGGTCGTAAGGAGAGCTAGCAGTGGGCGTTCAGGGAATGACCGCACAGGCGATCCTGTCGCCTGCCCCGCCAATCGGCTGGGTCTTGTAGTCATCGGGATTGGCGTGGATCACGAGGGCAGAGCCATCGGCATCCTTGAGCGCCGGACGGCCGCCGCTGCCGGTCAGCGACGCCAGCGTCGAATGGAGTTCGACGGTCGCGGTCCCATCCGGCGCGACATAGAGGTTGGGCAGATCGCCTGCATCATTGGCGTCGGCGACAAGGAAGCCGTGGACCACCGGCGTCATGGCATGGACATGCGCGCCCGCGCTCTTGAAGGCCGCGTCGCTGCAATTGGCCTTCTCATGGAAGTGCATTCCATGCCAGCCGGGCGGAAGGCCCCGCGCCTCGACCCGCAGCAGCACGCCGCGCGGCGTCTCGGTCACGCTGACAGTGCCGATCCCCTTCCCTGCCCCATCGACCAGCACACCTGGCTCTGCCGCTGCGGCGACGGACGCGCAGGCTCCCAGAATCAACGCGAACAATGAAAGCTTCATCGGGAACACTCCTGATCGACGGGCCTGAAGATGAGCCGTCCGATGCATTCGACGGCAACAACTTGCGATATGATACATCATATCCTACTGATGCCGGCAGACAAGTCATCATTGCTCACGGATATCCTTCATGCGTCTGCTCACCGGCCTTTCTCTGTGCGCCCTGGTTGCCACCGCAACCCCCATCCCTCTTGCGGCCCAGACGCTTCCGCCACTGATCGAGCGTGCGCGCCTGTTCGGCAACCCGAGCAAGGTGCAGGCGCGGCTCAGCCCCGACGGCAAATGGATTTCCTGGATCGCGCCGCGTGATGGCGTGCTCAACATCTGGGTCTCGCCGTTCGGCGATCCGACAAATGCCCGTTCCCTGACCGCCGAGATGGCAAGGCCGATCCGCAGCTATTTCTGGGCGCCGGACAGCTCGCAGATTCTGTTCGTCAATGACAAGGGCGGTGACGAGAACTTCCTGCTCTACAGCGTCGATCCGGTCTCGGGCGGGCAGCGTGCGCTCACACCCTTTGAAAAAACGCGGGTCGAGATCGTCGCGACCAGCGATCATGTCCCTGGCCGCATCCTCGTCGGGCTCAACAACCGTGATCCGCGCTGGCACGATGTCTACAGCCTCGATCTCAGGACCGGGAAGCTGAGCCTCGTTCTCCAGAACAATGGCTATGCCGGCTTCATCGCCGACGAGAGCCTGGCCCTGCGGATCGCCAGCAAGGAGCGCGAGGATGGCGGCACCGACTATTTCCACGTCACGGGCACGAAGGTCGATCCCTGCCCCTATGTTTCGGTCGGTCTCGATGACGGCCTGACAACCGGCCCGGCCGGCTTCACCACCGATGGCAAGACGCTCTACTGGACCGATTCCCGCAATCGCGACACCGCCGCCCTGTTCGCGCAGGACGTCACGACGGGGAAGATGACGCTGATCGCCAGCGATCCCAGGGCGGATATCGGCGGGGTCATGGCCGATCCCGAAACCGGCAGCATACAGGCCTATTCGATCGACTATCTGAAGGACGAGTGGACCGCTATCGACCCCACGATCGGCGCAGATCTTGACTGGCTGCGTGTCCAGCTCAAGGGCGAGCCGATCGTGACCTCGCGCACGCGCGCCGACGATCGCTGGATCGTTGCGGTCGATCCGGTGGTGGCGCCTTCCGCATCCTATCTATTCGACCGCAAGGCGCGAACGCTCACCAGGCTGTTCGTCTCCCGCCCCGAACTCGAAGGCGCACCTCTGGCCGCCATGCATCCCGAGGAGATCCGCTCGCGCGATGGCCTCACGCTCGTCTCCTATCTAACTCTTCCCAAAGAGGCCGATGTGGATGGCAACGGCAAGGCCGATCATCCCGTGCCGATGGTGCTGCTCGTCCATGGCGGTCCCTGGGCCCGCGACGACTATGGCTATGACGGCGAGCATCAGTGGCTCGCCAATCGCGGCTATGCAGTCCTCTCCGTCAATTATCGCGGCTCGACCGGCTTCGGAAAACGCTTCACCAGTGCAGGCAACCTGCAATGGGGCACGCGCATGCAGGATGACCTGCTCGATGCGGTCGACTGGGCGGTCGGCCAAGGCGTGACAACGCGCGAGAAGGTCGCGATCATGGGCGGATCCTATGGCGGCTATGCGACGCTTGCCGGCCTTGCCTTCACGCCGACGGCCTTCACTTGCGGGGTCGATATCGTTGGGCCCTCCAATCTCCAGACCCTGCTCAAGACCATCCCGCCCTATTGGGAAGCGGGTCGACAGCAATTCTACAAGCGGATGGGGGATCCGACCACCGAAGCTGGCCGCAAACTGCTCGTCGAGCGGTCGCCGCTCAACAGCGCCGACAAGATCGTGCGGCCCCTGCTGATTGGCCAGGGCGCCAATGATCCGCGCGTCAACAAGGCCGAGAGTGACCAGATCGTCACGGCAATGGCCGCCAAGAATATCCCCGTTACCTATGTTCTCTTCCCGGACGAGGGCCACGGCTTCGCCCGGCCAGAGAATAATATCGCATTCAACGGGATCGCGGAGAACTTCCTCGAGACCTGCCTTGGCGGGCGCGCCGAGCCCATCGGCGACACGCTGAAGGCCTCGACGGCGCAGGTGCCGCATGGCGCGGATTTCGCGGCAGGGCTGAGCAAGGCCCTCTCCGCGCGATGAGCTTCATTCAGGCCATGGCAGCCGATCTTCAGCAAGCGCCATCCAAGAGCGTCCCGCATGTCGTCTTCGGGACGCATCCGGCGATCCTGAGCGCAATCCGCACCCCCGCGATCACGCTCGCTATCTGGCGACGCCGGACGCCTGAAAGCTTTGCGGGCTGGATCGCGAATGTCGACCTTGGCGCGATCGAGGATCTGCGTTTCGAGACGTCGGTCAATATGCTCCAGGACGACGTTCGCGATGGCTTGCGCGAGGCCGGCTATCCCGAACATCTCGCCCGCGAAGCCCTCACGGACGATATTGCGGCTCTCGCCCGGCAGCTCGCGAAGATCGCAGAGGAAGACCATGTCGTGATCCGCCTCGAGGTCGTGGAGGACGATGCGTGCCGCCGATTCCATGCGGACTATGTGACCGCGCGTCTCATCACCACCTATGCAGGACCGGGCACGCAATGGCTTGGCCAGACCGATGCGGCAGCCCATGCTGCGGGCGCGCCGTCCTCAGCGCTCGCTATCAACTGTGTCAGCACCGGACATGTCGGCTTGTTCAAGGGCCGGCTCTGGGCGCCCGACACGGCCATCATCCACCGTTCGCCGCCGATCGCGGCAAGCGGCACGCGGCGTCTCGTCCTGGTGATCAATCCGGGCCGGGAGGAACGCGTCTCCCAAGCTCGGCAAGATACGCCATAGCGCTTGCCGGTATTGCCATTTGCAAGCGGGCAAACTGCCGTCCGGCCAACGACCCATCGGCAATCATCTTGAGACGGGCCGTTAGGCCGCCCATATAAAGTCATGGGTAATTCACATCATTCTCATCTCAAGCAGCAGGGCGCACCCTTGGCCGAAGCCGCTCGTGAAGTCCTGCTCGCCAGTGGCGAGCAGTGGACGGAGATGCGCGGCAAGACCTTCGAGGTTCTTGCAAGCTTCGCCAAGCCGGCCAGCGCTTACGATATTGCTGAGCGCCTGGGCAGGGAGCTCGGCCGCCGTGTCGCGCCCAACAGTATCTACCGCATCCTCGACCTGTTCGTAACGCACAACCTGGCGCTCCGGGTCGAGAGCCGGAATGCCTATCTCGCCAACGACCATCCGGGCTGCATCCACGACTGCATCTTCCTCGTCTGTGACGATTGCGGCGCGACGACGCACATCGACGATGACAAGACCGGCCAGACCGTCCGCAAGGCCGCCTCGCGGGACGGTTTCCGGGTCAAGCATCCGGTGATCGAGGTGCACGGCCAATGCCGGGATTGCAGCAAGGCCTGAGAGATGCGGTCTGCACGTCGGCCGGCTCTCAGAACTTCCTCTCTAGTTCCGCGCCGATGACGCGCGGCGCCTCCAGCGGGCCATAGTGATTACCATCCGCCCCGAAGGCGAGATTGTCGAACGCCAGGCCGCTGAAACGGCGCACATTGGTCAGGTCTTCGCTGAACAACCGCAGCGACCAGCGATCGCGCTCGTATCTCACACAGCGCAGGATGGAACGGGCCAAGCCACTGCTCGACGATGGGATGCCGGTCACGCATGTCGCCCTGTCGGTCGGCTATTCCAATCCCAGCAAGTTCGCGGCGGCGTTCCGCCCCATTTGCGGGTGCAGCCCGAGCGCGTGGCGTTCCCGGTGACCGGGCGGGCGGGAAATCACCAGCTTCTCGGCCATGCGATCACTGCACTGTCGCGCCGGCCATCTGGAAGAAGAGCCCCTGCTCGCCGTTGTTCTGAAGGGCGAACCGGCCGGTCACGGTCACCAGCTTCTGGACGAAGGCGACCGGCTTCGCGGTGCGCACCTCGATCACCTCATTCGGCTCGCCCGGCGGGCAGAAGGAACAGACCGGCGTGTATTTGGAGAGCAGGAAATGCGTGCCGCGGGTCTGCGCGTCGAGCGGCATGATGAACCCGGCCAGACTGACCGTCTTGCCCGACAGTGCCTTGACCGGGGCCGGATAGCTGGCGGTGAACAGGCCCTGCGCTTCGTTGACGCCGATCTTTGTCTGGCGGAGCGTTGCCCAGAGCGGCGAGCGCCCCTGAGGCAGCCTGGCCTGGGATGAGCGCTCGCCGTCCTCCTGATACTGCGCCGCCACGGGCGAAGACAGGATGATCAGGATGAGCGAGGGAAGCAGCAGACGCAGGGCTCGGGTCATGGACTCAACTCACTTTCGCGCGCTCGAGACGATAGAAAAGGCCGGTCTCGCTGCGCGCGACCAGGTGGAGACGGCCTTCGACGGTGACAGGGGTCTGGCGATAATCGGCCGGCGCCGCCGCAAAGATCTCGATCGCCTCGGTCGGCTCATTGGGCGGGCAGAAGGGACAGCCGGCGCTACGCCTTGTCAGCACGAAATGCGCCGAGTGCGTGCTGGGTTCGATCGGCAGCATATAACCGGTGATGCTGAAGCTCCGGCCTTCCATCTTTGCAAGGGAAGGGCTGAACGTCGCGCGATACTCGCCCTTGGCCTCGTCGGCGGTGATGCGCGCGTCGTGGAAGAAGACCCAGCGCAGATCATCTTCATGATCGAGCGTGCCCGGAGTGCGAGGCGCCATGCCACCCAGCGTCATCGCGCTGGTCATCAGCCATACCAGCACCGGCACCAGCGCGCGGCCAGTCCTCATGCGCGCAGCACCTGCGCCGGCCGCAACCGATAGGCGGAGAGCGCCGGGGACAGTGCAGCCACACCGGCGAGCAGGACGGCGGCACCGACGATTGCCGCATCACGCATGCCCACCGGAGGAAGGGCAAGGGCTGGCCCTCCGCCCCGTGCAACAATCGTGGCCGCAACATGGGCTGCGGCGCGACCGATTGCCAAGCCGAGCAGGCCTCCGGCGAGCCCCAGCATCAGCGCTTCGATCAGTACAAGCCGCAGCAGCAGACCCGGCCCGCCGCCCAGCGCCCGCAAGAGCGCAAGCTCGCGCTGTCGTTCCTGGACGGCGGACAGCAGCGCCACGAAGAAACCGATGCCGGAGAGGATAAGCAGACCGATGCCGAAGCCGCGCAGGACCGAACTCCCCGTGCCGAGCAAGCTGTTGAGCCGCATCATCTCGACAGCGGACACGGCGGTCTGGACATTCGGTTCGTTCTTGAGAAGACGAGGGATCATGAGTGCGCCCATCGCCGAGCGATAACGGACCAGGACCGAGGTCACTTCCTGCCCGACCGCCGGATAGCTGTCCGGTCCTTCATGCTCGACCGTCTCGGCCGCGACTGCGGCGGCATGCTCGGCATTCTCATGCTCATGCACTTTCCAGACGCTGGCCGTGTCGGTGAGGGCAAGCCGGTCGATCACCGCACCTGTGGGCGCCAATATACCGACCACGCGATAGGGGCTGTGCTCATGGCGCTCCCCTCCCCGCGCCAGCCCATGCTCGCCGACGAACACATCGCCGATCTTCAGCTTTTCCTCCCGCGCAACCTCCGCGCCCAGCACCGCTTCCAACGGCTTGCTCCACCAGCGTCCGCCCCCGAGCTTCGCATCATAGAGCCCTGCATAGTCGGGGCTTGTGCCGACGATCCGGTAGCCGCCGATATTGTCGCCGAGCGAGACCGGAACGGCCGCCTTGACCAACATGTTGCGCTTGAGCCGCGCCAGCACGGCAATCGGGATATTGCCGGTCGGCGCATCGAGCTGGAACACCGAGGACAGGATGACCTGCAACGGGCTTCCCTTGGCGCCGACAACGAGATCGATGCCGCCCAGATCATGGGCGAAGCGCTGATCAAGGCCATCATCGATCGCCAGCAAGGCGACGACCACGGCTACGCCCAGCGCCAGCGACAGAAGATGAAAGGCCCATCCGAGCGGCTTACGGCGGACGGAAGCAAAGGCGAGTTTGGCGGCGTTCATGCGGCCTCCGCCATGGCAATGTTGGAGATGCGCACTTTCACACGGGCATCATGGGTCGCGATCACCAGCGCAGCCCCGCTCTCGCGCGTGGCGTTGAGCAGCAGCGTCAACACAGCCTCGCAGGATTCATCGTCAAGGCTGGCTGTCGGCTCGTCGGCAAGGATAAGCGATGGTCCGATGAGCATGGCGCGCGCGATCGCCGTGCGTTGCGCCTCACCGCGACTGAGCGTCTCCGCGCGGGCATGGATACGGTCAGCAAGGCCAAGGCTCTCGAGCAAAGCGGTGGCCCTCACGCGATCCTGCCGCTGACCGCTGGCAAACGGCGCCAGCAGCAGATTGTCGAGCGCGCTCAGACCCGGCACCAGATGGAGATCCTGGAAGATGATACCGATATGCCGCCCGCGATGGCGGTCGCGTTCGCGCGCCTGCAAGGTCGCCATATCGCGCCCCGAGACCTGGACATGCCCCTTGATCACGTCGGCCAGCCCAGCAATGGCGAGCAGTAATGTCGTCTTGCCTGAGCCGGAAGGTCCGGTCAGCAATGCTGCCTCGCCGCCTTTCACCTGCAAGTGCCCAAGTTTCGCCAGCGAGCGGCGACCATAGCCGGCCACGAGATCGCTCAGCTCAAGCATGCTTTGGCCCATTGCTTCATCTGATCGCTGCCAAGCAGGCCGCGCTTTCGGCCGCAGACCTTGCCATGCGCATCGATCGCGACCGCGAGCGGCAGCGCCGTTCCGCCCCATTTGGCGAGCACCGCCGCAGGCTCACCAGGATCGGCAAATGCGTTGCGCGTATCGAGCCCCGCCTGTTCCATGGCCCGTCGTGCTCGCTGCGGCGGATCGATTGCGAGCGTCACAACCGGGAGCGGCCTCGCGGCAGCCGCAAGAGCCGGCAAACGCTTGAGCTCCCCGATGCAACTCGCGCACCAGGTCGCCCAGAGCACCACGATTGCGGGTCCGGAATGTGCGGCGTTGGCGCCGTCCACGCGCAGCGGCAAGCGCAGCGCCGGAGCGGCAAGGGATGCTCCGGACGCCGACGCGACCAATCCGGCCACTGCGACAGCCGAACATGATTTGCTGAATTGACCCGCTCTCATTCTAAGATGCGATATATCATATCCTCTATAAAGCAACAGGGACCCTCCCGCAAGTTACCGCCCCGGCACCACGCACGGTCGCAACTATGGTTGATGTGCCGGTCCAGCATGATGGCCTCGCCAGTTGAGGATATGCGCCGCTGAAACCAGGAGACCACCCAACACGGTCAGCGCCGGCTCTGCCAGACCACCCCTCGCGAGCAGTGCGGAGGCGATGAGACCGAGTCCAGCGAGGCCGATCAGCGCGGGTCTCGTGCGCCTGTGCAAGTGGTAGCCGCGCCAGAGAGCGGCACCCGTCACGGGCAACGCCAACCCGATCAGGACCGGATGGACCCAGCTATCGGGCGGAAGCGAGGATGCGATCGCGGGAAGAAGCGCGATCACAAACGGCAGCGCCAGGCAGTGTACCAGGCAGGCGCTCGAGATGACGATCCCCCACCGGTCCAGCCTGGACAGGCGGGGGCCAAGAGCCTCCCGACGACTCACGTCAACCGCCTCCGCATTGCTTCTCTCACCGGAACGGTCTGAAGACACGGCTATCGCTCGCCTGCGAGCGCACCGCATCCCGCGCATCCATCGAACTGTCGCTGAAGGCACGCAAGCGCCACCGCCCATTGGTCGGTCGCTGCTGGTCGGCCATGCGCTCGACCGACTCATCGGGATCGGCGAGCGTCGAGGAGCCGTCGGATTTGACCGGCGGGGCCTGAAGCGACAGGGCCGACACCGCTGGGGCGAGAAAAAGGCCGGCGGCGAGAAGGCCCGCCCCGGCTGTCTTGCTCAAATATCTCATGATCTGATCCTCTTTGTGTCGAGTCTGCTTGACCGCGTCGGCCTATTGAGAGACGATATATCATTACATATCATTCATGCAATCAATGAAAGCAGTGACTTCCATGGCAGACTCGCGACTTCCCGTCACCGTCCTCTCCGGCTTCCTCGGCGCTGGCAAGACGACACTCCTCAACCACATCCTCGCCAACCGTGCCGGTCTCAAGGTGGCCGTCATCGTCAACGACATGTCGGACGTGAACATCGATGCCGCGCTCCTGCGCGAGAGCGGCGTGGAATTGAGCCGCACCGAAGAGACGCTGGTCGAGATGACCAATGGGTGCATCTGCTGCACATTGCGCGATGACCTGATCACCGAGGTGAAGCGCCTGACCGGCGAGAAGCGTTTCGACCATCTGGTGATCGAATCGACCGGCATCTCGGAGCCCCTTCCCGTCGCTGCCACTTTCGACTTTCGCGACGAAGAAGGCTTTTCATTGGGCGATCTGGCGCGGATCGACGCCATGGTGACGGTGGTGGATGCCGCCCAGCTTACCAGGGATTATTCGAGTCACGACTTCCTCAGCGATCGCGGCGAAACGGCCGGCGACGGCGATACGCGCGCCCTGGTCGACCTGCTCGTCGAGCAGATCGAATTTGCCGATATTGTCGTCCTCAACAAGGTGTCCACGGCGACCGACGAGGCCCTGGGCAATGCGCTCACCATCGTGCACGGCCTCAATCCCGAAGCACGGATCATCGAGACGGATTTCGGGCGCGCGCCGCTCGACCAGCTGCTCGGCGTCGATCTGTTCGACTTCGAGCGCGCCCAGCAGCACCCGCTCTGGTTCAAAGAACTGAACGGCTTTGCCGACCATGTGCCGGAGACCGAGAATTACGGCATCCGCAGCTTCACCTATCACGACAAGCGGCCCTTCGATCCGGCGAAGTTCCATGAATTCACCAACCAGAGCTGGCCGGGCGTGGTGCGCGCCAAGGGCTTCTTCTGGCTGGCGACGCGCCCGGACTGGGTCGGCGAGCTGAGCCAGGCGGGCGCGCTCGTGCGCACCCTGGGCTTCGGCCGCTGGTGGGCTTCGGTACCGCGGCAGCGCTGGCCGCAGGGCGAGGAATGGGAAGCCTTCATCGCTGCCAACTGGCATGCGGCCTATGGCGATCGCCGTCAGCAGCTGGTCTTCATCGGCGCGGCCGATGTCATGGACGAAGCGGTGATTCGTGCCCGGCTCGACGCTTGCCTTGTCGGCGCGGACGATCGTTTCGAGCCCCGCGACTTTGCCCGGATGGCTGATCCGTTTCCGGCATGGCGCCGCCAGGAGGAAGCGGCGTGACGGCCGCTTCTCTCGCCTCGTTCTTTGCAGAACGCCGCTCGATCGAGCAGGTGGAGTTGGGCGATGAGCTGGCGCCGCGGTTTGACCATGATGGCCTCCTCCCGGCCATCGTGGTCGACGCGAAGAGCCACGAGATCCTGATGCTTGGCTATATGAATGCCGAGGCTCTCGCGCGAACGCTTCACAGCCGCGAAGCGCATTTCTGGTCGCGGAGCCGTCAGGCAATCTGGCGCAAGGGCGAGCATAGCGGCTTCACCCAGACCGTCGAGCGCATCCTCGTCGACGATGATCAGGATGCGCTTGTTCTCCATGTTCGTGTCAACGGACCGGGAAGTTGCCATGTGGGCTTCCGGTCCTGTTTCTATCGCGAGATCGACATGGGCACCGTCAAGGGCGCGGACCCGGTCCGCGTCCGGCAAATCGAGACCGATCTCGCGTTCGATGCCGCCGCCATCTATGCGGGCCTGCCAAACCCCACCCGGATCTAGTCATGCTTGACCGGGCGAGCACATTCGGCGGCACGCCTTCGGCAGGAGAAAACGATGCGCGCCGCCGGTCCGCCGGCGAGAATGAAGCGGCTTCAAGCAACTGGAGGTCTTCTACGTGGGTATGGCCTGGCGCGGCTGGATTGCCTACACTTGATCCTGCAAGCGCCAGGTCCCCATCGGCAGAAAAGTCGCCCCCGCCCGAAATAAGTGGACTTAAAGGATACGATATATCATGTCTTAGCAGGTGCAGCATATTGGCGAGGACGGCATGGGCGGGGTGGGGATGGTGGCACTGTTGTTGGCGTCGGGCGCGTCGGTGGGAACGATCACCGAAGCGCCCGCCTCTATCGCTGATGATCAAGCCGGCGATATCGTCGTCACCGCGCGCTCCGATCGGAAGATTGGCCATGCGGAATCGGCGAGCGAGGGCGCGGTAAGCGGTGCCGAACTGCTGACGCGCCCTATTCTTCGCACCAGCGAATTGGCCGAAGCCGTGCCGGGTATGATCGCCGTCCAGCATTCCGGCGGCGGCAAGGCCGCGCAATATCTGATCCGCGGCTATAATCTCGATCACGGGACCGATTTCAGCATCGCGGTCGATAATATGCCGTTCAACCTGCGCAGCCAGGCGCACGGGCACGGCTATCTCGATCTCAACGGCCTGATCCCCGAGACGGTCGATCACATCGGCTATCGCAAAGGCCCCTATCGCGCCGCCGATGGCGACTTCTCTTTCGTTGGTGCCGCATCGCTCGAAACGAAGGATCGGTTCGACCATCCTTTCGCGACAATCACCGCGGGTAGCTACGGTTATCGGCGGGCGGCGGGAGGCGGCTCGTTCAACCTGGCGTCAGGCACGATGCTCCTTGCCGCCGATCTCACCGCGAATGACGGCCCATGGGCACTTGCCGAGCATCTGCGCCATGTCAGCACATTCGGCAAATATAGCCAGGAAACACCGCTCGGCACGCTACGCGCCAGCCTCTCGATCTACGACGCAAGCTGGCGGCCGACCGAGCAGATTCCCGTCCGCGCGATCGGGACGATCCTCGATGATCGCTTCGGCACGCTCGATCCCTATCTGCGCGGCTCGACCAATCGCGAGGTCTTCAACATCGGGATCACCGGCAAGGAGTGGACGCTGACCGCTTATGCCCAGCACTACAGGTTCGATCTGCTGTCGAACTTCACCTTCTTCCTCGACGATCCGGTGCATGGCGACGAGCTCGAACAGGCCGAGGATCGCTGGACCTTTGGCGGGCGTGTCGCGCGGCGCGTCACGCTGACCGATCGGCTCGGCCTGACGGTCGGGGTCGATGCCCAGACCGACAAGATCGACGGCCTTGGCCTCTACCATACCGAGCAAGGCCTCCGGCTCGAAACACGCAGCCTGGTCGATGCCACCGAGACGTCGGTGAGCGGCTATGTCGAAGCAAACTGGAACCCGATCGATCCCCTCAAACTGCTCGCCGGCGCGCGGGCCGATCATTTTGCCTTCCGCACCGTTGCCCGCGGCGGCGACGCGTCCGCAGGCTCAGCGCAGGACACGATCGTTACCCCAAAACTGGGCGCGAACATCACGGTGACGCCGAGCATCGCGCTCTATGCCAATTACGGACAAGGTTTCCACTCGAACGCCATTCGCGGAATCATCACACCGCAGGACGCCACGCCCGCCTTTGCCCGAGCGACCGGCTATGAAGTGGGTGGTCGGTTCGAGCGCGGGCCGTTCAACCTCTCGCTCACCCACTGGTGGAGCCGCTCGTCGAGCGAACTCATCTATTCGGGCGATGACGGCACCGTCACGCCGACCGGCCCCAGCCACCGGCGCGGATTCGAGCTGGTCGGCAATATCAGGGCGACCCGGTGGCTGACGATCGACGGCGTCTATGCCACCAACCATGCCCGCTTCGTCGATGCCTCCGGCGCCGATCACATCCCCAATGCGCTGGAGTCGGCAGGCGAGTTCGGACTGACCGCCGCCTTCGAGAAATTCAATGCCGCGGTTCGCGTGCGCTATCTTGGGGCCCATGCGCTGATCGAAGACAACAGCGTGCGGTCGCCCGCGACAACGGTGGTCAACCTGCGTGTTGGGCGCCATTTCGGACCGATCGATGTCGATCTCGAACTGCTCAACCTGTTCGACACCGCCCGCGCCGATGCCGATTACTATTATGCGTCACGCCTTCCCGGCGAGCCCCTGGACGGCGTGGAGGGCATTCACAGCCGCACGGTCGAGCCACGCATGATCAGGATCGGAGCCACCGTCCGGCTCTGAAGTGAAGGTTCGACTTCAATCCCTGAGCATCACTCTGCCCTGCTCGCCTTGGCCAATCGCTGTGCAACTGCTCGGAGAGGAAAGCAAAAGGAAGGGCTGAGCATTATGCTAGGCGGGCGGACGGTAGCGTGACAGCCACCAAACGTCATCATATCGACCGGTCGCTGGCGCGGCCGAGAATCAGGACGTGCAGATCTGGCGACGCCATTTTGCAGGCGTGATGCCGGACGCTTTGGCAAATGCCTTGGTGAAGTGAGCTTGGTCGGAAAATCCGCATTCCAACGCGACCTGCACCAAAGGCAACGCTGTATCTGCCAAGAGGGCTTTTGCCCACATGATGCGCTGCTGCACGAACCAGGCATAAGGGGCGATCCCAACTGTGTTCGTGAAGGCTCGCACGAAGTAGCAAAGCGACAATTTGCACAGAGATGCTACTTGAGAGATCGAGATCGGGCCGCTGAGATTGCGGCGCATCGTTCGCATGGCGAGGCTGACCTGCCAGGGAGCAAGCATCGGCTGGCTGCGGGCCGCGCCCGCCCGCCGCTCACTGAAATGCCTCTGCCGCGTAGCTGATATTGAATGTACTTTGGCCTGTGCCGGTCGAGCGCAGGGCGTCGCGCGCCCACTCGCACTTCCAAAAGCCGCCATGGCGACCCCCAATGGGTTGCAGGGCAGATTGCTTGCGCCGGGAACTTCAGCGCTCTGCCCCATCGGCCACCACCGCGAGACGCGATGACGTGACCCATCGCGCGCTCGAAGGGGGAAGCCCTACTATTCCCAATGGGAGGACACACTGGCGAGCCAAAAGGCGCCCCACTTTTTGTCTGAGTTGGGTGCCAGGCCGCTCCACAAGGACCGCCGATCAGCCGATCGGGGATCGGGCCCCGTCAGACCGGCCGCATCGGGCGACGCAGAATCTTCCGCAGATGGGTTTCCGCGCGAACGAGTTCCTTTTGAACCGAGCGCTTGTGCAAACCGAACTCTGCGGCGATCTCTGCCTGCGATTTCTCGTCGCGCCACTTGGCCAAAAAAATCGCCTGGCGCCTGATCGGGAGAGCATGAAGCGCCTGCAGAGCCCGACCCATCTCATCCATGGCGAGGACAGCAGATTCCTGGTCCGGGGCGCTATCCGGAAATTCGGATAGCTCGGCATTGTCCATGTTCACCGAGCGCCAGTCGTTCCGACGCCGGTTCATTGCGAGATTGACAGCCATCCGGTAAAGGTAGGAGCGTGGGTTGTGGACGTCGCCGATGGACGGCTCGGCCCTCAGCTTCACATAGACATCGTGGAGCGCTTCGGCTGCGGCCTCTTGGGAGCGAAGATGCGCCGAGAGGCGCGTCAGCAGCGCCTCATATTCAATCTCCAGCAGATCAAGAAGCTGTTGGACCGCGCTTTGGCTGGTCGCTTGGATGGAAGCGTCGAATTCGCTTGCCTGTGCTGACCGGATTGGTTCTGAGTCGTCAGTCATTGCCTTCCGGGCTCTAAGCGCCACGGCGATCGCATCGAACTACTGGCCGTCAGAGAAGGACGTAATCGTCCTGATATCTATAACGGCGTACGCACCGCACCTGGAATAACCCGCCCATGACTGTGATTTTGCCAAAGAAGAAATCCAGCCTAGGCTAACAGCCCCATGGGCGCTTCCACGAAGGATTTGAACGCCTGCATGAGCCGGGCGCCATCTGCCCCATCAACTGCACGGTGATCGAAGCTGCCGGTTGCGCTCATCACCGTGGCGACGCCCAGTGCGTCTCCGACAATATAGGGTCTCTTCTCGCCGGCGCCGATCGCCATGATCATCGCCTGTGGTGGGTTGATCACCGCCGCGAACTGCTTGATGCCGAACATTCCCATGTTGGAGAGGCTCGCGGTGCCGCCCTGATACTCCTCGGGCTTCAACTTGCCGTCCTTGGCGCGCGCGGCCAAGTCCTTCATCTCGGTCGCGATGGCGCCGACGCCCTTGATGTTGGCGTTGATGACAATCGGGGTGATCAGGCCGCCGGGGATCGATACCGCGACAGAGATATCTGCGCGGCTGAATTTCAGCAGAGTGTCGCCGGCAAACTGCACGTTGCATTCCGGCACCTGCATCAACGAAGCGGCCAGCGCCTTGATAAGGAGGTCATTGACCGACAGCTTGACGCCCTGCGCCGAGAGAGCCGCGTTCAGCTCTCCGCGCAGCTTCAAGAGATTGTCGAGCTGCATGTCGACGGTCAGGTAGATGTGCGGCACCGTCTGCTTCGCCTCGGTCAGGCGGCGGGCGATGGTCTTGCGCATGTTGGAGAGCTTCACCGCTTCGTGCGGGCTTCCGAAATCCTGTGGGGCAGCGGGCGCGAGAGCGAGTACAGCGGCAGCCGGGGCGACAGCAGGCGCGGCTTCCGGGGCCTTGGCGGCCGTCTCGGCGGCGCCCAGCTTGGCGCCGTCGATATCGGCCTTGACGATGCGGCCGTTCGGGCCGGAGCCCGTCATCGAGGCGAGATCCACACCCTTCTGCTCGGCGAGGCGACGGGCGAGCGGGCTGGCCTTCATCCGGCCGCCTTGGGACTTGCTGACCGGGATCGGATCGGCCTGGGGTGCAGCAGCCCTGGCTTTCGGTGCTGCTTCCATCCTCACCTCGGGTTTCGGTGCCGAGGCGAGTGACGAATCCTCGCCCTCTTCCGCTATCACCGCGATGACGGTCCCGACCTTCACGCCGTCCGTACCTTCGGGCACCATGATCTTCGCGATCGTGCCTTCATCGATCGCCTCGAACTCCATCGTTGCCTTGTCCGTCTCGATTTCGGCGAGGAGGTCGCCGGACCTCACCAAATCCCCCTCCTTCACCAGCCATTTCGATAGTGTCCCCTCCTCCATAGTCGGAGAAAGTGCGGGCATCTGGATGTCGATCGCCATGCGTCAGCGCCTGTTACAAACCAGTTTAACGGTCACGACAATGCGACTGGCGTCGATCAGAGCCGCCTTCTCGAGATTCGCGGCATAAGGCAGCGGCACGTCCTCGTTGGTGACGCGCAGCACCGGAGCGTCGAGATCGTCGAAGCCCTGCTCCATGACCACGGCGGCGATTTCCGACGCGATCGAGCAAGTCGGCCAGCCTTCTTCCACCACAACCAGGCGGTTGGTCTTCTTCAGGCTCTCCAGCACCGTAACCGTGTCGAGCGGGCGCAGGGTGCGCAAGTCGATGACCTCCGCGTCGATCCCCTCGCCGGCCAGCGTCTCGGCGGCTTCGAGCGCGACGCCCACGCCGATCGAATAGCTGACCAGGGTCACATCCTTGCCCGAGCGAACGATGCGTGCCTTGCCGATCGGCAGGACATAATCGTCAATCTTGGGCACGTCGAAGCTGCGGCCGTAGACCAGCTCATTCTCCAGGAACACGACCGGGTCCTGGCTGCGGATCGCGGCCTTCAGCAGACCCTTGCAGTCGGCCGCATCATATGGCGCGATCACGATCAGGCCGGGCACGGCCGCATACCAAGGGCCGTAATTTTGCGAATGCTGCGCGCCGACCCGGCTAGCCGCGCCATTTGGGCCGCGGAACACGATCGGGCACCGCATCTGGCCGCCGGACATATAATTGGTCTTGGCCGCCGAGTTCACGATGTGGTCGATTGCCTGCATGGCGAAGTTGAATGTCATGAACTCGACGATCGGACGCAGGCCACCCATCGCCGCGCCGGTGCCGACCCCGGCAAAGCCATATTCGGTGATCGGCGTGTCGATCACACGCTGCGGGCCGAACTCCTCGAGCAGACCCTGCGTCACCTTGTAGGCGCCCTGATATTCGGCGACTTCCTCACCCATCACGAAAACGCGGTCGTCCCTGCGCATCTCTTCGGCCATAGCGTCGCGCAGCGCCTCTCGCACCGTGGTCTTCACAAATTCGGTGCCTTCAGGAATGGCGGGATCGGCCACCTGCGCGCGGGCCTCGCTCGCAAGCTTGAAGGTGCCGGATTCCGCCTTTACGAGCGCCTCCGGAGCGGCCTCAGGCTCGGCGGGTGGCGCGCTTTCTTGCGTCTTGGGCACGGCCGGCAGAGCGGCTTGCGCTTCTTCTCCCTCGCCCGCCATGGTGGCGATCACGGTGCCGACCTTGACGCTTTCGGTACCTTCCGGGATCAGTATCCTGCCGACGACGCCTTCGTCGACCGCCTCGAACTCCATCGTCGCCTTGTCGGTCTCGATCTCGGCAAGGATGTCGCCGGACTTCACTTCATCGCCTTCGCTCACGAGCCATTTGGTCAGCGTGCCTTCCTCCATCGTCGGAGAGAGGGCCGGCATCTTGATTTCGACACCCATCAATATTGCTCCACCAGCACATCGGTATACAGTTCGCCAGCTTCCGGCTCGGGCGAGGATCCCGCGAAATCGCTCGCCTCTCCGACGATGCGGCGGATATCCTGATCCAGCTTCTTGATCTCGTTCTCGCTGACGCCGACGGCTTCCAGATACTTCTTCGCGCTTTCGATGGGGTCGGACTTGTCGCGCATCTCCTGTACTTCCTCGCGAGAGCGGTACTTCGCCGGGTCAGACATGGAGTGCCCGCGATAGCGGTAGGTCTTCATCTCCAGCAGGATCGGCCCCTTGCCGGACTTTACCCAGACCAGCGCTTCCTCGATCGCGCCCCGCACGGCGAGTACATCCATGCCGTTCACCTGGAAACCGGGAATGCGAAGGCTCTCGCCTCGGCGATAGAGTTGGTCCTCCGCCGAGGAACGGCTGACCGATGTACCCATCGCATACTGATTGTTCTCGATGACGAAGATCATGGGGAGCTTCCACAGCTCGGCCATGTTGAAGCTTTCGTAGACCTGGCCCTGGTTGGCCGCGCCGTCCCCGAAATAGGCGACGCACACGCCACCGTCGCCCCGATACTTATGTGCGAAGCCCAGGCCGGTGCCGAGCGAGACCTGCGCACCGACGATGCCGTGGCCGCCGTAGAATTTGTGCTCGACGCTGAACATGTGCATCGACCCGCCCTTGCCCTTCGAGATTCCGGCGGCACGGCCGGTCAGTTCGGCCATGATGAGCTTGGGATCGATGCCGTAAGCGAGCATGTGGCCATGGTCGCGATAGCCGGTGATGACGCTGTCCTTGCCCGGCTCGAGCGCCGACTGGATGCCGACCGCGACCGCTTCCTGGCCGATATAGAGATGGCAGAAGCCACCGATGAGACCCAGGCCGTAGAGCTGCCCCGCCTTTTCCTCGAACCGGCGGATCAGGACCATCTGCCGGTAGAATTCCAGCAGCTCTTCCTTGGTCGCCTTATAGGCCTCGGGGAGGTCAGGCCGCTCACGGTTGTGGTCCCGGGGCAAAGGTCGATCAGCCGTGGCGCTCGGGTTCGAAGCGTGCGCAGTCGGAGCTTTTGCCACAGATATCCCCTCTATCGAGCCCGGTCGGGAAAAATTTGATTGCGGAGGCGGAGTCGAAACTCGCTCCCATTTACCTCTCAGGTATTTGCACATAGAGACACTGGTTGTCGATAGTGCAATTACAAAGGGATGCATGTTTGCAGGTGGCAAAGGTGAGCCACCTCACCGCGACGCGACGCACCACGCCGGACAGACTATCGCGACCGGCGCCTTGCCAATGCGGCCTTCGGAGCGCGGACTTAGCCTGTCAGGTCTTGGCCTGCGCGAAGAGCCAAGCGCGCACGCCGTCGATCGTATAGGCGATCGGCCATGTGTTCATATGTCCGGCCGCGCCACCGGTGTCGACGCCCTGCGGGATCACCGTGCCCTTCTTCAGCATGACGTAGTTGACGTGTGCCCCTTCCGCGATCATCGCGCTGCAAGCCTGATCGAATTCCGCCGCCGACCAGCGCCCGTTCCAGACCGCTCTGTTCACGCGCGCGCCAAGCCGTTCCAGCTCCGCAGTGATCGCGTTTTGCCCTGGATAGGCCTTGGCATCCTCTTCCGCGACGATAATGAAGAGCCTGTCGTCCGCCATCGGGCCGACCAGCGCGGCATCCCACTGGCAAGCGACCAGCAGCGATGCGGCGAAGAAATCCGGATATTTGATGTTCATCGCGATCGACAGCATCCCGCCCCCGGACTGGCCGGTGGTGTAAAGTCTGCCGGTGTCGATTGGATAGTCGGCCGCGAGCGTCTCAATGAGGCGCTTGACGGTGTCGACATGCGCGGTCGCCTGAGACTGGTCGTTGACAACCGCGACGTCAAACTGCGGCGCCAGCACGAAGCAGGGCCGCTTCGTCTGCTCCTCCGCCCTTGCCCAGATCACCGCGCCCAGTCCCTGGATGAGCGTCGTATCGACGATGCCCGATGTGGCCGATGCATCGTGCATGAAGTTGACCAGCGGATAGCGCTTCGAGGGGTCATAGTCGCGCGGGACGAAGAGATTATATTTCAGCACGATGCCGTTTTGCGGGTCGGTGAAGGCGAGCGGCCGGAAATCATCGACCACGAGGTTGTTGACCGTGCTCGTGTCGATCTGCCGCCCACTGATGTTGACCCTCGCGGCACGCTCGGCGCGGACGACCTCGCGTCCGTGCGTGGCATAGAGGCGCGCACCTTCGTCCTCCGGATCGAGCAGGATGATCACGAACCTGCCCGATGGCGCGGCATCCGCGGGATTGGTGGTCGTGGAACTCAGCACATTGGTTACTGTCCGCCCCTCGACCGACACATCATCGCGGGAAAGTGCAAGGCCGCCGATCGGCTGAGCATATTCCAGCGCCACGCCGATCAGGCGCAAGCCGTGCCCGAACACATCAGTGATCGCCGTGGCCGACAACGGAACAACAGCTTCGGCAGCGAGCGCAATGCGCGGCAGGCCGGACGCCAGCACCGCGCTGGTCGACAAGGCGATGAACTGACGACGATGATACACAGGCGTCCCCTTGCCGTGGGCCCTCAGATTTCCGGCCTGTAAACCGAAGCGCAATGGGCCTCGGTCCACAGGCCATTGTTTGCGACTTATGCGATGCCGGCGCCAAGGGCCGGGAACACATCGCTGAACAGGAGGGTGATGAGCTGCTGCCCGGCGGGCGTGGACCAGTCCTGCGCGATTTCCGCCATCAGCGTATTGGTTGCGGTCAGCACCACGCCCGCGTCGTGCATGCGCTGACGCGAGAATTCCTCGGACAGATCGCTGGGCGATCCCGACGCATCCAGCACGGCCTGCACGCCAAAGCCTTCGAGCGCGGCGTCGATCGCCGGGAAGATCAGGCAGACGTCCGTGGTCACGCCCGCCATGATGAGGTTCTTGCGGCCCGTGGCCAGCACCGCATCGCGGAAGTCGGGATAGGCCCAGGCATTGACGACGCCCGGGCGCTTGACCCGCGCCGCGTGGGCTTCGGGCAGAATCTCGGCGATTTCCGGCATGATCGGACCTTGGGCACGGTCTTCCTGGCTGGAGGTGATCACGACCGGCATGTCGAGGATCTTGGCCATCTTGGCGAGGGCGATCGCCTGTTTGCCGGCAAATTCGCTGTCGATGTTCTTGATCAGCTGCATCGTGCCGACCTGATGATCAATCAGGAGAAGCGCCGAATCCTCGGCGGTGAAGTAGTTGGCGGTTTTGGGGGTAGTCATTGCAAAGTTCCTTTACGTTCGGAAATTGTCGGGCGGCAACGCCGGTCGATGGTGCTTGGGTGGTGGGAACAGTGGGATCAGCAGGTTACAGGCTGAGGGCGGCGACATGCCGACGCGCTTCATCGAGCGCTGACGGACTGGCGAGCATGAGCGGGCCAAAAGCAAAGACCGGCTGCCTGAGCTGCGCGCCGGAGATCACAGCGATACGGGCCGGAGCCGGGCCGGCTGTAATCGGGAAGCGATCATCGAGGTCCGCGCTGAAACCGATCGCCTGGGTGGAGGCGAGTGTCTCTTCGCCAATCACCACCGAGCCTTCCAGCACGATGAGGACGCCGCCCCAGCCTTCGGGCACGTCCATGTCGTGCGTCGCTGATGGGGCCAACGCGATTTCCTCGATCCGAACCGGAGACGGGAGAGCCTGAACGGCCTCACCCAGCGTCGTTCCATCGACCGCGACGCGGCTTTCCCAGCCAGGGCCGGAACGGCTTTCGACCAGACCGGCCGGGACCGGAAAGGCGGCGGCTGGATCGGCCTGGCGGGCGGCGGGCAGGTTGATGAAGATCTGCAATCCCTGCACCGGTCCCGCGCCGGGAACCGGGGTTTCCTCATGCATCATCCCGCGCGAGGCCCGGCTCCAGTGCAGCCCGCCGGGATGAATATCCTGCACATCACCCATGCTGTCGCGGTTGATGAAGCCGTTGGGGGAATCCGCGAACAGATAAGTGACAGCGGAAAAGCCCGCATGCGGGTGCGGCGGAAAGGTCGGGCCGCTCATCTCGAACCAGTCGATGTTGAGCACAGGATCGATAAGGTTCTCAAAAGCCTGGCGAGGATATTGGCGAGCCGAGAACACGGCACCACGGCGGGCCAGTGTCGGCGTATAGACGGGTGAAAACTGGATCACGGGATATCTCCCTCATTGCGTTGACACCGATATACGCCCGTCCGACTGTCCCGATAAGATTTGCAGACGGGACGATAATGTTCCATTTTCAGAACAATGAAGCCCTCGCTCGATGATCTCGCCCTGCTCGTGACCATTGCCGATGAAGGCAGTTTCACAGCTGCCGCCAGGACAATGGGCTTGCCCAAGTCGACGGTCAGCCGCAGGCTGGCGGATCTGGAACTGTTGCTGCGCACCTCGCTGATTCGTCGCTCGACCCGAGCACTCTCGCTGACCGACGAAGGGAGGCGTATCTATGATATGGCGAAGCCTTCGATCACAGCCGCGGACAATGCCGCGCAGGCTATTGCGGAACGAGAACGGCTCGTGGCAGGGCGTGTCTCGCTGACGACCACAGCAGCACTGGGACAGTATCTTGTCGCTCCGCACCTCGCCAAGCTAACCGGTGCTTATCCCGATGTGCAGATCGAGTTGAGATTGACGGAGCGGCGCGTCAACATCGTCAGTGACGGCATTGACCTTGCAGTCCGCATGGGTGCGCTCGATGACAGCGATCTGGTGGCGCGCCGGTTATGCCTGGTCAGGCGCGTGCTCGTGGCGTCGCATACCTATCTCGAAAGGGCCGGCACGCCAGTGGCACCGTCAGATCTTGCCGCGCACAACGCCATTGTAACCAGCGCAGCGCTCAATACGTGGCGCTTCGATGGAGGGTGGGAATGCGCGATGCGATGGACGATCGCGGCGGGCAATATGCTGGTGGCCCATCAACTGGCGCGCCTCGGCCATGGCATTGCACTGCTGCCTGATTTCATGCTGGAAGCCGATCTGGAGCGGGGCGTCCTGATCCGTCTGTTGCCGGACTATCCGATGGAGCAGGCGGATGCCTGGATCGTCAGCAGCCCCCAGCGTTACCGGTCGCTCGCTGTGCAGACCGTCCTCAACTATCTGGTGGGGGCCATCGAACCTGTCGAATAGGGATTGGAACACCGCCGGAATGGCGTCTCCGCGATCCTGGAGCCGGTCTGCCGTATGGATAGCGGCGTGGCCATCGGCATCGAACGCGGGGATCTCAATTGCCCTAGCGCGCCCCTCAACCCGTTTCCGGCACCGAGAAGATTGTGAGCGCTGTTGCGGGTCCACACACCTTGCATGATCAGGATTGCGGCAAACGCTGGGCGGTATGGAAATACGGACTGCGCTGGTCGTGCTACCCTGCTTTTTCCGCTAGAATACTTCGCTAATCCCTGTGGCCGTGACGATGGATGAGCGACGGCTCAGCGCACCGCGAAGCCGATGGCCAAGAGGGCACCGCACAAGGCGATGTTGTTCATGAAGGCACCGAGCGCACGCTCCTTCTCCATTCCCTGGAGGTTCCAGAAATCGAGCATCATCAGCGACGAAGCGATGGTGAAGGCGACCAGGCCAATGGCTGCCCAGCGGCGCTCTACATCGAAGCCGAACATAGCGCCGGCCACGATCTGGAAGACAGACCCGGCGCTCAGAACCGCCGCGGCGAATGGAATACCGCGCTGCGCCATCGCATCGCGCAGCGGCCCGAATTGGGGAAAATGCGCAAATCCCGCAAGGACGAAGATGCCGGCTACGGTCCAGCGTCCGGCATTCACCATGAAATCGGCCATAGACTCACCAATAAAAACCAACGGTATCGTTGTGGGGTATAGGATATGCACTTGAGCGGCAAGAGGCGCGCCACGGTAGGTGCCGATAGGCCCTCTGGTTGGATTCCGTCTTTTTGGGGGTCAGGTTCGGTCGGCCATTCGAAAAAACGGACATCCCAAAGGGACATCGAAACTGAACCGCCCATCCATCACTTGCAAACGATACCGTTAGTATCTATATCCTTTCGGAAGCCGGAGGCGCTGACCGCCATACGGCCACAAGGATCTCGGATATGGCCGGTAGAAGTCGAACCTCGATCGGAGCCGTGCGGAGCCAGGAAGCGACCGACGCGATCCTCAAGGCTGCCGCCGAACTCCTCGAAGAAGAAGGTTATTCCGGGTTCACGCTCGATGCCGTGGCACGCCGCGCCGCATCGAGCAAGCCAACCATCTATCGGTGGTGGAGCAGCAAAGGTGCGCTGATCCGCGATGTCTACGAGCATTCGGGAGAAGCATCTCTTCGCTTGCCGGACACCGGAAACCTGGGGGACGATCTCACGCTCCATATCAAGGATCTGTGGCGCTGGTGGCGTGAATCACGCGCTGGCGAGGTGTTTCGCAGTCTGTTGACCGAACTCCACCTTCATCCGGATCTCATTGTCGAATTTCGTGGCAATTTCATGGAGCGGCGCAGCCGCATCCTGCGTACCATCCTGCAGCGCGCGGCCGATCGCGGGGAGATCACCGACACGAAACGAATGGACGCTGCGATCGAACTTCTGACCGGGATTTCCTGGCTTCATCTCCTTACGGCGAGCCTGGATGCAGAAGAACGGGTCGCTGCCGCTGCCTCAATCGTAGCGGCGGGCCTGACCTCGGCCTGATCCAGTCAAGAGAAGAAACTGAGAACGATGTCTTATCATGCTCATATAGACACCCTTGGTGTTGATTGGCGAGAGCTGGTTCGAGGATGCGGCCGCCTCCATGGCCGCCTCCCTGCAATCATGACGCTTGCGTCCACGATGGCCCTGAGCGCCTGTTCCACCGGCGGCCTTCGCCCGCAATCGACGGCGCTGCAGCCGGCCAGGCTCCGCGCCGAACAGACACTGGGGAATGTCGCGCTGTCGCCGGCCGCCTGGCCGCGGTCGGACTGGTGGTCCTCCTTCGGCGACCCGCAACTGGACCGGATCGTGGCGGAAGCGCTGGCGGACAGCCCGACCTTGCGCACCGCCGAGGCGCGGGTCCGGACCGCCCAGGCGATGGAGGCCGCAGCGGGTGCGTCACTGCTCCCCAATGTTTCCGGTTCAATGTCGACGGTCGAACATCATTACAGCGCGAACGGGACCACTCCCAGTCCCGTCCGTGGAACCTGGCAAACGGTTTATGAAGGCAATCTCGCCGTCGGCTACGAGCTCGATTTCTGGAGCAAGAACCGCGCCGCGCTCGACGCGGCGATCGGACGAACCAAAGCGGCCGAGATAGACGGTCAGGCGACACGGCTGATGCTCGCAAGCGCGATCGTGCAAGCCTACGCGTCTTTGCAGACCAATTTCGAACAACGCGCGATCGAAGAGGATTATCTTCGCCAGCAGGAAAGCATAGCCGACCTCACCCGGCGCCGGGCAAGGGCGGAACTGGGCGACCAGGTCGATATCGAGCAGGCGCAGGCCGCTATCCCCGCTGCGCGTGCCCAAATCTCGGCCTTGTCCGAGCAGATCGAACTCGACCGCAACCGCCTGGCCGCGTTACTGGGAAAAGGCCCCGATCGTGGGCGCGATATCAGTCCGCCCGCGATGAACCGCGCTGCGGGATTTGCGCTGCCGTCCCGATTGCCGGCGGAACTTCTCGGACGTCGTCCCGACATTGTCGCGCAGCGTTGGCGCGTCGAGGCTGCAAGCCGGGAGATCGACGTCGCAAAAGCGCGTTTCTATCCGAACATCAATCTGGGCGCGATGGTCGGCCTTCAGAGCCTCGGTCTCAGCAATTTCTTTGACTTGAGCAGCGGCACGGCCGGCATTGGACCGGCCATCAGCCTACCGATTTTTCAGGGCGGCGGCCTTCGCGCCGGCTTGGCGGCAAGTGACGCCGCCTACGACCTGGCTGTCGAGAGCTACAACACGACCCTCATCGATGCGCTGCGCGACATCGCCGATCAGCTGACCGGGCTCAACTGGCTCGATCGGCGGCTCGCCGAGCAGCAGGACGCCGTTGCTACAGCAACAAGGACCGCAAATCTGGTCCGACACCGCTATGCAGCGGGTCTCGCGACCTATCTGCAGGTGCTCGCGACACAAAGCGCGGTGCTGCAGCAGCGGCGCCAGTTGGTGGCACTCCAGATGCGGGGCCTTTCCCTTCAGGCGAACCTTTCCCGCGCCCTTGGAGGCGGGTTCATTCCCGACCCCGACGTCCCGAACCTCACCGGCGATCGCCACACGTCCAACGAAGAGAACCAGCAATGACAACCGAAACACGGGAAGAAGCACGTGCTTCCTTCTTCGCGCGCCATCGCAACCCCATCCTGATCGCGGGGCTGCTCGCAATCGTTGCAGCGATTGCGATCTGGCTGCTGCTCACGCGTTTCGAGGAACGGACGGCTGACGCTTATGTCGAGGGGAATCTCGTCCCGGTCACGTCCCAGGTTACAGGTACGGTGACGCAGATCGGCGCGGACGATACGGACAGCGTTGCGGCCGGCGCTGCGTTGGTCAAACTCAACGCGTCCGATGCTGAACTTGCTCTTGATACCGCGAAATCCGTGCTTGCCAAGGCGGTCCGCGGTACCCGGGTTCAATATCACCAGGTTAGCCAGACAGACGCAGATGTTGCCTCACGGGAAAATGACGTTCGCAAGGCTCAAAGCGATCTCGGGCGGCGGCTTCAACTGGTGTCGGTGGGTGCGATCACCGGTGAAGAGGTTGCCCACAGCCGCGACATATTGGCGAATTCACGTCAGGCGCTGGATGCTGCGCGCTCGGCCCGCGCTCAACGCCGGGCAATGGTCGACAATGTCTCGCTGCGCCAGCATCCCGACGTCCTTGCGGCGGTGACATCGCTGAAAACCGCATATGTCGCGCTAAAGCGCACGACCATCGCGGCACCTGTTGGCGGAACGGTCAGCCGGCGATCGGTGCAAGTCGGCCAACGCATCACGCCAGGGTTGTCGCTGATGTCGATTGTCCCGCTGACCGACATCTGGGTCACGGCGAACTTCAAGGAATCGCAGATCCGGAACCTGCGCATCGGCCAGACTGTCACGCTGACAGCGGACGTCTATGGTGACGATGTCGTGTATCACGGGACGATCGAGGGCCTTTCTGCCGGTACCGGCAGTGCGTTTGCCCTGTTGCCCGCGCAGAATGCGACGGGTAACTGGATCAAGGTGACGCAGCGTGTTCCCGTGCGCGTCCGCCTTCGCGCCGACGAGATCGCGGCCCATCCTCTGCGGATCGGCCTTTCTATGCGGGCAACCGCCGATACGACCGACCGTTCCGGCCCTTATCTGAGCGCGATCGGCAAGCCCGCAAGGCAATACGGTACCAAGGTCTTCGACCGCGAACTCGCCGATGCCGATGCGCTGGTGGAAAAGATCATCCGCGCCAATGTCGGCGGCGCGCGCGAACGCTAAGCCATGCAGCGCCCTTCCCTTCCACTATTGGCTACGGTTGCCATATTCTGCTGCCTGGAGTTTCTCCAGACCGGCATGATGGCCTTCGCCGCCGCACCGATCATGGGCGAAATCGACGCCAGCCCCGAGGAATATAGTCTCATTGGCGTGTTTTACGCCTGCGTGGCGGTCATCGTGATCGCGAAGATGCAATGGGCGGTCGAGCGCATCGGCTGGCGCTCCTATGTGCTCGCCGCGGTCGCGCTCTACATTATCGGGGCGGCGGTGTGCGGCATCAGCAGTGATGCCACAACCTTTGGCATCGGCCGCATCATCATGGCGTGCGGAGGCGGCGGATTTATGGCGATGTCTCGCGTATTGATCAGCCATATCGCGCCAGGCCCTGGCCGGTTCACGGGTATCCGGGTCTTCGCCGTGGCGCTGGCGACCGGCTCAGCGAGTGCGCCCCTGCTCGCATCGGTTTCGGTAACGAGCGACCACTGGCAAATGATGTTCTGGATCCTGGGGGGACTGGCGCTCGTCGGCGCCGTCTTGGCCGCCTCCTTCCTGCCCAATCACGTCGAGCCGAGCGACGTGCGCAGCCAGAGCAATGCAGGGCAGATCCTGCTACTGGCGCTGGGATCGTTCGTTTTCCTCTATGCGCTCCAGCGCTCCTACTATGACTTCTATAACGACGATCTGATCATCATTGCCTTCCTGATTCTGGCGCTGGCTGCGCTCCTGATCTTCGTCCGATACGAACAGCGCGAGGACCGCAGTCTGTTTCGCATGCGCGAACTGGGGACCACCCGATATGTCACCGGCGTTATCCTTTTTGCGTTCAGCTATGTGCTGCTAGGCGCCAACAATTACGTTCTGCCCTTCTTCCTGCAACGTGGGCTTGGCTATTCCTGGCCGACGCTGGGCCTGTTGCGGATTCCGACGATCGCGCGCAGGCATTCCAATCTGATGCCGCGCAGCGTTCCGATTTGATCGCGCGCACTTGAA